>CAMFCQ010000008.1 GCA_945948915.1 uncultured Clostridia bacterium | reverse complement strand
GCTACATGGCGCGCATCGCGTTCATCATGGACCGCATCTTCCGCAAGTTCGGCCTCTCGGGCAAGAGCTTCATCCCGATGCTCATCGGCACGGGCTGCGGTGTGCCGGGAGTCATGGCGTCCCGCACGATCGAGAACGACCGCGACCGCAAGATGACCATCATCACCACGACGTTCATGCCCTGCGGCGCGAAGATGCCCATCATCGCGCTGATCGCGGGCGCGCTGTTCCACAACGCAGGCTGGGTCGCCGTCTCCGCGTACTTCATCGGCATGGCGGCCATCATCGTCAGCGGCATCATGCTCAAGAAGACGAGGATGTTCGCGGGCGATCCCGCGCCGTTCGTCATGGAGCTGCCGGCGTACCACTTCCCCAGCGCCAGGAACGTGCTGCACAGCATGGGAGAGCGCGGCTGGAGCTTCATCAAGCGCGCGGGCACGGTCATTCTCGTGTCCTCCATCATCATCTGGTTTGCCCAGTCCTACGGCTGGGAGGCGCGCGTGCCGGAGGCGGAGCTGACGTCAGAGAACCCCTCGGCTGTCGAGCTTGCTGAGGATGCGCCCGCGACCTTCGGCGCAGTCGAGGACGCGGACAACAGCATTCTGGGCCGCGTGGGCGGCGTGATTGCGCCCATCTTCCATCCGCTGGGCTTTGCGGACTGGCGCCCGACCGTCGCGACGATCACCGGCCTGGTGGCCAAGGAGGAGGTCGTCAACGTGTTCGGCATCGTCTACGGCACCGACACGGATGAGGAAGCGACGGCAGACATCATCGACGAGGGCGACGCGGAGCGCATGGAGGAAACGCTTACCCCGATTGCCGCGGCCTTTGATGAGACGAGCGGCGGCTACGGCCAGCTGGCGGCTTACGCCTTCATGATCTTCAACCTCCTCTGCGCGCCGTGCTTTGCGGCCATCGGCGCGATCCGGCGCGAGATGAACAGCGCCAAGTGGACGTGGTTCGCCATCGGCTACCAGTGCGGCTTTGCCTACGTCATCGCCCTGATCGTCTACCAGCTGGGGCGCGTCGTTTCTGGAGCGGACGTCACCGTCTGGTCGTTCATCGCCCTTGCGCTGCTGGCGAGCCTCGTGTACATGCTGGTGCGCAGGAACAGGTACGACGACAACCACCTGACGCAGAAGGTCTGATCTTCCCCTCTACCTAAAACGGAAAGGAAGTGTCCGCATATGGCGACATGGATCATCGGCGGCATTCTGGCCATCATCGTGGCAGCCGTCATCATCAAGATGGTCAGGGACAAGCGCAGCGGCAACGGCGGCTGCGACGGAAACTGCGGCAAGTGCCACGGCTGCCATTAAGAAACGGAGCGTTTATGCGTCATGAACCTGACCGTCAACCAGATCCGCTTTCTCCTGGCTGTCCTCTCCCTGACAACCATGGGTGAGGACGTCGCCTCCAAGAACATCGCCCGCATCCTTGGCGTCACCCGTCCCAGCGTTCACGGGATGCTGGAGCAGATGATCGAGCGCGGCTTCATCGAGAAGGCGCGCTATGGCAGGGCGCGTCTGACGGATGCAGGGCTTGCCGCGGCACAGGCGCTTGAGGCACGGCGGGACAAGCTCATGCTCCTCTTCATCCGCCGGGACGGATTCCCGATGGACGAGGCGCTGATGGCCGTGACAAGCCTTATGGGCGTTTTGAAGGAGGAGAGCCTGCAGGCGCTGGAAAGACAGCTGAACAACTGAGAAAAGAGCCGCACAGGAATCGCAGAAATGCGCGTCCTGTGCGGCTCTTTCTATTGATATAGTTTGGACAGATGTGTCATCTGAATCCGAGAACAGCATCGCGTCCGCTCAATGGGATACAGTCCGGTTCATCACACCTTGTTCTTGGCCATCTTCGAGAAAACATCATCCCGGTCAAGCCATTCGATGAACGCCAGAACCTCTTTGTCACAGAAGGCAAACTCGTGTTCAAAGCCCGGCAAATCGTCAAATCGATAGCGGGCGCCATGCCACTTGTCCTTGAACGTCTCATGATAGCGGGTGACGCGTTCATAGAGGAAATCGCGCTCGCCGATGCACATAAACAGATCCGGCAGCTTCTTTCCGGAGTCAAGCGCCGCATTCGTCACCGCATACAGATCCGCTCTCATGATTCTTTCAGGATCTGTCTTGGGCGTCCCCTCCGTAATTCCGGGCGCAAAGGCGCCGATGGCGCAGTAGCGCTCCGGATTCTGAAGGCCGTGCAGCAGTGCGCCGTAGCCGCCCATGGAAAACCCTGCAATGCAGCGCGCCTTGGGATCCGAGGAAATCGGGAAGTAGTTCTCTACAAACTCAGGCAGCTCACTGTTCAGGAAATCATAGAAGTTTTCGCCGAGCGGCGCGTTTTGGTACGCCTTGTTGTGACAGGAGATCGTGACCACAGCAATGCGGTGCTCCTCCGCATAACGCTCAATGCTGGTGTAGCGCAGCCATGCCCGATAGTCACCGGAATACCCGTGAAGCAAATAGATCACCGGGAATTTAGCCGGCAGCGCATGGGTATGCGCCTTATCCATGTCGCTGGCTGTAAACGACGGAAGAATCACTTCGATATCCACAGGATATCCCAGCGAATAGGAAAAGAAATTGCAATGTACCTGTGCCATGTTTGTCTCCTCCTTCATCAGTATCGATCAGGCAGGCCATCAAAACCGGGCTTCTCAAAACATGCACCGCCGGCCAAGAGACCGGAGCGACTGCCTTCCCGGTGCATGCGCATGAAACGCATCACAAAACGGCTTCAATCTCCTGCGGCGTGGGCATCACGCGCAGCGCGCCGCGGCGCGTGGTGACAATGGAAGCCGCGGCATTGGCCACATTGAGCATGTGCTCAAGGCGCTCCCTGGTGAACGTCTCAAGGCCGTTTTCCAGCACATCGTGCAGCACGCAGGCGCAGAAGGTATCCCCCGCGCCGGTGGTTTCGATGGTATGGGGATTCAGGCGTGCGCCCACCTCGACCATCAGCTCCTTCGTATAGGCCCGGCTGCCGTTCGGACCCATGGAGACGAGGATCAGCGGAATATCATACGCCGAGCGCAGGGCACTGACACCCGCTGTGAAGTCCTCTTCTCCCGTCAGCCACTGAATCTCGTTGTCGGAGATCTTCAGCACATCGCAATGCGCAAGGCCATAGCGGATCGCGCGCCTGGCATCCTCCAGATCCTTCCACAGCGGTTCGCGCAGGTTCGGGTCAAAGGAACGCAGAACGCCATGCTTTTCTGCATAGCCAATGGCCCGCCTGGTTGCAGCCTCCACGCCGGGATGCGTCATGGACAGCGTGCCGAAGTGGAAAATCCTCGCGCCCGCAATCATCTCCTCGCTGATCTCGTCCTCGCGCAGCATCATATCCGCGCCCGGCTTGCGGTAGAAGGAGAAGTCACGATCGCCGTTGGGCAGCTTCTGAACGAAGGCCAGCGTGGTATTGACGTCCGGATCAAAGCGCAGTCCCTCTGCGCTGATGCCGCATTCGGTGATGGCGTTTGCCAGCATGCGGCCGAACATATCCTCGCCCACCTTGCCGATGAAGGCGGTTTTGTGGCCAAAGCGTCCCAGCATGGAGAGCACGTTGCACGGCGCGCCGCCGGGATTGGCTTCAAAGGTCGGATTGCCCTGGTCGCTGAGCGCCCCGGGCGTAAAATCAATCAGCAGTTCGCCGAGGGCGACGACATCATATCCCATCCTGCTTCCTCCCTGCACGGATCACTTCTCACAATTCTTCATCTGGGAAAGCGCGTAGCTGCCCTTTCCGCCCTCCAGGCGCACATTCAGCTCGAGCGCATCCTCGCGGGAGGGATACACGCGCGAGGAGATCCACTCGCCGTTTCCGCCAATCTCAATGACGGAATGATCGACATAGATTTCCAGATGTGCCTTGCCCTGCGGCAGGGAAATGCGGCGCTCGGACAGGCCGGTATGCACCGGATGCTTCGAGGCGCAGCTGCGGTCCAGCACCAGGCGTCCGTTTCCAAAAAGCTGAACGACGGTCTTCTCCTCGCCGTCCGGCGAAGCGAGCAGCTCGCAGGTGATGCAGCCGCTTTGCTCCAGCTCGGCATCGATGACCAGGCGATACTGCTCGCCTGCCTTGCAGGCCACGACCGGCAGCTCGCCCTGCTCGCAGTCCGCAGCCAGCTGGTTCACCTCATCGATCACGCGCATCTTGAAGATGCCGTCCTCCAGATACACCTCACGCGGCAGGCTCATGCAGCCGGACCAGCCTTCAATGCCCTCCCACTTCCCGCGGGACCTGTCGGTCATCCAGCCGATGATCAGCTGCCTGCCCCTGTCATCGCGGAAGGACTGCGGCGCATAGAAGCCATCGTTGTCATCGCTTTCATCCACGATGCCTCTGCCCTCCGGTATGAAGCGCAGATCGTCCGTCAGCGTGCCGATGATATACTGCGCCTGACGGAACGGCGAATACAGCAGCACATGCTTGTCGCCCATGCGCATGAAGTTGGGGCATTCCCAGGAGAGCTCGTCCGGATCCCCGCCCCGGGCCAGTACGCTGTGATACGCGAAGTGCACGCCGTCCTCGCTGGTATAGAGCAGGCAGGCGCCGCCTTCATTGCCCAGACGGCATCCCAGTACCATCAGATAGCCCTCTCCATGCCGGAGCACGACAGGATCGCGCCATTCCGTCACATCCATGCCCGGCTCATGCACGGCGTCCGTCATCATGTTTTCCTGCGTCTGGACAAGCTCTGCGAGGCTGTCGTCCGTCGGGAAGGCAAAGCGCTGCTGCGGCTTGCGATCCAGCTTGATGCTGGTATAGCAGAAGGCCGCGCGGCCGTCCGGCAGATGATAGGCGCTTCCGGTGAAGCAATGCTCTTCATCGTGTTCAAAATCCGGCTTCAGCGCAATCTTCTGTTCCTTCCAGTTGACAAGATCCAGGCTCGTCGCATGGCCCCAGTGCATATCGCCCCACTGATATCCATGCGGATTGTACTGATGAAACAGATGATAGACGCCCTGATGCTGAATCAGACCGCAGGGGTCGTTGATCCAGTTTTTCCTGGGCAGATAGTGATATCCGGGTCTGTAATCCTTCATACAGCCATTCCCCCTCATTGCTCATGGATCAGCCAGGCAAAACCGCCCGAAGGCAGCTCTGCGCTGCCGGTCACACGCTTTCCTTCATGCAGCAGATCCTCATACTCGCCGTCTAGGGCGATGCGCTGTACCTGATCGCCGAAATTGAACAGCGCCAGCAGCTTTTCACCCTTATAATAGCGTCCGATGCCCAGCACATGGTCGCTGCCCGTATCAAACGTCCACACATCCGCCTGCGCATCAAAGATGCTGTTTTCTCTGCGCGCCCTGACCAGCGCCGCCAGCCTGCCGTAGATCTTGCCCTGCCACTGCGCAGGGTCATTTCTCTTTTCGGCGTCCTCCCATCTGAAGGCGCCGCGATGCAGATAGCGGCTGTCCGCGCGCTTGACCGCGTCATCGTGATACGTATAGTCGTTGAACTGGCCGATCTCGTCGCCGCTGTAAAGCACCGGCACGCCGCTGAGCGTCAGCAGGAACGCATGCAGCATCTCGATCCGGGGAAGCGCCTGCTCCGGCTCCTGCTCTGCGCCGCACAGCGAGGCCGTCGTGCCGCAAAGGCGCGCATCGCCCAGACGCGGATCGTCGTTGTAGAGCTCGCCTCTGGCGGGCGATCCCGGCCACTTGCCGGTCAGATAATCATTAAGATAGCGCTTGTGCGGCACCTCGCCCTGGCCAAAGCGGAGCAGGTAATCGTAATCCAGGCCCCAGCCGATGTCGTCGTGGCAGCGCAGGTAATTGAGGAACGTGTACGCCTTGGGCAGCGCAAAGACCTTGTCCAGCTGGCTGCGCAGCAGGCGCACATCCCGGGTCGCAACGGTGTGCCAGGTGCTGGCCATGGTCGTCACGTTGTAGAGCATATGGCACTCCGGCTCATCCACCGTGCCGAAATACGGCACAACCTTGGACGGCTCCATGACCACCTCGCCCAGCAGCAGCACGCCCGGGCAGACGCACTCGCAGGCCAGGCGCATCAGGCGAACCAGCGTATGCACCTGCGGCAGGTTGCGGCAGCTGGTGTGCAGCTCCTTCCAGATATAGGGCGTCGCGTCCAGGCGGATGACATCCACGCCCTGATTGCACAGGAACAGCATATCGTCCGTCATGTCGTTGAACACCGTCGGATTGGCGTAGTTGAGATCCCACTGATAGGGATAGAACGTGGTCATGACCACCTTGCCCGCCTCTTCGCACCAGGAAAAATTGCCCGGCGCAGTCGTCGGGAAGACCTGCGGCACCGTCTCCTCGTAGAGATTGGGAATCGTCCAGTCATCATAGAAGAAATAGCGCTGCTGATACTCGACCTCGCCCGCACGCGCGCGTTTGGCCCACGCATGGTCCTCACTGGTGTGGTTCATCACAAAATCCAGGCA
The DNA here is from genome assembly GCA_945948915.1 of uncultured Clostridia bacterium. Classification (GTDB taxonomy): domain Bacteria; phylum Bacillota; class Clostridia; order Christensenellales; family Aristaeellaceae; genus Ventricola. The sequence continues at coordinate 51,858 of CAMFCQ010000008.1, read as the reverse complement.
GACCGCCATGCCCTTTTCGTGGCATTCATCCGCAAGGCTCGCCAGATCCTCCATCGTGCCCAGCTCCGGCTGAACCCGTCTGAAATCTGCCACGGCATAGCCGCCGTCGCTCTTCTCCCTGGGGCTCTCCAGCAGGGGCATCAGGTGCAGATAATTGACGCCGGTTTCCTGCAGATAATCAAGATGGCTCTGCACGCCCTTGAGCGTGCCGCCGAAGCACTGGGTATACATGAGCATGCCCAGCACGCCGCGCTCCCTGAACCAATCCGGCCTGGCAAGGCGCTCCTCGTCCAGCGCGCGAAGCTGCGCTTTTCTTTCCCCATAGCTTCGGCGCAGCATGCTCACAAAATAATCGTAGGCATGCTCGTCATGATACAGCGACATGTACAGCCGCTTCATCTCCTGGCCAACGCGGGCGATTCTTGCATCAAAGATATGTTCCACTTCGGCTCACCTCATCGCTGTTTGTATGTTCACGCCAGGCCAAAGCCCGGCGTTTCATTTCGACATCAATCGGCTGATTCCTTCACGCCGCCGATATAGAGCTTTCCTTCGCCCCAGAGCGTCGCCTTGCTGTACGGCTTCTCCGGGAAGACGACGGTGCTGTTGCACACCGTGCCGTGATCCGTGAAGATCTCAGCGATCATCCGGTCAAAGTAAATATCCACGGTCGCCTTGCCGCGCGCGGTACGCTGCGCCGTGGTGACGGCAAACAGACCGGAATCAAAGATCGGGCTGAAGCCGCTCCTGCCGGCTTTGCTGCGATCCACAACCAGCTTCTGCTCGGTGCTGATGGACACGTTGAGCACCTCGCCGTCCTCGTTGGACAGGGCCAGCGTAAAGGCCTGATCCGCCTCAACGCGCACATGGAACAGATCGGCCGGCAGCTCGCCCACCGTTTTGGGCACATAATGGCGCGGCAGCGGAGACGGCGGCGTCTGCGCTTCGATCTCCCTGAGATCAAATTCCGGCGTCACCGGGGCGGACGAGAGCTGCAGCCCGTCATCGGTATCCACCAGCGACAGCTCGCGGGCATAGGTCATCACGCCGCAGAATTCATTTGTGGGCGTCCTGTCGGCATAGGCCCAGGCCATGCCCCAGCCCAGCAGCATGCGCTTCTCTGCGCCGAAGAAGGTGACGGCGGCATAGTTGTCATAGCCGGAATCCAGCAGCCTGGCATGCTGTGCGGGAATCGTCTCATGGAACGTCTCGCCGTCAAACGCACCAAGGAAGTATTGCGTTCTGTGACCGCCAAACGGAGCCTGCAGCGCCATGCTCGCGATGAGCACCCACACGGTCGAGCCGTCGGGCGCCGTCAGCGGGAACAGATCCGGGCATTCAAAGACGCCGCCCAGCCTGTTCTCCTTCGCGCCGAATTCGCCGGTCTTGCGCCAGTGAATCAGGTCGTCGGACGCATGGAACTCGACATGGTCGCCCGCAGCGATCACGACCGTCCAGCAGCCCAGCTTGTCATTGCGGATGACCTTCGGATCGCGGAAATCCTTCTGCGCGGTATTGGCAATCACAGGGTTGCCCTCATACGGCGTAAAGTGCATCCGATCATCCGAGTAGGCAATGCTCTGCTGCTCATTTTTGCCGTGAGAAGTGTACATCAGGATCATCGGGTCAACGCCGTGCCCCAGACCGGAGGTATTGCCCCTGTCGATGACGGCGCTGCCGGAGAAAATCGCGCCCAGCTTTTCATCGGGCGCAAGCGCAATACCCTGGTCCTGCCAGTTGAGCAGATCCGTGCTCGTGGCATGAATCCAGTGCATCGGGCCCCAGACAGGCGCATCGGGATAATGCTGGGCAAACAGATGCCAAATGCCATTTTCATAGGTCAGTCCGTTGGGATCATTGATCCAGCCTGCAGGCGGAGCATAATGATACGCAGGACGATAATCACGATTTCCTTGGGTGCTCATAGACGTTCACCTCGTATGGGATGTGTAGGTTTGCCGCGCAAATGCGTGCGCAGTCATCAAAAAGAGGCAGAGAAGGAAGGCAAGCCTTCCTTCTCTGCCCAAGTTTTACTTTCGATCAGGAAGCGCCGTTGATGCGATCCAGAGCAGTCTGATAGATCTCAACAATGCGGTCGATGCCGGCGCCCTTGAGCTCCGCCACATAGGCGTCCCAGGTAGCGTCAACATTGCCGTTGATGACCCACTGCTGGACGTACTTCTTGACGATCGGGTTGGTGATCTCCACCAGGCGTGAGATCTCCTGCTGCTCAGCATTGGTCAGCATGACCTTCGGAATGGTGTCGTACTTCTCCAGGTCAGCGTCCTTGCCGTTAACGCGCTGGAAGGCGAGCAGGTTCTTGGCGTCGTAGGTGTACTCCACAACGCCGTCCGGCTGATCGTCGGTCAGGTAGTACTCGTTCAGAACGATCATGGAGCCGCGGCAGGTGGTGGTGTTCACGCGGGCCTTGCCGAAGTTGTTGCCGAAGTCGCCATGCTCGGTGCCGGTGATGATGTCGCCCTTCTCGTCGAGGTTGAAGCGCATGACGCCGTTCTCATCCTCGTAGTAGTTGCCGCCGATGGCGCCCCAGTTGGACTGCACGGACAGCTTCGGGTCAGAGATCATGTACTCGGTGAAGGCAGCGATGATTTCCGGGAACTCGCAGTCAACGGTGATGGCGTTGTTGCAGGCGTCCTGAAGCTCGGAGTAGTTCAGGGCATTGCCGGTGGTGCCGGCCTCGCCGGTCAGCTGCGGGATCGGGACATACTCATGACGGACATCGTTGTTGGTGATGGACATGTCGCTCCACACGCCCATGACGCCGATCTTCGCAATATTCTGCGCGATCTCGTTGTTGGTGTAGTTGGTGGAGGTGGCAGTCATCGGCTCGAAGCAGTCCTTGTTCAGCAGGCCCTCGGTGAACAGGGTGTGGAAATACATCGCGGTCTTGCCGAAGGACGGGTCGATGGCGGTGTAGGTCACCTTGCCGTCGATCAGACGCAGGTGGTTGGCATTCTCGTAGCCGCCTCAGACGGTGTCTTCGCAGCCGAACGCGCCGGTGAAGCGGTAGAACATGTCATAGGAGCCGAAGGTGTCGTAGGTGCCGGCGCCAAAGATGGTCGCCATCGGGATCTCGTCGGCCTCGCCGTTGCCGTTGAGGTCGCCAGCGGCCTTGAAGGCGCGCAGCACGTCGGTCAGCTCATCGACGGTGGTCGGCATTTCCTTGCCGACAGCCTTGAGCCAGGTCTCGTTGATGAGCAGCGGGCCCGGGGTCAGAACCAGACCGAACATCTGCTCAATGTACGGGAAGCCATAGGTGTGGCCGTCCGGAGCGGTGACTTCCTGCTTGTAGTTCGGGTTGTCCTCCAGAACCTTGGACAGGGTCGGCATATACTCCGCGATCAGATCCTCCGTCGGGAGGAAGACATCCTGGCCCAGCGCGTTGACCACGATGGTGGTGGACTTGCCGTCGCCGAAGTTGAAGAAGGCATCCGGCAGCGCTTCGCCGCTGGTCAGCATCAGGTTGATCTTCTCCTGAGCGCCGTCGGCCGGGATGATCTGCCAGTCAAAGCGCACGCCGGTGTCGGCTTCCCAGCGCTTGACCATGGCCAGCTCCTCAACCGGCACGGTGCGGCTGGCATCGTTGATGAACAGCAGGCTGAGCTTGCCGTACTTCGCCTCAAAGGCGTCAGGATCGGTGATGATCGTGGTGCCCTGGCTGCCGTCGAGAACGACGAGGCCGGCATCCACGGCTTCCTGGGTCTTCGGGCTGAGTTCAGCGAAGGCGGGCATGACGCAACAGAGCATGAGCACGGTCACGACAAGCAGAGAGACGAGCTTTTTCATGGTACTTCCTCCTTAATATATTCTGCTCACAGGCTGTGAGCGGGGAAACAAGGGGAGCAGGCTGCCATCAGCCCTTGACCGCGCCGAGCATGACGCCGGAGGCGAAATACTTCTGCACGAACGGATAGACGATCATCAGCGGCACCGCAGAGACGGTGATGATGACGTACTTGAGCTGATCGACCAGCTTCTGCTTCTCAGCGAACTCCGCGCCGGAGGCGCTCATGCTCAGCTGGTTGGACAGCACCAGGTTGCGAAGCACGACCTGAAGCGGCATCTTCGACTCGTCCTGCAGGAACATCAGGGCGTTGAAGAAGGTGTTCCACATGGCCGTCGCATAGTAGAGCAGCATGACGGCGATGATCGTCTTGGACAACGGGATGGCCATCGTGAAGAAGAAGCGGAAATCGTTGCAGCCGTCGATCTGCGCCGCCTCCAGCAGCTCCTGCGGGAGCGAGCTTTCAAAGAAGGAGCGGCAGACGATCAGGTTGTACACGCTGACCGCAGCGGGCAGCACCAGCGCCCAGGCGGTGTTGTAGATCTTCAGGCTCTTGATGGTCAGGAACATCGGAATGATGCCGCCGTTGAAGAACATGGTGAACGTGAACAGGAACATGACGACGCGGCGGCCGACCAGATCCCTGCGGGAGAGCGCGTAAGCGGCCGGAATCGTAGCGCACAGGGCCACGATGGCGTTGAGCACCGTATACCAGATGGTATTGCCATAGCCAGAGATCAGCTGCGGATACGCCAGCGCCTCGGCATAGCCCTTGAAGTAGGGCGCCTCCGGATAGAGCAGCAGCTTGCCGGTATGCACAACAGCCGGATCGGTCATGGACGCCAGCACGACATAGTACAGCGGGTAAACGACGATCAGGCAGAGCACGATCAGAATGAGGAGGTTGATCGTATCAAACAGACGGTCGCTGGCAGACTGGATGGCATGTACGGAAGCAGCGCCATCGTTGCCCTTCTTCTTGGTATTTTCCATGATGCTTCCCCCTTTCTCAGAAGATGCTGATGTCAGCAGCACGCTTGGCAATCAGGTTGGCCAGAACCAGAATAACGAAGTTGACCACGGAGTTGAACAGGCCGACTGCCGTTGCGAAGGAATACTGCGCGGACTGAAGACCCGTCTTGTACACGTAAGTCGAAATGATTTCCGAAACGGAGATGTTGCCGCCGGCCTGCATCAGCCAGGCCTTCTCATAGCCGATGGTCATGATGTTGCCGACCGAGAGGATGAACATCAGCACGACCGTGGGCATGATCATCGGAAGATCGATGTACAGCACGCGCTGCAGCTTGCTCGCGCCGTCGATCAGGGCCGCCTCGTAGTATTCCGGAGAGATGGCCGTCAGCGCCGCGATGTAGATGATGGCGTTGAAGCCCGTCTGCTGCCAGATGGTGGAGCCGATGTACAGCGGGCGGAAGAACTGCGCCTCGCTGGTGAAGTACTTGATGCCGATTCCCAGCGATTCCAGCACGTGATTGACCACGCCGGTGGAAGAGAACAGGACGGAGATGATGCACACCAGAACGACGTTGGAGAGGAAGTAGGGCGCGTAGGAGATCGTCTGGATGACCTTGCGGCCCTTGTTGGAGCGTACCTGATTGAGCATCAGCGCGAAGACAACCGGCACCCAGAAGGAGAACAGCAGCTGATACACGCTCAGCTTGATCGTGTTCATGATCACCGTTCGCGCAATGCTGGTGGAGAAGAAGTCCGAAAAATGCTTGAACAGCGGCGTCACCCACGGGCTGGCAATGATGCCCTTGCGGATCTTGAAATCCTTGAAGGCGATCAGCAGGCCGTACATCGGATAATACGCGAAGAGCGCCAGCCAGATCAGCGACGGCACCAGCAGCACGTACAGCTGCCAGCAGCCCAATATGCGCTGAAGCTTGCTCTTCTCATGAGTTTATCGCTTGTCAGCAGGTTTAGCTTGAGTCATCATGCAATCCCCCATTTCACAATTTATACCGGACACCTGTCCGATTGCTGCCGTATTCATTTCCTCCTGCAGAGGCGGGAAAAAAACATGCTCTCTTTCTTTTGCGTGCATCAGCGTCGCTCTACGCGAAACGTTTCGCGTCCTGTGAAGCGATCCTATCACAACCGCATATTTCTGTTAGAAAAAGGAGGACGACAACTTGGCTGAACCAAACAACAAGCCGACCATGGAGGATGTAGCCAGAGAAGCCGGCGTCGCACTGAGCACCGTATCCAAGGTTGTCAACAACCAGCGTGTCGGCGAAGGCTATCGCCTGAAAGTGAACAAGGCCATCGAATCGCTGGGTTATCGCTATAACAACAGCGGCCGCGCGCTGCGCACCAGCAAGTCCTCAACGATCGCGCTGATCGTTCCCAGCATGCATCCGTTCTTCGCCAAGCTGGTCTACCATGTCAACGCTGCGCTGAGCCGCCGCAATTACACCATGATGCTCTTCATCTCGCAGGACGACTACGCCAGAGAGAAAGAGTGCATGCAGCTGGCCGTTGAAAACCAGGTGGACGGCATCATCGCGCTGACCTACAATCCCTCGCTGGAGATTCCCAAAAATACCAGCATTGTGACGATTGACCGTTTCTTCAGCCAGGAGATTCCCTGCGTCACGTCGGACAACTTTGAGGGAAGCAGGATAGCCGTTCACAAGCTTTATGAGCTCGGATGCCGAAAGCTTGCGCTCCTGTACAGCTGTTCTCAGCTGCGCACAGAGGTCAGCAAGCGCAAGGATGGATTCATCAGCGCCTGCCACGAGCTCGGCATTCCTTTCGAAACCAAGGAAATTGTCGAAGCCCGCGCTCGTCGCATCGATCTGTTCGACGATTTTCTCGCCGCGCATGTCCACGACGGCAGGCTGGACTACGACGGCCTGTTCTGCTGCTCGGACCTTGCCGCCTGGTACGCATGCAACAAGCTGCGTGAAATGGGCATCCGCATTCCGGAGGATGTACAGGTCATCGGCTATGACGGCATCCGCGCTTTCGGTGAGGGGGACTATCTCGTCTCCACCATCGTGCAGCCCGTACAGGAAATTGCCGAAACCTGCGTGAGCACCATTCTGTCCGAGGATTTCTCCAGCAGGCCTTCTCTGATCTGCCTGCCGGTCGAGTTTGCCGACGGCGGAACGACAAAGAAAATGCCGTAAGACGTTCCATACAGGACAGACTCAAGAAGAATTGACCATGACCCTCCCGCTGCAGGATTGCGGACAGCAAAACTGCGGCAGGAGGGTCATTCCATCTCCGGACAATCCCTCGTCCGGCTTCACACAGGCAGAGGCGGGTAACGCCCGCAAAAGCGAAGGCGCCGGCAAGCTGGCCGAACGACCGGCTCTCCGGCCTGCAGACGCGCACACCGGCATGACAGAAAAGCCCATGCTCCATTGCCGGAACATGGGCTTTCATCATCAGATTATTGTCTCTTCTGACATACTACGCATGCGGAAAACGTGCAAAGAACTTGCCCGGCAAAGCGTCAGTGATGCAGCGCTTCGCCGGTCAGCTTCTGATAGTACTTGAGCAGCGCGCTGTGATCGCAGCCGCCGTCGCCGTCGTGATGCAGAACCTTCATCATCTCCAGCACACTCTGGGTCAGCGGGATCGGCGCGTCCACAGCCCTGGCCGCATCCACCACGTTGTTCAGATCCTTGATGTGCAGATCGATGCGGAAGCCCGGCTCAAAGCTCTGATCCATCATCATCGGCGCTTTCGCGTTCATGACCGTGGAACCGGCCAGACCGCCGCGGATCGCCTCAAAGATCTTCTGGGGCTCGACGCCGCACATCTGGCCCATCTGCATCGCCTCGGCCAGCGCTGCAATGTTCACCGCCACGATGGTCTGATTGCAGAGCTTGGTCACGTTGCCCGCGCCCACATCGCCGCAGCGCACGACACTGGAGCCCATCGCGCCGAGCACGTCCTTAAACCTGTCAAAGACCTCCTGCTTGCCGCCGACCATGAAGGCAAGCGTTCCGTCAACCGCCTTGGGCTGGCCGCCGGAAACCGGCGCGTCGAGCATCTCAATGCCGAGCTTTTCAAGCTCCGCCGCGATCTCCCGGCTGGCGATCGGGTTGATGGACGAGCAGTCGATGAAGGTCGCCGTCCTGGGCATCTTCTCCGCCAAACGGTCATCCTCCAGCATCACGGACTTGACATGCGGGCTGTTCGGGAGCATGGTGATGACGGCATCGACGCCCTCGACCGTCTCAGCGGCGCTTGCGCAAACCACCGCGCCTGCAGCCTTCAGCTCCTCCAGAACCTCGGGATGACGTCCGTATACGCGAAGCTCATGGCCTGCCTTGAGCAGGTTGAGCGCCATGGGCTTGCCCATGATGCCAAGACCGATAAACGAAATCTTCATAACGCATTCCTCCTGTCAGGATGCTTCCGTATTCGTCGTCCCGTCTGCCAAATCCTGCACGCCGAGGATATTTGGCTTTCTCACCCGAATCCAGATCCCCAGAATGAGGCTGAAACGGATGCCGCAATGACGCCGGCAGAGGCAGCACAGTATCCGCTCCTGTGCTGCAGGAAGGCTCCCCCATCTCTGCCGCACTGCTGAATACCTTCCTGACTGCGGGCATCACGCCGCACATCGCCTACGAGCCGGATGACGAAACGGGCATCGGGCGATCCTGCGCGCGAGCGGCATCCTGTCAACACCTTTCAAAAAACTTAAGAAATATCTGTATAAATCAGCAGGAATCCCGCTGACTCGGGCGAATACCTTATTAATCAATCTATGGCGGCCGGTTCGGTTCTGTTCCGTCCGTCCAAACGCAAAAGGAGGTACACTCTATGTTGTCTGGATTGGCCCTGCTCATCGTCTTCGTTCTGATGGTCATCATCATGATCGTCGCGATCTCCAAGTGGAAGATCCATCCGTTCCTGTCCATCATGGGCGTGTCGCTGCTGCTGGCGCTCGTCGCGCTGCCGCTCGGCGATATCCCCGGCACCATCGGCGCCGGCTTCTCCGGCACGTTCTCCTCGCTGGGCATCGTCATCATCCTCGGTGCGATGATCGGCTTCTTCCTTGAAAAGACCGGCGCTGCGCTGACCATGGCCGACTGGGTCGTGCGCAAGGTGGGCGACAAGCACCCCGACATCGCCATCCTGCTGATGGGCTGGATCGTGTCCATCCCCGTCTTCTGCGACTCGGGCTTCGTCATCCTCAACCCGATCCGCAAGGCGCTGGTGAAGAAGACCGGTATCTCCGCCGCCGCCATGGCTGTCGCGCTGAGCGCGGGCCTGTACACCTCTCACGTCTTCATCCCGCCGACGCCCGGCCCCATCGCGGCTGCGCAGTCCCTGGGCCTGGAGAGCAACATGCTGCTGGTCATCGGCGTGGGCGTGCTCGTGTCCATCCCGGTGCTCATCGCGGGCTATCTCTTCTCCAAGGCGATCGGCCCGAAGGTGCACTCCACCGATGACAACGACGCCGCTGCCAAGAGCTATGAGGAGCTGAAGGCTGAGTTCGGCCAGCTGCCGGGAACCGCCATCTCCTTCGCGCCGATCGTCGTGCCGATCCTGCTGATGGCCATCAAGTCCATCGTCGATATGGCGGGCATGGCCGGCGGCCTGGCGACCCTGCTCAAGTTCCTGGGCACCCCGATCATCGCGCTGACGGTCGGCCTGCTGATCTCCATCGGCACGCTGTTCACCGCCGGCAAGGGCGGCGAGTTCCGCACCCTGACCGATGACACCCTCAAGACCGTTGGCCCGATCCTGTTCGTCACCGCTGCCGGCGGCGTGCTGGGCAAGGTCATCTCCAACGCGGGCATCGTGGCTTACATCACCGAGAACGCGCCTGGCCTGTCCAGCGTGGGCATCTTCTTCCCGTTCCTGATCGCCGCGATCCTCAAGTCCGCGCAGGGCTCCTCCACCGTCGCCATCACCACGACGGCCGGCATCATGGGCCTGTACTCCGCGGAGGGCTCGCTGATGGCCGCTCTGGGCCTCACCTCCCCGATGGCTGCCGCGCTGACCGTCATGGCCATTGGCGCGGGCGCGATGACCGTCTCCCACGCGAACGACTCCTACTTCTGGGTCGTCACCAACTTCGGCGGCCTCAAGGCGGAGGACGGCTACAAGACCCAGACCCTGTGCACGCTGGTCATGGGCGTTGTCGCCATCATCTTCATCTGGCTGATCAACATGTTCATCTGATCGGCATATGTGATTCCTGACCGGCGGCCACCCGCCGGTCTTTTTCAACCGCTTTACAGGAGGTTCTCATGTCCACCATCAAGCAGGATGCCCAGCAGATCATCCGTGATTCCATTGCCGCCGTGCTGCCGGACGCCGCCGTCAAGCGCGCGCTCGAGGGGAAGTCCTTTCCCCGCGGCGTGACCCTCGTCGCCATCGGCAAGGCCGCCTGGCGCATGGCCAGCGCCGCCAGCGCTGTGCTGGGTGATCAGATCAATCGCGGCATCGTCATCACCAAATATGCGCATAGCGAAGGACCGCTTCAGCGCATCGAGATCATCGAGGCCGGTCATCCCGTGCCGGACGCAAACGGCGTGGCTGGCGCACAGCGCGCGCTGGCGCTCGTCAGCGGCCTGACCGCCGAGGATACGGTGCTCTTCCTCGTCTCCGGCGGCGGCAGCGCGCTCTTTGAGCTGCCCACGCCGCCCTGCACGCTGGAGGACATCGCCGGCCTCACCCGCCAGCTGCTGGCCTGCGGCGCCGACATCACCGAGATCAACGCCATCCGCAAGCATCTGTCTTCGGTCAAGGGCGGCCGGTTCGCGCAGGCTTGTGCCCCGGCGCAGGTGCTGAGCATCATCCTGTCGGACGTGCTGGGCGACCCGCTGGACGCCATCGCCTCCGGCCCCGCCGTGCCCGACCGCTCGACCTGCGAGGACGTGGCGCGCATCGTCGAGAAGTATTCGCTTGACGTGCCGGAGCACCTGCGCGCGCTGCTGGCGTGCGAGACGCCCAAGCAGCTCAGCGGCGTGACCACGCTCGTCACCGGCAACGTGACGGCGCTGTGCGACGCGGCAGCGTCCTCCGCTGCCGCGCTGGGCTATGCGCCGCTGGTGCTGACCACGACGCTCGCCTGCGAGGCGCGCGAGGCCGGCTCCATGCTCGCCTCCATCGCCCGTGAAATCCGCCAGAGCGGCAGGCCGGTCAAGGCCCCCTGCGCCGTGATTCTGGGCGGCGAGACGGTCGTCCATCTGCGCGGCAAGGGCAAGGGCGGCCGCAATCAGGAGCTGGCGCTTGCCGCCGCACCCGGCATCGCCGGACTTGCGGAAGCCTGCGTCTTCTCGCTGGGCAGCGACGGCACCGACGGCCCGACCGACGCGGCCGGCGGCATCGTCACCGGCGAGTTTGCCGCCGACTGCCGGGCACGCGGGCTGTCCATCGACGCGGCGCTGGCCAACAACGATGCCTATCCGCTGCTCAAGGCGCTGGGCGCGCTCATCATGACCGGCCCGACCGGCACCAACGTCAACGATGTCTCCGTGCTGCTGGTGCGCTGATAAGATTCTCTGATAGAAACGAGCTATAGGCGCGAAGCGAAGAAGGGAGTCTGAGGGACTGCGTCCCTCAGGCAGGTTTGGGCGGCAGCCCAACGTATCCCCAAGCCATTCAGGCAAAGCAGTCAGGGAGCGAAGCGTTACCTGACGAGGCTTAGCACATAGCTGTTTCTATTTGAAAACAGTGTGAGATTCCCGCCTTCCGTTCAGCACGGCGCTTTGATCCTCTTTCACGGCACAGCGCTGTGCCGAACGCACGAATTGCATTCATCAAACCAGAGAAAAGGGAAGCCGCCAGCGCGTGCTTCCCTTTTTCGTCTTTGAAAACCTACTGCATTCATACTGATTTCAAATCATAACAACCATGTGCTAAGCCCCGTCAGGTAACGCTTCGCTCCCTGACTGCTTTGCCATATGGGGATACATTGGGCTGCCGCCCAAACCTGCCTGAGGGACACGTCCCTCAGACTCCCTTCTTCGCTTCGCGCTTATAGCTCGTTTCTATCAGAAATAGTATCAGCCTGATCCCCGCTCCTGCGTGCATGCTCGTCCTCGCGCCTGACGACCTCCTGAATTTCGCCATAACGCGAAATCAGCCGGTCGTAATTCTCCGGGCGGTGCGGGAATGTGCAGCCCGAGCAATCCTTGATTCCTCTCTCGGTGTAGGTAAAGCTGCCGCCGCAGGCCCTGCCCAGCGCGTAGAGCGGGCAGTAGCAGAACAGGCAGTTGAACGGCTCTCTCTCCATCCCCCTGTGGCAGGGGAAGTAAGCGCAGCTGCGGTTTTCAAAAAAACGGCTGCTTGATTTCAGATCATCCATTTCCTTGCTCCTCCTTCACGGCCAATTGACCGCGCGTCATCGGCCTGCCGTCACCGCGCCAGCGCTTCCGCAAAGAAGCTCAGCAGCGCATCGTAATAGGTATCCGGCTCGAGATAACGCGCCATGCCGTGCTCCGCGCCCTCCACGAGCAGCAGCTGCGCATTTTCCCCCGGCGCCTCGGCAAGCGCCTCGCTCTGCCACGCCAGCACCTGCGTGTCGCCCGTCCCGTGAATCAGCAGCAGCGGCACATCTGCCCCGGCAATCCTCTCTGCAACGTTTCCCGTCCGGATGGATACGCCGTTCACCAGGCGGTAAGCGGGCTCGAGTAGAAGATTGCCCATCCATCCGGCGTCGATCTCCGCGAGCAAATCATGCGCACGCGCCTGCACGCTGACATAGGCGCTGTCCGCCGCCACGGCCCTGACGCTCTCCGGCAGGCCCCCTGCCGCAGCCAGCAGCAGCGCTGCAGCGCCCTCGTCCTGCCCGAAGCACACGATGCGCGTATCCATGTCCTCCAGCATGATCCAATCCACCCAGGCCAGCACGTCCTCAGCCTCCCGGATGCCCAGCGAAGACGTGCTGCCCTCGCTCTTGCCGTGCGCGGCCAGATCCGGCATGAGCACGCGATAGCCCTGCAGCGACAGGGCGCAGGCGACATCCAGCACCTGCGTGTGATCGGTGCCCAGCCCGCCGTGCAGCACAAGCGCCCACGGCGCGCCGTCTTCCTCCCCAAGCGGCGCAGCCAGCTGTGCGGACAGCCGCCCGCGATCGCCGGAAACCGTCACCGTCTCGCTCCCGATCATGCTCTGCCAGCCGCGCACGCGCGCGGCGGTCTGCTCCATCCCCATCTGCTCACGCAGGGAAAACGAGGAAACCGCCGTCTCCTGCCCCTGCGCCCGATGTCCGTCAAGCGCCATGCGCAGCGTTCGCCCGCAAAGCGCCGTCAGCACGAGCACGCCGGTCAGCAGCACAATCGCTGCCAGGAACAGCAGCACCGTCACCGGTCTGCTCACGCGATCCGCTTTGGCTTTCAAGTTGATGTCCTCCAGCTCCGTTGATGCGCCTATTATAGCACACGGAGCAGATCCCCGGGAAGCCCGATTTCCCGGCACGCGTATTCCTCGCTCGCCAGAAACATCCGCACGCGCCGCTCTCCCGCAAGCTGCCGAAGACGGCGCAGATTCTGCAGGTCCGCATCGTAAAGCGTTGTGCAGCCGTCATGATGGTTGCTCATCAGCCAGAGCTCCCGGGCATTGATCTCCGCGCGCATGCGCTCTCCGCCAAATGCCGTATCAAACAGATGCACGCCCAGGATTTCTCCCTCCGCCCCGATTGAAATCACCGCGCTCACCGGATGATAGATGTCCTGAAGCAGCGCCTTCGCAAGCCGTTCATGCACAGTCCTCGCCTCTTTCTTTCGTGTTTCTTTGCTTATTGTATCCGCTTTGCGCCTGCAGGAAAACAATCCATATGGCGTATTTTTCCCGTGCCAAAAGAAAAACCGGCGCAAAGCCGGTTTGATTGAGAGATTCATTTAGCAGCAGAACCACGGATAGCAGATCATCCGGCCTCCGCTGCAGCAGGAGCAGAGCATTTGCAGCATCAGGAACGTGCAGCACAGGTTGGGCTGGCCGTAGGTCTGCCGGCCGTAGCTCGTGCCGCGCTCGCCGTACCACGAGCCGCCGCCCTGCAGCTGGCTGAGCAGCTGCTGATAGGTCATGTTGCCCGGCTCCATGTTCACCGCCTGACGGGCATACTCCATTGCCTGCGCATTGTTGTGCAGGCCGGACTGCGCCAGCGCGCTCAGATAATACCAGCGGGCGCTGCGCCTGCCGGCGGGCATGCTGTTGAGCGCGTTGAGCGCCTCGGCATAGTGGCCCGTGTCGATGTAGTTCTTCGCCGCACGCAGCTCCACGTCGGTGTCCTGCTGCTGTTGCTGGCCATAGCCATACCCATAGCCGCCAAAGAACGAGGCGAACGGATCATCCTGCTGGCCGTAGCCGCCGCCGTAGCCGCCATAGCCGCCGTATCCGTTCGGGCGCTGCTGCTGCGTGCCGTTGTAGCCGCTGCCCGCGCGCGCCGTGCCGCCCTGACGCCTGTGCATGATCTCCTCGTACGCCTGCTGGACCTCCATGAATTTCTTTTCCGCCTGCGCGGCGTCCGGCTTGCCGACATTCGCATCGGGGTGATACCTCTTGCACAGGCTTCTGTATGCTTTTTTTACCTCGTCGTCTGTCGCCGTCGGGGCAACGCCCAGCACCTGATACGGATCCGTCATTGCTTCTTCTTCGCCTTTCTTCGCTCGCTTGCGTTTTCAAATCTCAGCCAAATGCCCGAATAGAGAATGTTGCGCATGATCTCCGCGTCCTCAAGCAGCGGCAGGCGCTCGAACGCCAGCGCCGCGCGGGCCATCATATCCGAGAGCATCTGCTCACAGTCTGCGGCAAACATCTCATTTGAACTCCGCGAAATCAGCGGATTGTAGTTCTTCTTTTTAACATCCCGTTCGACGTCCTCATAGCAGTCGCACAGGTAGATGAATTTTCCCAGATAAAAGCCCAGCTCGCGCAGATCGCGCGCGTAGACGTCGTCCTTCATGACATAGAGCTCGCTGAGCATCTCGCCCGTCAGGTTCGCCGCCGCATCCAGGTTCTGGTCGTCGCGCGCCTCGATCTCATGCAGGGCCTTGACGTAGCGCTCCACAGCCTCCCTCTGACGGGGCAGGCGCTTGCCCGCCCGCTTCGCCGCCCTTTTCAGCAGCGCGCTTTCGGCCAGCCTGTCCACGCGCCGCTCGTCCTCCCAGCCGTCGCGCAGGTCGTAATACGCCACAATCGCACTCAGGTCGGCGGCGTAATCGATCGCCTCGTTGCCAAGCATCCGCTGCCTGGCCACCGGGTGCACCAGACACCGGTGCTTCTCATCCGTCGTCTCCGGCTCGTACAGCGAGGTCAGCAGCATCGCCAGAAAGGTCATCTCGAAGCTGAGTGCCATGCGGCATGCGCCGCCGCACCGCCCGCCGATGGCGCGGCACAGCCCGCAGTAGTATCCGCGGTAGCGATCGAACTCGCGGAACTTGAGCTCGTCCTTGCGGACGGTCATAACACCCAGCATGAGGAAGCCTCCCTTTTCTTATACAGGGCAGATTATAGCATACCCCGCATGGGTGCGCCAAGGGATTCTGTTTCAAATGTCGTTTTCAGCGCTCACTTTCTGCGAAGCGGCAGCGTGACAAAGTACGCCGCGGCGCACAGCAGCACGACCGCCGCGCCGGCGGACGTGTCCAGATAATAGGAAAGCACCAGGCCGCACACGCCGCAGACCATGGAGATGAGCATCGACAACCGCATGTAGCCCGCCGCATTGCGCGCCACGTTGCGCGAGGCCGCCGCCGGCAGGATGAGCAGCGAGTTGATCAGCATCACGCCGACCCAGCGGATGGACACCATGACCGCCACGGCCACAAGCATCGTAAAGCCGTACTCCGTCAGGCGGGAGCGGATACCGCGGCTGCGCGCCAGCGGCGAGTTGATGCTGGTGATCATCAGCGGGTTGAACAGCACCAGCCAGACGGCCAGCGCCGATATGAGCGTCACCGCCAGCGCCGCCAGATCCGCCTGCGTGATGGAGAGCACGTCGCCCACCAGCACGGAGGAGTATTTGGCGAACGCGCCGCCACGGGAGAGCACCACCAGGCCCAGCGCGATGGACGTCGAGGAGAACACGCTGATGATCGTATCCGCGCTCATCTTGGAATTCTGCTTGACGAACGTGATGAGCACCGCCCAGAGGATGCCGAAGATCAGCATCGCGGCCATCTGGTTCTCCCAGCCAAGCACCACGCCAATGGCGATGCCCGTCAGCGCGCTGTGGCCCAGCGCGTCGGAGAAGAATGCCATCCTGTTGTCCACCGCCATCGTGCCCAGCAGGCCGAACAGCGGCGTGATGAGCAGCATGGCCAGCAGCGCGTTTTTCATGAACGTGTAGGAAAGCCACTCGAAGGGCAGCAGCGTATCCATGAGCGCATAGAGCGTCTCCATCATGCGCGGCCTCCCTTCGCATAAAACACCTGTTCAAACTCCGGCGAGTCAAACACGACCTCCGGCGCGCCCTGCTTGATGACCGTGCCCTGCATCAGCACGACGCGGTCGGCGTAGCGCTCCACGACGCTCAGGTCGTGGGACACCAGCAGGATCGCCATGTGGTTCTTGTGCTTGAGCTCGTCCACCGTCTGATAGAACGTCTCCAGTCCGTTCTGGTCCACGCCCGACACCGGTTCATCGAGGATCAGCAGATCCGGCTGCGGCGTCAGCGCCAGCGCCAGCAGCACGCGCTGCAGCTCACCGCCGGAGAGCGCGCCCAGCGCCCTGTCCGCCAGCTGCGCGCAGTGCGTGCGTTCCAGCGCGGCGAGCACCCTTGCGCGCGTTCGCTTGGAAACGCCCAGGAACACCGCGCGCCGCGAGAGCGAGCCCGCCATGAAGTCCATGACCGTCACCGGGGAGGAGCGGTCAAACTCCAGCTGCTGGGGCACATAGCCCGTGCGCAGGTCGGCCGCGGGCCGTCCGTCGCTGGTGAGGTGGCGGATGCTGCCCGTGTACTCGATCTGCCCGAGCAGCGCGCGCAGCAGCGTCGTCTTGCCCGCGCCGTTTGTGCCGATCAGCGCGGTCAGTTCACCGCAGTGAATGTGCAGGCTCACGTCCTTGAGCGGCGTCTGCGCGCCGAAGGACACGGTCAGCTTGTCCACCTCGATGCGGCAGAGCCTGCAGCCCGCGTCCGGCCCCGGCAGATGCGGATGCGCACAGGCACGCTGCTGCGCCTCCTGATGTTCGTCCTCCGGGGCGTATGGGCTCTTCCTCAACGGTTTGATCTTCTCTGTCACGGCTCAAGCGCCTCCGTCAGCACGCGCGCGTTCTCTCTCATCACGTTTTCATAGCTCTCCAGGCTACCGTCACCGGAAACCACCGGATCGAGCGTATACACCCCGGCGCCTGTCTCCCGCGCGATGGTCTCGGCGGACTTCGTCGGATACTGCGGCTCCACAAACAGCGCCTGCACCCCAAGTCCCTTCACCAGGTCGCAGGTTGAAGCGATCTGGCGCGTGCTCGGCTCCTCGCCGGCGTCATTCGCGATCACGCCCACGACCACCAGGCCGTATGCGTCCGCAAAATAGGTGAACGCCTCGTGGAAGGTGACGATCGCGCTGCCCACAAGCGGCGCAAGCTGCGCGGAAAGTTCCGCGTCAAGCGCCTGAATGCGCGCGGTATAGTCCGCCGCATTCTGCCGGTACGCCTCCGCATTTTCGCTGTCCACAGCCGCCAGACCCTCGGCGATATTCTGCACCTGTTGAATGGCCAGCGCCGGATCGAGCCACACATGCGCATTGTACACGCCGTGGTCATGGTCGTGCTCCCCGTGCTCGTGGTCGTGCCCGTCCTCGCTGCACAGCATGTCGATGCCGCTGCCCGCGTCAATCACCGGCAGATCCGGCTGCTGGGCGATCACCTTGTCCATGAACTGCTCCATCCCGCCGCCGTTGATGATGAGCGCATCCGCGCCCTCGAGCGTGACCATGTCACGCGTCTGAAGCTGATAGTCGTGCAGGCAGCCGGTGCTCTCGCCCGCCATGTTCACCACGCGCACGCCCGGCACATCCTTTGTCACGTTCAGCGTGAATACATACATCGGATAAAACGAGGTCACGAATGTCTTGCCCGCCGTTTCCTCCGCCGCACAGCCGCCGCACAGCAAAAGTGCGAGCGTCAGCAGCACAGCCAGCACGCTTCTTTTCATCTATATCAATCCTTTCATCGTTTGGCTGCAAATAAGCATAACCAATCAACTATAATATCTTCTCGCTTTCTTCCCTTTTTCCTGCCTGAAACCGTCTGATTCACCGTTTATTCTTCATCCATTTCTGCTGAATTGATATTTATCGCTCTTTGTGTTATCATAATGATAACTGTCCTCAAGCAGATAAGGAGGCTCCCATGCCTGAAACATTTGTCATCATCGACGGCAACAGCCTGATGCACCGCGCGTTCCACGCGCTGCCGCCGCTCACCAATGAAGATGGAATTTACACCAACGCCGTGTTCGGCTTCCTGAGCATGCTGCTCAAGGTCGTCGCGGACGAGAAGCCCGAGTATCTGGCCGTCGCCTTTGACATGCACGGCCCCACGTTCCGCCACACAGACTATGCCGAGTACAAGGCCGGCCGCAAGCCGACCGCGCCGGAGCTGCGCCCGCAGTTTGATCTGGTGTACGAGTGTCTGGACGCGATGGGTGTGCGGCGTCTCACCTGCCCCACGTTCGAGGCGGACGACATTCTGGGCACCATGGCGCGCCGCTGCGAGGAGGCGGGCATCCGCGCCTTGCTGGTCACCGGCGACCGTGACTCCATGCAGCTGGTCACGGAAACCTCCAGCGTGCTCTACACCAAGCGCGGCGTGTCCGACGTGGTGCGCTACACGCCCGAGAAGGTCAAGGAGGACTTCGGCGTGACGCCGCAGCAGATCCCGGACCTGAAGGGCCTGATGGGCGACGCGAGCGACAACATTCCCGGCGTGCCGGGCATCGGCGAGAAGACCGCCGTCAAGCTGCTTGACACCTTCGGGACGCTGGAAAACGCGTTCGAGCACGCGGACACGGCGCTCAAGGGCAAGCAGCGCGAAAAGATGATCGCGGGCCGGATGTCCGGCCTGATGAGCAAGAAGATCGCCACGATCACGCGCCAGGTGCCGCTTGAGGAGAGCATCGAGGACTGCCGCCTTCATGACATGCAGGGCGCGATGCCGGTCTTTGAGCGTCTGCAGCTCAAGTCCCTGATGACGCGCCTGCGCCAGCTTGCGCCGGACGCGCCGCAGGCCGCGCAGCCCGAAAAGCCCGCGCTGATCTGGCAGGAGGAAGTCTCGCTTGCGGATGCTGAAGCTATCCGTGCCTGGATTTCAGGCGCGGACAGCAGCGCCGCCGTCGCGATGGTCATGCGCGAGGCGGGCTTCTCCCTGGCGGACGACAGCGGCCGCCTTGCTGCGATTCCCTTTGTGCAGGGCCTGCTGGGCGAGGGCATGGATCCCACGGAAGCCGCTCGTGCGCTCTCTCCCCTGCTGACCGGCGCGCGCCGACTCTTACTCTTTGGGGCCAAGCGGCTGATGACGCAGTTTGCCCCGTGGGGCGTGACGATCACTGCGCCGTTTGACGACGTGCAGCTGATGGCCTATCTGCTCGCGCCGCAAAGCGGCAAGTATGAAGCGCCGGAAAATGCCGCCGCGCTCTACGAGGAATCGCTTTCCTGCAGCGCACAGCTTGAGGCGCAGGGCATGACGAGGCTCTACCACGAGATCGAGCTGCCGCTGCTGCACACGCTCTATGCCATGGAATGCGAGGGCTTTTTGGTTGACCGTGAGGAGCTGCACCGTCTCGGCGCGCAGTACAACGAGCAGATTGCCGCGCTGCGCGACGAAATCTTCACGCTGTGCGGCGTGGAGCCGTTCAACCTGAACAGCACGCAGCAGCTGGGCGAGGTGCTCTTTGACAAGCTGGGCCTGCCCGCCAGAAAGAAGACCCAGCGCGGCTACTCCACCGACGCGGACACGCTGCAGGAGCTTGCAAGCCTCCACCCGGCGATCGACAAGATCCTCGCCTACCGCCAGGTGACCAAGCTGAACAGCACCTACATCGACGGCCTGCTGCGCCTGACCGGGCGGGACGGCCGCATCCACACCTGGTTTGACCAGACCATCGCGGCGACGGGCCGCATCTCCTCCAGCGAACCGAACCTTCAAAATATCCCCGTGCGCACGCAGATGGGTCGCGAGATCCGCCGCGCGTTCATCGCAGGGCCCGGCTGCGTGCTCGTGGACGCGGACTATTCCCAGATCGAGCTGCGCCTGCTGGCGCACTTGTCCGGCGACCCGGCGATGTGCGACGCATTCAGGCGCGGCCAGGACGTGCACACGCGCACAGCCGCCGAGGTCTACGGCGTGCCGATCGAGGAGGTCACACCGCAGATGCGCTCCAGCGCCAAGGCCGTCAACTTCGGCATTGTCTACGGCATCAGCGACTTCGGCCTGGCCTCCAACCTGCACATCTCCCGCAAGGAGGCCGCGGCGTTCATCGAGCGCTACTTCGCCCGCTACGGCGCGGTGCGCAAGTTCATGGACGCGTGCGTCGCGCAGGGCAAGGCCGAGGGCTATTCGGTCACGCTCTATGGCCGCCGCCGCCCGCTGCCGGAGCTGTCCTCCCCCAACTACAACCGCCGCCAGTTCGGCGAGCGCGCCGCGATGAACACGCCCGTGCAGGGTGCTGCGGCGGACATCATCAAGATCGCCATGAACGCGGTGCACAAGCGTCTGGCGGACGAGGGGCTGAGGGCGCGGCTCATCCTGCAGGTACACGACGAGCTGATCGTCGAGTGCCCGGAGGACGAGCAGGCGCAGGTCGAGCAGCTGCTGCGCAGTAGCATGGAAAGCGCCGCGCAGCTGAGCGTCCCCCTTGTAGCGGACGTGCACGCCGGACATTCCTGGTTTGACACCAAATAAGCGGACTGCACCCGCGCCTGCCAGCGAACAGCTTTATCAAACCAAGCTGCCCAGCGTCAGGATGTATGTTTTTCCGCAGAATTCCCCTATAAATTCTCCCACAAGCAAGAAAAGGACGCGCTCATTCGTCTGCATATCAGGAGATCACCATCTATGAAAATCGGACTGACCGGTTCCATTGCCTGCGGCAAGAGCACCGTGAGCGGATATCTGCGGGAGCTCGGCTACTTCGTCGCCGACGCAGACGCCATCTCCCGCAGCCTCACCGCGCCCGGCGGTCAGGCGCTGCCGCTGCTGCGCAAGGCCTTCGGCGACGGGATCTTTGACGGGGACGTGCTCAGCCGCCAGCGCCTTGGCCGCCTCGTCTTCGGCGACGCCGAGAAGCGCGGGCGGCTCAACGCCATCCTGCATCCGCTCATCATCCGCACCGTGCACGACGAGCTTGCAGCGCACGATGCGCCCGACACGCTCGTCTTCGGCGATGTGCCGCTGCTGTATGAATGCGGCATGGCGCATATGTTTGATCGCATCTTTGTCGTTTCCGCCTCCCGCGAAACGCAGATTGCGCGCCTGCTCATGCGCGACGGGCTCTCCCGCGAGGACGCCCAGCGCCGCATCGACGCGCAGATGCCGCTCGAGCGCAAACGCGCGCTGGCCGACGCGGTCATCGATTCCGACGGCTCCATCGAAGACACCCGCGCCCAGGTGCGCGCGCTGATCGATTCCATCACTCCAAGGAGGAAGGCATGAACACACCCTCTCCCGCGCCGCAGCGCAGACGGCGCGCGCAGGCATCTGCTCCCGCACCGCAGGAAACGCCTGTCCGGCAGGAGCCTGTGCGCCGCGCGTCTGGCGCAAATAACAGCGCGCCGCGCCGCCGCGCATCGCCCGGCCGCCTTGCCATCGACAGCGCGTTTGAGCATTCGGTACTTGAACGGATTCCCACGCCCGTGCGCATGCTGCTCATCGCGCTGCTGGTCATCGTCTTCTTCACCTGCGCGGTAGGCATCACCCGAAGCTACCTGCAGGCGCAGGAGGAGCGCCGCCGTCTGGAGGCCGAGGCTACCGAGCGCGCGCAGCATCCGCTGGAGTACGCAGACTTCATCACCCAGTACGCAATCGCGCAGGAGCTGGATCCCGCGCTGGTCGCTGCGGTGATCCTGTGTGAATCCAGCTACAACCCGGAGGCCGAAAGCTATCTGGGCGCGCGCGGCCTGATGCAGCTGATGGAGGATACCGCCGGCTGGGTCGCGCACAAGCTCGATGAGGACGGCGAGGGCTACTCGTTTGACATGCTCTACGACCCGGAGACCAACATCCGCTTCGGCACCTGGTATCTGGGCTATCTCTCCCGGCGTTTCGGCGGCGACGCGACGAAGATCGTCTGCGCGTATCACGCCGGCCAGGGCAACGTGGACGCCTGGCTCAAGAACCCCGAGTACAGCAGCGACGGCGTAACGCTCGACGTCATCCCGACGCAGGATACCGCCACCTATGCCGCCCGCGTGCTGCGCGCGCGCGACGTTTACCGCAAGTACTACTTCCCTTCCGCTACGCCGGAACCCGCTGTCCCATAAAGGAGCTTCGTTTATGCGCACATCTTTCCGTTCCCATCGTCCTTCCTTCCGGCACATGCTCGCGGCGCTGCTGCTTGGCGCGCTCCTGCTCTGCCCGGCTGCCGCATCCGCCGCCTCTTCCTATCTCACATGCGCCATCGTCGCCACCGATGATCTGGAGCTTCGCCCGCTGGAGCTCAACCAGCGCGACGTGGTCAGCGTGCTCGACCTGGTGTATGAGGGGCTGTTCGCCATGGACGACAACTACATGCCCCAGCCGGAGCTCGCTTACTCCTACGAGTTCATCAGCGACGGACGCCGCCTGCGCGTGGTGCTGCGCGACGACGTCACGTTCCACAACGGCGAGCCTCTGACGGCGAACGACGTTGTGGCGACGCTTGATTACATGTTTGAGCTGACCGGCTTTGACAGCGACCTCAACTCCGAGTTCGACGCTGCGGACCGCGGGCTGTACTATTCCACCTTCTACTCCATCAAGAGCTGGGAAGCCGAGGATGACCGGACGCTGCTGCTTAACCTGCGCCGTGCCTGCTACGGCTCGCTCTACGCGCTCACCTTCCCGATTCTGCCTGCCTCCGAGGTATCCTCCGCCATGCCCTCCGGCACCGGCCCGTACGCCTACGACGGCTATGAGCGCGGCAGCGCCATCTGGCTGAAGGCCAACAAGAGCTGGTGGAAGCGCATACCGCAGGTGACGAACATCCGCGCGAGCATCTACAAGGATTCCGAGGCCGCGCTGAACGCGTTTGACACGCAGAGCGTGGACGTGGCGATGACCCGCTCGATCAACGCCTCCCGCTATTCCGGCTCGCTGAATTCCTTCTCGCTCACCGCGCGCACGCGCCAGCTCGAGGTACTGCTGATGAACCGCGCGTACAAGTACCTCAAGAGCGACGATAACGGCAAGAACCTGGTGCGCGACGCCATCTCCTATGCGATCAACCGCAGCGAGCTGATCTCCTCCGTCTATCAGGGCATGGCGACCGTCGCCTACACGCCCGTCCCGGCGGGCACCTGGCTCTCCAACGAATCGACCATCCGCGACGTATACGATCCGCTGATGGCGGAATCGCTGCTGGATCAGGCCGGCTGGAAGATGGCGGATGACGGCAAGCGCTACAAGGACGGCAAAGCCATGGAATCCTTCCGCATCCTGGTCTACGACGAGCCCGGCTCCACCGTCCGCACGAACGCGGCAAACAAGATCGCCGAGCAGCTCAAGGCTGTCGGCATCCCGGCCTATGTGGCCACCTGGTCGCGCGGGGACGTCATCACCAAGCTGAAGAGCGGCGACTACTCGCTCGCCCTGTGCGCATTCAACTTTGACGTCGGCCCGGATCCGGGCTTCACGCTGACCTCCACCGCCAGCTGCAACTACACGCGCTACCGCAGCGACGACATGAACAGCCTGCTCACGCAGCTTCGCTCCAGCGTCACCTCCGCCGATTACCAGAACGCCATGAGCCTGATTCAGGATCAGTTCGAGCAGGATATCCCCTACCTCTGCCTGTACTGGCGCACCGGCGCGCTTCTTTCCCGCTCCGCCTTTACCGATGCGCGCGACATCCGCGAGCTGGAGCTGCTGCGCGGCGTGGAGAGCTTTGGCAACTGACAGTCAGGTCTAGGAACAAACCGGTATCCCCCTCAAGCGCTCCTCAAGCCCCGCGCGCTGCGAAAACTGCATCACCATCAAGGCGCGGCTCCGTGTTGCTCGGAAGCCGCGCCTTGATTCTATGATACAATTATACAATCATCTTTTTCAGAATGGGAATCCTGCGGATTCCCGCAGTGATCAGGCAGGAAAGCACATAGACAACAACGGTCAGGCCAAGGATGCATGCCGCCATGGCCGGCGCCGTAAGGGGATAGTCCACGCTCATCCGCTCTATTAAAAACGGATGAATCAGATAGATGCCAAAGGAGCATGACGACAAGCGAAGAATCCATGTGCGCGCCTGTCTGCCCGGCTCAGCCTGACCAAACGCCCGCTTGAAGAGCAGAAATATGGCGCAGGACAACACGAGCACGCCCAGCGAATCGACAGCGTAGAAATGCGGGCTGGTCTCCCCGATGCACCCCGACTGCCAATCCGACAGCCAGATCATCGCGGCAAGCGCCGCTGCGCCCGCCGCAGCCGGCAGCCATTTCCTGCGCTTCTCCCATGCCGTCTCCTGAAGATAATGTCCAAGCACATAATAGTACGCGCAGTACAGACTGCGGTAAGGCGTCAGCGATACAAAAGACGCCTGCGCAGACTGGAATACGTCGGCATGCGGCAACTCAAACAGGGACATGAAGGCCAGAAGACGATTGGGAACGAATGAAAACAACAGGCCGATCAGCAGCAGATACTCCGTTGCCCTTCGGGAAGCGGTGATTCTGCGCAGCAGCGGCGTCAGGACATACAGCGGAATGATGCTCAAAATGAACCACATGTGGTAGTGACCGCGCAGGAACTGGTTGAGAAACGTCCACTTTCCCTTACCGCGAACCATACAGAAGACCAGCGCATAGACCGCCGACCAGAAGCAGAAGCTCACCGCCAGCCGCGCAATGTTCTTTCGGTACAGCCGCCGTGTGTCCAGCCGTCTGTTTTCAGAAAGCATCAGCGCACCGCTGATCATGAACATCACCGGCACATCCCAGACGCATAGCCCGTACAGCGCGTTCATCACCCGCCACGTCGCGCTCTGCACAGCGATGTCAAGCTCTGCGTTCGTCGGTATGGCATGGTGCAGCACCACCATCAGAATGGCCAGGATGCGCAGAAGATCCAGATGCCAGTATCTGGGCATCTGCTGCGCGCTCATTTTGCTTTCCATCTGATTTCCTCCTGTATACAGTAAGGCTGCGCAGCACGAAGACTGCGCAGCCTCATTATAGCGAATGTTTCTGAATTGTGCAACCGTATGCGGCGCTTTCAGGCATTACTTGCTGAGCGCAGCAGACTCGCCGGCGATGCGGCCGAACACGACGGTATCGGTCAGCGCGTTGCCGCCCAGACGGTTGGTGCCGTGGATGCCGCCGGTCACCTCACCGGCCGCATACAGGTTCTCGATGATCTCGCCATTCTCGTTGTACACGCGGCACTTGGTGTCGATGCGCACGCCGCCCATGGTGTGGTGCACGGTCGGCACGCGGGCGCCGGCGTAGAACGGGCCGTTGTCGATCGGCGCGCCAAACAGGGTGCGGCCGAACTCGTCCGCCTGGCCCTCGAGGTCGCCGCCGGTGCAGTGACGGTTGTACTCGGCGATGGTCGCCTTCAGGTTCTCCGCGTCAACGCCCATGAGCGCAGCGAGCTCATCCAGGGTGTCCGCCTTCACCGCGCGGCCAGCCTCAACCAGCTGGTTCGCGGTCTCGCCGAAGTTGTTGAGCTCGTCGCCGGTCGGATAGGTGTCAGAGTCCATGACGATCCACATGGTCGCGTCTTCCTGAGCGAACAGGTCGCGAGTCATGTCGTCGCGGCGTCCGCCCTCATCGCCGTAGCGGAGGCCGGACTTGTTGACGAAGATACGGGAGTCAACGCCGTGCTCGATGTTGCCGGACAGGGAGCCGGTCACCGGATCGCCCAGCGGCAGGAGCTGGATGTTGCCCATCTGGATGAAGTCCGCCTGCAGGGCCTGGAGCATCTTCACGCCGTCGCCGGTCGCGCCTTCATGGTTGGTGGACTTGACAGACGCATCCAGGACGCCCCAGATCGCGTCGTACGCCATGCGCAGCTCGACGTTCTTGGAGAAGCCGCCGGTCGCCACGACCACGCTCTTGGCCTTGATGGTGATGGTGTTGCCGGTCTCGCCGGTGCAGACGATGCCGCAGGCGGCGCCGTTGTCATCCACCAGGATCTGCTCAGCCTTGGTGTTGAGCATCAGGCTCATGGTGTCCGGATTCGCATTGATGTACTTGGTGTAGGTGTCAAAGAAGCCCGTGCCAGCCACCATAACCGGCTTCCAGGCGCGCGGCCACAGACCGCCGGAAACGGTGAAGACCTTGTCCTCGCCGCCCCATTCCATGCCAAGGGACTTGGTCCACTCGATGGCATCCCAGGCGTTGGAAACCAGGGTCATGACCAGCTCCGGATCGCCCTGATAGTCGCCGCCCTTGAGGGTCTGGGTGTAGTGCCAGAACACGGAGTCGTTCTGCTTGATGGCGAACTCGCTGCGGTCGTTCACCGCGTTCACCGCGCCGCCGGCCAGGATGGTGTTGCCGCCAACCTTGGGCATCTTCTCGACGACGATGACGTTCGCGCCGTTCTGCTGGGCAGAGATCGCAGCCGCCAGGCCCGCGCCGCCCGCGCCGATGACGACGACGTCGGTCGTCAGCTCCTCGTCAGCCGCCTTCTCGACGACGACTTCCTTCTTCTCCATCAGCGCGGTGGTATCCACGCCGCCGTTCTCCAGAGCGGCCTTGGCGGTCGCCAGAATCGCGTTGGAGGTCAGGGTCGCGCCGGCGACCACATCGACATTGATGGTATTCAGTTCAACCATCTGCGCCGGGATCGTGTTCACCGCAGAATCGCAGATGCCGGGGGTGTCCTTGCACTCGTCCACGGTCACGGCCTTGATGGAGCCGTCGTCCGCCAGGGTGACGGTGACGGTCACAGCGCCCACGCCGCCGATCTGGGAATCGCCGGTGGCGGTGTAGCTGGTGTCAGCCACAGCCAGGACAGCGGTCATCACCAGCGCGAGCGCCAGGATGACGGAAAGAATCTTCTTCATGCTTTCTTCCTCCTTCTGTCTTTTGATTGATACTTAACGATCAATCGCATGGGTACAGTATACATCCGGAAGCCGCTTTTGAAGCAAGCCGATTTTCTGCATATTTCCCTTCATTTTTTCGCCTTGTTCTCCGGTTTTCTGCATCACGCGAACGTCATATAGGTGTCATAATAATGCCGCCGCGCACCGCCCGAGCAGTCCACAAACAGCATGCTCCCCCACATTGTTCCCTTTTGAACAAACCGGTGTTCTCGGGCAAAGGCGAGAATGGGCCGGAAGATCACATCCGGATCGTCGTACTGTTCCTCACCGCAGGCAACCACCGCATGCAGCGCCATGCCGCCGGGAATATGCCGCGCGATGCAGCCGTCCGCTTCGATCCCGCAGTCCGCCGCTCTTTTGGCGGAGATGATCAGGGATGGCGCGGCATGCTCGTCCTCAAGCTCCCGGCAGATGGACAGGCTCACCGCCGGCGCGGCTTCAATCCACCGCTTGGCCACCGCCTGCTCGCCCTTGTCAAGCGGAATCCGGCTGCCGGAGCTGCTCCTGAAGCAGATCATCTCCTCCGCACGGCGGATATCCACTGCCCCCTCGGACGAAATCCCCTCCTCGCTGCGCTGAATCAGGTACTCGATGTCCTGCGCCAGTGCGGCAAACTGCTGCGCGGAGCGCACCGCGTCATCCCGCTTTTCCTTCATCCGCGCGATGACCTGCACACCCGTCATGCCATCCGCGCTGAACTGCCCGGCAATATCGCGAACAGGGACGCCCATCGCCCTGTATTTCTTCGCGCTGATGAGCCGGCAGATGTCCGCCTCCTGGTAATAGCGCCAGCCGGACTCCACCTTGGGCGTGTCGATGATGCCCTCTTTCTCGTAAAAATGCAGCGCGCTGGTCGTCATGCCCAGCACACGGGAAACATCTCCGATCGAATAGCGCAAGAGAAATCCCTCCTAAATCAAAAGCCGCTTTTGATTTTTCATTCAAACTGCATGGTTCGCTCACCGCAAATTCACATTTGATACAAATTCTGCAATTTGATTGTACACATTTTTTCTGAAAAGATCAATGATTTCTATTCAGCTTTTCCGTCTTGTGCTATAATAGCCTTTGTTGATCTTGGATTTACGGAGGCTTTATGGATCGTTTTGATATCGTCGTCATCGGCGCCGGTCACGCGGGCTGCGAAGCCGCGCTGGCGGGCGCGCGGATGGGCCTGCATACGCTGCTGCTCACACTCAACCTGGACGCCATCGCACTCATGCCCTGCAACCCCGCCATCGGCGGCACCGGCAAGGGCCACCTCGTGCGCGAAATCGACGCGCTGGGCGGCGAAATGGGCCGCGCGATTGACGACACGTTCATCCAGTCCCGCATGCTCAATACAGGCAAGGGCCCGGCTGTCCATTCCCTGCGCGCGCAGGCGGACAAGCGCGCCTATCAGGAGCGGATGAAGCGGGCACTCTTTGCCGAGCCGAACCTCGAGGTGCGCCAGGGCGAGTGCGGCGAGATCCTTACGGAAGGCAGCGCGGTCACCGGCGTGCGCACGACCACCGGCGCGCAGATCGCCTGCAGGGCCGTCGTCGTCTGCTCCGGCGTGTATCTGGACAGCCGCATCATCATCGGCGAGGCCAGCTGGCAGGGCGGCCCGCAGGGGCTGCTCGCCTCCGCCCATCTGGCGGGCGCGCTGCGCAGATTGGGCATTGCCCTTCGCCGCTTCAAGACCGGCACGCCCCCGCGCATCGAGGAGCGCTCCATCGACTTTGACGAGATGGAGCCGCAGCCCGGCGACGAAACCATCACCCCGTTCTCCTTCATGACCGACGGCACGCTAAAAAACCGCGCGCAGTGCTACCTGACCTACACCAACGAGGAGACGCACCGCATCATCCGCGAGAACATCCACCGCGCGCCCATGTACCAAGGCACGATCAAGGGCACCGGCGCGCGCTACTGCCCCTCCATCGAGGACAAGATCATGCGCTTTGCCGACAAGGAGCGCCACCAGCTGTTCCTCGAGCCGGAGGCCCTGCACACCAACGAGTGGTATGTGCAGGGCCTGTCCACCTCGCTGCCGGAGGACGTGCAGATCGCCATGCTGCATACCATCCCCGGCCTGCGCCATGCGCGCGTGCTGCGCCTGGCCTACGCGATCGAATATGAGTGCATCGATCCCCTGCAGCTGCGCGCGGACCTGTCGCTGCGCGCGCTGAACGGCTTGTACTTTGCCGGGCAGATCAACGGCACCAGCGGCTACGAGGAGGCCGGCGCACAGGGCATCCTCGCGGGCATCAATGCCGCGCGCTTCGTGCAGGGCAGGGAGAGCGTCATCCTCGGACGGGATCAGGGCTACATCGGCGTACTGGTGGACGATCTGACGACCAAGGGCACCAACGAGCCCTACCGCATGATGACCAGCCGCTGCGAATACCGCCTGCTGCTGCGCCAGGACAACGCCGATCTGCGGCTGACGGAAATCGGCCACAGCGTGGGCCTGGCCAGCGACGAACGGCTTGCACGCATGCAGCGCAAGCGCACACAGACGCTGGAAGCCATTGCCCGGCTCAAGAAGACCTGGATTGCCAAAAGCGATGCGCTCGACCGCTTCATGGCGCTCCACGGTCAGGGTGAGGCCGCCGGCAGCGTCTGCGCTGCGGATCTCATCCGCCGCCCGGGCATTGGCTATGCCGACCTTGAGATGATCGATCCCGCATGGACGCCCCTGCCCCGCGAGGTTCTGCAGCAGGTGGATATCTTCCTGCGCTACGAGGGATATCTTGAAAAGGAGCGCAGACAGGTCGAAGCCTTCCGCAGAAGCGAGGACACGCTGCTGCCGCAGGGCTTTGACTACATGACGCTCGATACCCTGCGCATCGAGGCTCGCCAGAAGCTGACCGCGCAGCAGCCGCGCTCCCTCGGCGAGGCCAGCCGTATTTCCGGCGTGTCGCCGGGCGACATCACCGTGCTGATGGTCTGGCTGGAAAAGCGCAGCAGGGAGCATCACGTCAACTGAATCATTTCCCCTGACGGGATTTTCCGTCAGGTTTTTTCGTTTTCACCCCTTGCATTATACCCCCATAGGGTATATAATACGTTCATCCCGAAAAGAGGTGATTCCTATGGAAGGCGAAAGCTGCTGCTGCCACAAAACAAAGGTGCGCACGGAGCAGGAGTACAAGGATCTGATCACCCGGCTCAACCGCATCGAGGGCCAGATCCGCGGCATAAAAGGCATGGTCGAGCGAGACGCATACTGCACGGACATCCTCACGCAGGTTTCCGCCGCCAGCGCCGCGCTGAACAGCTTCACCAAGGTGCTGCTGGCCAATCATATCAAGACCTGCGTGGCACAGGATATCCACGAGGGCAAGGACGAGACCATCGACGAGCTGGTGTCCACGCTGCAGAAGCTGATGAAATAACCGACAGCATCGCTGACAAAGCGTCGGCAATCATGAACGCTGTGCATGAGAACGACACTTTGCGGAAGGATGTACATAACTGGATGGAGGGATTGCATTGGAACAATATCAGGTCACGGGCATGAGCTGCGCCGCCTGCAGCGCCCGTGTGGAAAAGGCTGTTTCCGCCGTGCCCGGCGTGACGGCCTGCTCGGTCAGCCTGCTGACCCACTCCATGGGCGTGGAGGGCACGGCAAGCCCGCAGGCGATCATCAAGGCCGTTGAGGACGCGGGCTATGGCGCATCGCTCAAGGGCGGTCAGCATCAGGCTTCCGGCAGCTCCGCCGCCCTGGATGAGGACGCGCTTGCCGACCGCGAGACGCCTGCGCTCAAGCGCCGGCTCATCGCGTCGCTCGGCTTCCTCATCGTGCTCATGTACTTCTCGATGGGGCACATGATGTGGGGATGGCCGTTGCCGGCGTTCATGGCGGATAATCACGTCGCCATGGGCCTTGTGCAGCTGCTGCTCGCCGCCGCCGTGATGGTCATCAACCAGAAATTCTTCATCAATGGCTTCAAAGGGCTGATTCACCGCGCGCCGAACATGGACACGCTGGTGGCGCTCGGCTCCGGCGCCTCGTTCGTTTACAGCACCTATGCCCTCTTCGCCATGACGGACGCGCAGCTGCGCGGCGACGCGGCAGGCGTGATGGGCTACATGCACGAATTTTACTTTGAGTCCGCCGCGATGATCCTCGCGCTCATCACCGTGGGCAAGATGCTCGAAGCGCGCTCCAAGGGCAAGACAACCGACGCACTCCGCAGCCTCATGAAGCTCGCGCCAAAGACCGCCGTGCTCCTCAGATCCGGGCAGGAAGTGACCGTTCCGATCGATCAGGTTCGCCGCGGCGACATCTTCGTCGTGCGCCCGGGCGAGAGCATCCCGGTCGACGGCGTGGTGCTCGAGGGCGAGAGCGCGGTGAACGAATCCGCGCTGACCGGCGAAAGCATCCCGGTCGACAAAGCCCCGGGCGACCCGGTTTCCGCCGCGACGGTCAACCAATCCG
Organism: uncultured Clostridia bacterium; assembly: GCA_945948915.1. GTDB lineage: Bacteria > Bacillota > Clostridia > Christensenellales > Aristaeellaceae > Ventricola. Next base: position 20,454 of record CAMFCQ010000008.1, on the reverse strand, counting down.
GCTTCATCCGCTGCGAGGCGACGCGCGTCGGCGAGGACACGACGCTCTCCCAGATCGTCAAAATGGTCTCCGACGCCGCCGCGACCAAGGCCCCGATCGCCAAGATCGCCGACCGGGTCTCCGGCGTGTTCGTCCCCGCGGTCATTGCCGTCGCCAGCGTGACGACGGTCGTCTGGCTGCTGGCCGGTCAGAGCATCGGCTTCGCCCTCGCCCGCGGCATCTCCGTGCTGGTCATCAGCTGCCCGTGCGCGCTGGGCCTGGCCACGCCGGTGGCCATCATGGTCGGCAACGGCCTGGGCGCAAAGAACGGCATCCTGTTCAAGACCGCCGTCTCGCTTGAGGAGACCGGCAAGACCGAGATCGTGGCACTGGACAAGACCGGCACGATCACCCGCGGCGAGCCGAAGGTGACGGACATCCTGCCCGCCGACGGCGTGACGGAGCAGACGCTTCTTTCCTTCGCCAGTGCGCTGGAGCAGCACAGTGAGCATCCGCTGGCCCGCGCCGTGATGAACCGCGCCAGGGTGGACGCCCTCTCTCCGCAGGAGATCAGCGACTTCCATGCGCTGCCCGGAAACGGCCTGACCGCGAAGCTGGGCGAATCGACGCTCACCGGCGGCAGCTTGAAGTTCATGCAGACCGTGGCAAACATCCCCGCTTCCCTGGCCGCGAGTGCAGAGCGCCTCGCCGGGGAAGGCAAGACGCCGCTGCTGTTTGCCAGAGACCGCCAGCTGCTGGGCATGATCGCCGTCGCGGACGTGATCAAGGAGGACAGCGCTGACGCCATCCGCGCGCTCAAGAACATGGGCATCCACGTCGTCATGCTCACCGGCGACAACGAGCGCACCGCAAACGCCATCGGCAGGCAGGCGGGCGTGGACGAGGTCATCGCGGGCGTGCTGCCCGACGGCAAGGAGGCCGTGATCCGCAGGCTCAGGCAGCAGGGCAAGGTCGCGATGGTCGGTGACGGCATCAACGACGCGCCCGCCCTCACCCGCGCGGACATCGGCATCGCCATCGGCGCGGGCACGGACATCGCCATCGACGCGGCGGACGTGGTGCTGATGCACAGCCGCCTGAGCGATGTGCCGGCCGCCATCCGCCTGAGCCGCGCGACGCTCAGGAACATTCACGAAAACCTGTTCTGGGCGTTCTTCTACAACACCATCGGCATTCCGCTGGCCGCCGGCGTGTGGTACCCGCTCTTCGGACTGAAGCTTAATCCGATGTTCGGCGCGGCGGCGATGAGCCTGTCGAGCTTCTGCGTGGTCACGAACGCGCTGAGACTGAATCTTTTCAAACTGCATGACGCAGGAAAAGATAGAAAAATCAGGAAAAAGCATAAGGAGGTCAAACCCATGGAAAAGACGATGAAGATTGAAGGAATGATGTGCCCGCACTGTGAAGCCCGCGTCAAGAAGACGCTGGAAGCGCTGGATGGCGTGACCGGGGCTGTGGTCAGCCATACGAGCGGTACCGCCGTGGTGACGATGAACGCGCCTGTCGCGGACGACGTGCTCAAGAAGGCCATCGAGGATCAGGGCTATCCGGTGCTGGAGATCAAGTAAACCGGCATGATGCCGGTTGCATTTCCGACCAAGTGATGCAAGTCCCATTGCTTTGAGGCTGAGTCCAAAGCTTGCAGAGGGACTTTCAGGGTAAAAGGTATATGAAAAGGAGGCGGAATCCAATCCGTCTCCTTTTTCCTTTGCTTGAGATTACGTCAAGGCTGCCGCCCTGAAATCCGCTCAGGAGGTGCCGCCCCTTGACTCTTCTTCGCTTCGCTCAGATTCAAGCTGCTTCGAGCATCACAGATACGGAATCATATCCGCCAGCTTGCCAAAGATCAGATCCGGCTTCACGTCGGAGGTCGCGACATCGTCCATCGTCGCCTCGCCGGAGAGCACGAGAATGCCCGTCATGCCGTGGTTCACGCCGGTCGCCACGTCCGTGTACAGGCGGTCGCCCACCATCGCCATTTCCTCCAGCCTGAAGCCCGTGCGGCGCAGCGCCTCCTCGACGATGCCCTTGTGCGGCTTGCCGATGATCACGTCCGCCTTGCGGCCGGTGCTCGCCTCGATGAACGCCATGATCGCGCCCATATCGGGGATGAATCCGGTCTCGGTCGGGCAGTTGAAGTCCGGATGGGTCGCGATGTACGGCTTGCCGTAGCGGATGTAGTCGCACACCTTGCACATCTTCGCGTAGTCCAGCGTCGTGTCAAACGCCACGATCACATAATCCGCGTCGTCCTCGGTCAACTCAAGGCCCAGCGAGATCATCTCCTCGCGCAGCATCGGGTTGCCCAGCAGGTAGCACTTCTTGCCCGGGAAATGCTCGAGGCAGTAGTGCGCCGTCGCGTGGCCGGAAGACATCACGTCGCGATACTCCTCGGCGACGCCCATCTTCTCCAGCTTCTTCTTGTAGACCACAGCAGACTTGCTCGAATTGTTGGTGAGGAAACGCGCCGTGCGTCCTGTGCGCTTGAGCGCATCCAGAAAATCCAGCGAGCCCTCGATCAGCTGATCGCCCAGATAGAACGTGCCGTCCATATCCAGCAGGAAGCAGCGGATAGGCGCAAGCCGTTCCCGGATTTCTTGCTCTGTCATCTGGTTACCCCACGTTCTTCGTCGCAATGATGTTGACGCCGGTGCCCGCCACGTTCTCCACGATCACGTCGCCGATCTTCACCGGGGCCTTGACCTCCACGTCCTTGAGCGCCTTCACGCAGTCAAAGATCTTGCCCTTCGGGATATCGCTGGCGGTCTTCACGGAGACCATCGCCAGCTTGCCGCCCGCTACGCGGACCGTGCTGGTCACGATGCGGGTCGGGTTGGTCAGCTCTTTTCTGGCATAGGCGTCGCCGCGCGGGCAGGTGTTGCCGGAAACGGCCTTCACCTCATCGTCCTCCATCTCCACTGTCAGGGGACAGCCGAGCGGGCAGCCGATGCAAATCAAATTCACAGTTTTCATGCTTATGCCTCCTCCAGCGTCACGGTGATGTGGTCGATGTCGCTATGCGCCTTGAGCGCCTTCGCCTTGAGCAGCACGGTCTCCATCTCGCCCGGCGCGAGCACCGGACGCTTGCGGCTGAAGATGACCTCGTCGCCGGCGTACACGACGATCTTCTTGTTCTTGTACACGTTCGCCACGCGGAAGCGCAGGGTCACGATCGCGTCGTCCGCCAGGTGATCCGGGCAGATGCGAACCGGCACGCTGTAGCGCACGCCGCCTTCGCAGACGACCTTGATCTCCTTCGCTTCCTCGTTTTTGCAGCCGCCCTGGATGTAGGCCGCGGCATGGCGGCCGGCAGCGGCGGCTTCCTCGGAGACGAAGTCCACCAGGTCATGCACATGCAGCACATTGCCCGCGGCAAAGATGCCCGGGATGTTCGTCTGCAGATCCTCGCCGACCAGCGGGCCGTTGGTCAGCGGGCTGAGCGCCACGTCGGCGCTGCGGCTGAGCTCGTTCTCCGGGATCAAGCCGCAGGAGAGGAGCAGCGTGTCGCACTCGTAGAACTCCTCGGTACCCGGAATCGGCCTGCCGTTTTCGACCTTGGCCAGCGTGATGCCCTCCACGCGCTTCTTGCCCTTGATGTCCACGACGGTGTGGCTCAGCTTGAGCGGGATGCCGAAGTCGTCCAGGCACTGCACAATGTTGCGCTTGAGGCCGCCGGAGTACGGCATGAGCTCCGCCACGACCTTGACCTCTGCGCCCTCGAGCGTCATGCGGCGGGCCATGATCAGGCCGATATCGCCGGAGCCGAGGATGACGACCTTGCGGCCGGGCATGAAGCCCTCCATGTTCACCAGACGCTGCGCGGTACCGGCGGTGTAGATGCCAGCCGGACGGTAGCCCGGAATGCCCAGCGCGCCGCGCGGACGCTCACGGCAGCCCATGGCGAGGATAACCGCCTTCGGATGCAGCTGGAAGAGACCATCCTCGCGGTTCATGGCGGTCACGGTCTTGTTCGCAGCCAAATCCATGACCATGGTGTTCAGCTTATAGGGAATCTCCATCGCCTTGACCTGCTCGATGAAGCGTCCGGCGTATTCCGGGCCGGTCAGCTCCTCCTTGAAGGTGTGCAGGCCGAAGCCGTTGTGAATGCACTGGTTCAGAATGCCGCCGAGCTCGTTGTCGCGCTCGAGGATCAGGACGTCCTGAATGCCGGCATTGCGCGCAGCCACTGCCGCCGCCAGACCGGCGGGGCCGCCGCCGATAATGACAAGTTCAACCTCTTTCATAGCTGCCCCTCCTCAGATCTTGTCCTTGTTCGTGCCGACGATCAGCTCGGAGCCATAGCCGGCCTTGGTGATGTCATTCATGTCCACGCAGAGCTCGCGCGTGAGAATCTCCATGACGCGCGGGCTGCAGAAGCCGCCCTGGCAGCGGCCCATGCCGGCACGGGTACGGCGCTTCACGCCGTCCAGGCTCTTGGCGCCCGGCACACGGTGAATCGCGTCGATGATCTCGCCCTCGGTGATGGTCTCGCAGCGGCAGATGACCGTGCCGTAGGCCGGATTCTCCTTGATGAGCTTGGCGCGCTCCTCAAAGCTGAGGGTCTTGGGATCCAGGATGCCCTTGCGGGTGCCGTCAAACGTCGGGTCGTCCTCAAGGCCGAGGATGTCCGTCACGATGCCCGCGACCATCCTACCGATCGCCGGGGCGCTGGACAGGCCCGGGGACTCGATCGCGGCGCAGTCCACAAAGCCGTCCTTCACCTCGCCGATGAAGAAGTCATGGCGGGCTTCATGCGCGCGCAGGCCGGCAAAGTTGGTGATGACCTGGCGCAGCGGCACGTTCTTCACGGCCAGACCGCACTTCTCACGCACCTCATCGAGGCCCTCTCGGGTGGTGTTGGTCGCTTCCTTCTTGCTGCTGTCCATGTCGATGGCCGTCGGGCCGACGATGGTGTTGCCGTGGACGGTCGGCGCGACGAGCACGCCCTTGCCGAACTTGCCCGGCAGCTGGAAGATCGTGTTGTGCACATGGCCGCCGGTCGTGCGGTCCAGCAGGAAGTAGTCGCCGCGGCGCGGGGTGATCGTCATGCGGTCGTCGGAGACCATGTTGTGGATCACGTCAGCGTACACGCCCGCAGCGTTCACGACGACCTTCGCCTCCAGGTCGCCCTGATTGGTATGCACAATCCAGCCGCCCTCAGCCTGCGTCAGGCCTGTGACGACGGTATCAAACTTGAACTTGACGCCGTTCTTCGCCGCGTTCTCCGCCAGCGCATAGGTCAGGCCGAACGGGCAAACGATGCCGCCGGTCGGCGCGTACAGCGCGGCCACCGCATTGTCGCTGATGTTCGGCTCCATGGCCACCAGCTCGTCGCGCTCGATGATGCGAAGGCCCTCAACGCCGTTCTTCACGCCGTTCTCGTAGAGCTTCACCAGGTTCGGGCGGTCGTCCTCGCTCAGCATCACGACCAGACTGCCGTTCTGGATGTAATGGAAATCCAGCTCCTTCGCCAGCTCGGGCATGATGCGGCTGCCTTCAACGTTCAGCTTCGCCATCAGGCTGCCGTTTGCTGCATCGTAGCCGGCGTGAACGATGGCGCTGTTGGCCTTGGTGGTGCCGCAGCAGACGTCCTCCTCGCGCTCGACCACGAGCACATCGGCCTTCTTGCGCGACAGCTCGCGGGCAATCGCGCAGCCGGAAACGCCAGCGCCGATAATGATGATATCAGGCATGTTCATTACTCCTTTGCACTTGGGATTATCGCGATGATTGTTTTTTCGTGTCCATTCTCCGCAGCAGTTTCACAAGCGGGGCAGCCTTTGCCGCAAAGGTCTGCTTTGTCTGTTTCTCCATAAAGAGCCGGAATTCCTTTTCCTTCTCCCCCAGTTCTGCCTTTGGAATCATATATCCGCCGTACTGATCGCGGAAGATGTAGAAAAACTCCCCATCCTCGCCCAGCCGATGCACGTCGCTGTACGCAAGGTAGTCGCCGTTCGCATTCTCGGGCAGCGGAATGATTTCAAAAGAATTCTCGCGGAAAACGTATCGGGAGGCCGGGAAGTCCATGCCCGAATCCCGGATCTGCTTGGCCAGCTTGTGCGCGGTGTGGTTGGCCGAGTTGTATTTGCCGGAGGCCAGATAGCTGCCGTAAGCGATGAGCAGCACGCCCCACCAGGCGCTGAAATTGACGATGCCCAGCACGACGGCGCCCATGCCAAGCATGGAACGCACGATGAGGTTGCTCCTGCAGAACAGGTCATACTGCATGTGGGCCAGCTTTTCAAAGGTCTTTTCCGAATGCTGCATGGAAACGTTGTAGTATACCATAGATGACTCCAAAACGCTTTTGCGGGTTTTGATAAAAAGCTGAGAGGCTGCATCGAACCTCTCAGCTTATCAGGCAGTCAGCTTTTGCACTGACGAATCATGCGCCGTAAAGCAGATTGGGCACGATGGTCACCAGCGTCGGGCAGAAGGTCAGCAGCATCAGCACCAGGAACAGGCACAGGATGAACGGCCAGACCTCCTTGAGGAATTCCGATATCGGACATTTTGTGATGCCGCAGGTCGTGAACATCATCGAGCCGAACGGCGGCGTGATGCCGCCGATCATGATGTTGACCAGCGCGACGATACCGAAGTGATACGTGTCGATGCCCAGCTGCGTGGCCACCGGCAGCAGCAGCGGCGTGATGATCATCAACGCGGCGCCGCCCTCCAGGAACATGCCCATGATCAGCAGGATCACGTTGCACAGCATCAGGAAGACGTACTTGTTGGTGGTCAGATCCAGAACCGCCTTGGCGACGATCTTAGGCAGGTTCACCCAGGACATGTAGTTGCCGAAGACGTTCGCGGAGACCATGATCAGCACGACAGAGGACGTGCCGGCAATGGTATCCAGAATGATCGGGATCAGATGCTCGCGGAAGCTGAGCTTCTTATAGACCAGCTTGCCGATGACAAAGCAGTAGAGCACCGCGAACGCGCCGCCCTCGGACGGGGTGAACATGCCAAAGCGCATGCCCAGAATGATGCCGAACGGGAAGAACAGGCCCCAGAAGGAGATGAACGCCTGCTTGAGCACCTCTTTGACCGGCGGGAACTTTTCCCTCGTCTTCGGATAGTTGCGCTTCCTGGCAATGATCGCCACGGTGATCATCATGGAGATGGACATCAGGAAACCCGGCACATAGCCCGCGGCGAACATGCGGCCCAGGGAGGCCTGCGCAATCAGCGTAAAGACGATCAGGTTAACGCCCGGCGGGATGACCGGCGTCGCAGCTGAGGACGCGGCGGTGATCGCCGCAGAGAACGCCTTGGAGTAGCCGCGCTTCTCCATCTCCGGCACCAGCATCTTGGACTGCATGGCGCAGTCGGCGTTCGCAGAGCCGGAGCAGCCGCCCATGAGCATGGAGAGCAGCACGTTGACCTGCGCCAGGCCGCCGCGCATGTGGCCGGTCACGCACTCGCAGAAGTCCATCAGCTTGTCGCTGATGCCGCCGAAGTTCATGACGGAGCCGGACATGATGAAGAACGGAATCGCCAGCATGGAGAAGGACTGCGTCGAGTTCATGACCTTCTGCAGGATCAGCCACGGCTGGGAGCTCGTGTCCAGGAACAGGAAGTAGAAGAACGTGGAGCCGAAGAGCGAATACACGATCGGCATGCCCAGGAAATAGAAGACGAAGACGAGAATAATCGGAAGGATCTGCACAAACGTCAGCGTCATGCCTTGACTCCCCCTTCCTTCTTATTCTTCAGATAGCCGCGAACCGCCTTGACCATGAAGTAGACGGAGTAGATCGCGGAGAGGCCAAAGCCGATGGGCACCGCGATGCCCGTCCACCACTTGGGCACGCGCAGCAGATCCGTCATCATGATCTTGATCTTGCCGCTGCGCGAGAAGATCAGGTGGTAGACATACTGGGAGCTGACCACCGTGAGCATGAGCAGCACGAGGAACTCCACAACGGACATGATGGCCTTGACCACTTGTTTCATTCTCTGGGGCATCATGTTGATGACGATATCGACGCCCAGGTGCGAATGCTTGCGATAGGCATAGGAGCTGCCGATGAAAACCGTCCAGACAAACAGGCTGGTGACCACTTCCTCACTCCAGTGGATCGGATTGTTGAAGAAGTAGCGCATGATGACGTTTGCATTGACGAGAATCACGCAGATCGTAAGCGTCGTACCTGTGATGATGGCGTCGAGGTTCGTCAGAATGGACTTCAATGTGATCTTTTTCTTCATGAATCAAACCTCAAACGTGGATCGGTAGAATGTGCGTGAATACGGACTGCCCGAGGGGTCCCGGGCAGTCCAATGATTTCAACAGAATCGTGCGTCTTAAAGACGCTGCGGCAGCTTACTGCTGGGTCGCACGGAAGTCCTGCACGAGCGCGACGAGCTTGTCCTTCAGCTCCGGATCCGCGCCGTACTCCTCGACCAGCCAGTCATACACCGGGGCGCAGGCCGCGGTGAAGGCGTCGAGATCGACCTCGTTCCAGGTCACGCCATGCTCGGCGAGCATCGCCTTCTGGGTGTCCTCATCCTCGGAGCACATGGTCTGCTCCCAGATGCCGCACTCCAGCGCGCACTCGTCGATGATGTTGCGCCACTTCTCCGGGATGGACTGATAGAGGTCTTCCGGCATGAACAGCCAGCGGGTGGCGATCAGGTGGTTGGTCAGGGCAACCTTCTTGACGAGCTCATACGGAGCGCCGGCGCCGGCCAGGGTGGAGGTGGAGCCTTCGAAGCCCTCAACCACGCCGGAGGAGATGGCGGACAGGCACTCGGTGAAGGACATCGGGGTCGGGATCGCGCCCAGGCACTCGACGGTCTTGGTGAACATCGCGGAGGAGGTCGCGCGCAGCTTGACGCCGCTCAGGTCAGCCGGGCTCTTGATGTCGCGGTTGGTGACGACGGAGCGGAAGCCGAAGGAGTAGTGGGTATCCAGGATGTGGATATTCTCCTCCGCCAGACGGGCCTTGACGTCGGCAACGATGTCGGAATCCATGACGTAGTTGTACTCAGCGTCGCTGCTGTAGAGCATCGGGCCGATGAGCACGGCGGCGTCAGCACAGTAGTCGGCGAACAGGGACGGCTCCTCAAGGCCCATCCACTGGGAGCCGTTGACCGCCTGGGTCACGGAGTCGCCGTAGCAGTCCAGCTCATTCTGGCCGTAGTAGGTCACGTTGATGTGGCCCTCGGTGCGCTCGGTGATCATCTCAGCGAGCTTCTGGGAAGCCTTGTAGTTCCACTCGGTCGGCTGGAAGACGTTGGAGAACTTGATGTCCAGATAGTAGTCATCCGGATTGGTCTCCGCGCAGGCGATGCTCAGAGACAGGGTCAGCATCAGGGCCAGGAACAGGGCAAAGTACTTTTTCATGTTGGTCTCTCCTTTTTTCTTGAGTTGCGTGGTCATACCGACAAGCCCGGTCAGTATGCGATAATTAGATTATACCTTAATTGCTAATTTCTGTAAATGGGTTATTGAAGAAGAAAGATGAATTCTTTGCCCAAAATTTGTTCAGGTTAGCACACTTTCGTGAAAACTATGAAAATCTCATGTAAAAACCAGGTAAATATTTCCATGCAGCGGTGCAGCCTGACACGCGGCAGGACCGGCACCGGTCAATCCGCTTTTCCTCCCTGTACCCTGTCAGCGCAGAGCGTCAAACAGCGTGGTCTGCTCGTATCGCTGCGGGAACGCCGCGATGTACGCAAAGCAGCTGTCCCAGTCGTGCAGGATGCCGGCCGCTTCGCACCGCTCGTGAAACAGGCGCATCAGCTCGTCGTTTCGCGCGCTGACAACCTCATACGCATGTCCATACTCCCGCCGGTAAACCTGCGACAGCCCCGGGAAATGCCGGTCAAGCGCCCTGTAGTAATGCTCCCTGTTTCCATCGCGCAGCGTCATGCCGATGGACGGGCAGATGATCCCCTTCACCCCGGCGTCAACGCAGGAATCAAGGATCGTCTCCACATTCTCCCGCGTGTCCGTCAGGTGCGGCAGCAGCGGCGTCATCCAGACAACGGTCGGGATTCCGCGCGCCTTGAACGCCTTGAGCACCTCGCAGCGGCGCATCGTGGGGCACACGCCCGGCTCCAGCAGGGCGCTCAGCCTGTCGTCCGCGATCGTCAGCGTCATCTGCAGAACGGCCTTCGCCTTCCGGTTGATGCGCTCAAACAACTCGATATCCCGCAGCACGAGGTCGGATTTCGTGATGACCGTCGCCCCAAACCCATACCGTTCGATGACCTCGAGGCAGCGCCGGGTCAGCAGAAGCTCCCTTTCGCATGGCTGATACGGGTCAGCCATCGACCCGGAGCCAATCATGATCTTCTTTCTTTTGCTTCTGAGGATCTCCTCCAGCAGCTCGGGCGCGTTCTCCTTGACCTCGATATCCTCAAACAGATGGCTGAACTGATAGCAGGTGCTTCGGGAATCGCAGTACACGCAGCCGTGCACACAGCCGCGGTAGACGTTCATGCCGTTCCACTTGGTCAGCAGCGCTTTGGCCTGTACCCTGTGCACGCGCAGCACCTCCCTCTTCTCTCTTCTGAAGAAATTCATGACGGACGCGCAGTTTTCCTGCCTCAAGAAAAAATCCGCCGGTCCTAAAACACCGACGGATTGATCAGCCCTCTTTGGACACATACCATGCTTCTGCTTTATACTCGTCCCATGCGATGACAACCCGGTCAAATGTTACGCAGGCCGAGAAAAACGGCTCGATGGCCATGGCGTCTATCACGTATGTCTTCCCCTCCTGAGGGTAAAAATCGTAAAGGGTCAGTCCGGCGTTCAGCTGTTCAAGGAAACGGCAGCGCGCATCGTCACCGAAAAGGATCACCTGCGGCTCAGGGGCATGCCACTTCCCATGCTCGTCTCTCTCCAACGCTCTCCCCGGCTCATATGAAATACAATCAAATCCATCAAACGTCATGCGCGCACGATCGATTTCCATATCGGATTCAAACGGGTTTTGCGCTGCATCCTGATGAACATTCAGGTATTGGGCCTGAACGATCAGCTGATGCTCCGTGAAAGAAACAAGCTCTATCTCTGCGTCATGAAACTCAAAATCGGATAACCTGTCAACGGACGCATATTTCATGGGATCACTGCCTTTATTCTTATTCTATCATACCATTCTGCAATCATAAAGAAAAACCTCTCTTGCCTGTTCGGACAAAAGAGGTTTCGCTTATGGCTCCCCAGGTAGGGCTCGAACCTACAACCCTTCGGTTAACAGCCGAATGCTCTGCCATTGAGCTACTGAGGAATATGGAATTTTGTTTTCCCTCGCTGAGAACGGGATTATTATACTGCCCTTTTGCCCGTTTGTCAACCTCAAAAGTAAATTTTCAGAAAAAGTTCCGGCACAAATCTGCCGCCGGTCAGCGCAAATCCGGCTTCAGGCCGTTTTACTGTGCGCGGAAATGTGATATACTATACGCAAAGGAGGGTTTACCTTGAACAACAATCCCATCAACTACGATCTCGAGCGCAGGCTTCGCCGTTATACCATTGCCGATCTGATGAAGTACATCGTCATCGGTCAGGGCCTTGTGTATATTCTCATGTTTGTCTGGCCGTCGCTGGGCAACGTGTTATATTCCTCCATCGTGCTCACCCGCGGCGCGCTGCTGCGCGGCCAGATCTGGCGGCTGCTCACGTTCGTGTTCGTTCCGCCGACGAGCTCGCCGATCTTCGCGCTGTTCGCACTGTATTTCTACTATATGATTGGCACCGCGCTGGAGCGCCGCTGGGGCAAGGTCAAGTTCAATCTCTATTACATCGTGGGCATGGTCTGCGCCTGGGTTGCCTGCCTGCTCACCGGCTATGCCGCCAATACCTACCTCAATCTTTCGCTCTTCTTCGCCTTCGCCGCGATCTTCCCCAACGAGGAGGTCTATCTCTTCGGCATCCTGCCCATCAAGATGAAGTACCTTGCGCTGGTGGACGTGCTGATCTATCTCCAGCAGTTCATCGTCGGCAGCGCATCCACGCGCGTGAACATCGTGCTGTGCCTGCTCAACGTCATTCTCTTCCTGGGCGGCGATCTGCTGCATACCCTGCGCCGCGAGTCCCAGTACTGGAAGACGCGCTACAATTTCCGCAAAACCATGCGCCGGTAAGGCCTGCAAAGAACCGCGGCAGAACGCTCTGCCGCGGCTTTTTCATGATTCCTTTTCGGAGAGCAGATGCTTCATGGTCTTGCGCTCGCCGTCGGCCATGACCAGCTCATACACGCCCGCGCCGATCATGACAAACATGCCCGCCAGCCCCAGCACCGGCCAGCCGTCAGACAGCCAGAGCTCCGAGAGCGCCGCGCCGGCAAACAGCGGAATCACGCAGGTGACCAGCATGGCGACGCCCTTGCCAAAGCGGCCGCGCGCCTTGCGCTCCACTTCCTCATGCATCCGTTCCAGCCTGGCGCGCGTGCGGGCGCCAAGGGAGAATTTGCCCTTCTTGACGGTGGTCTGCTTATTCGGCTTCACCGCCGTCGCCATCGCGTAGACGCCCGTGCCGATCATGGCAAACATGCCTACCATCCCCAGCATCGAAAACGCGTCGCTGAACCAGAACTCCGTCAGCGCTGCGCCGATCATCAGCGGTGTCACGCAGGCCGAGCACAGCGCCGTGCCCATCGCCTGACGGTGCATATAGGCGTCGCGCTCCTGCACGTACCGCATGGCCTCCGCCTCGCTCATCTGCGGCCAGCGGGAATCGACGGGCGCCTCGTCCGGCGTCTCCATCTCCGCAAAGCCCTGCTCGCGCATTCTGGCCGCGATGTCGTCAAACTCATACAGCACGCGGCTCTGGCTGGTCACCTCGCCCATTCCCTTGCCGCGCAGCTCGTCATAGCGATCGAGCATCTGCGCCAGCAGATTCACACGATACAGATCGACCACCGGTTCTGACGCAAAGGCGCCCGATCTCTGCAGAATGTGGCGCTTGAACGCGAGCGTCGTCTCCTCGCTCACAGCGTATTTCTGCTGTGCCTGCATTCCATTTTCCCTCCGTTCACCAGATCCTTGATGACCTCGCCGGCCAGAATCAGCCCCATCACCGGCGGCACAAAGCTGACGCTGCCGGGCGCATGGCGGCCGTTTAACGCATCCGCGACGACGCGCACCGGTTCTTCTTGGGAATAGACGACCTTGTGGCGCGCAATCCCCCGCTTTTTGAGCTGCGTGCGCATCACGCGGCACAGTGGGCAGACGCTGGTTTTGGACAGATCCGCTACCTCAAAGCGTGTGGGATCGAGCTTGTTGCCCGCGCCCATGGCGCTGATGATGGGCACGCCCGCGGCATTGGCGCGGCAGATGAGCTCCACCTTTGCCTTCACCGTGTCAATCGCATCGACAACGTAGGCATAGACGGACAGATCGACCGCGTCCGCCGTCTCCGGCGTGTAGAACATCCGGTGACAGGTCACGACTGCCTCGGGGTTGATGTCCAGAATCTGGTCGCGGATGACCTCGACCTTCGGCCGGCCGACCGTCGAGCTCATGGCGACGGCCTGACGGTTGATGTTGGTCAGCGAGACCACGTCGTCGTCAAACACGTCAATCTCGCCTACGCCCGCGCGCGCCAGCGCCTGCACGCAGTGCCCGCCGACGCCGCCGACGCCGAACACCGCCACGCGCGCGCGCCGTAAACGGGACATGCCCTCATCGCCAAAGATGAGGGCAGTCCGTACAAATCTTTCGTCCATATCAGAAATCGCAGTTGCCCGGCGTGCGCGGATACGGGATCACGTCGCGGATGTTCTCGATGTCGGTGAGGTACATCACCAAGCGCTCGAAGCCCATGCCGAAGCCGGAATGCGTGCATCCGCCGAAGCGGCGCAGGTTGATGTACCAATCAAGGGACTCAGTGGAGATACCCAGTTGATTCATGCGCTCCACCAGCAGCTCATAGCGGGTCTCGCGCTGGCTGCCGCCCATCAGCTCTCCGGAGCCCGGCACGAGCAGATCGACCGCGGCGACGGTCTTGCCGTCGTCGTTCTGGTACATGTAGAACGCCTTGATGTCCTTGGGCCAGTCGTAGACGAACACCGGGGACTTGAAGTGCACGTCGCACAGATACTTCTCGTGCTCCTTGAAGATGTCCTCGCCGTACTGCGCCTCGTGCTCGAACGTCACCGGCGCGTTGCGCAGGATGGTGATGGCCTCCTCGTGGGTCACGCGGGCGACGGTGGACTTGGTGAGCGCCTGCAGCTTCTCGATCAGGTTGCTCTTGGCATAGCCCTGCAGGAACACAAGCTCCGGCATCGCCTTGTCGAGCACCTCCTGCACGATGGCCTTGAGGAAGTCCTCCTCCAGATCCATCAGCTGGTCAAGGTCGCAGAAGCAGACCTCCGGCTCGATCATCCAGAACTCCGCGGCGTGGGTCTTCGTGTTGGAGTTCTCCGCGCGGAAGGTCGGGCCAAAGGTGTAGATGCGCTTGTACGCCATGGCGTAGGTCTCGCCCTCCAGCTGGCCGGTGACCGCCAGGGCCGTCGCATGGCCGAAGAAGTCCTCCTCCGCCTTGTAGGGCTTGCCCATCTCGGCGGTGGTCACGGTGAAGGTGTTGCCCGCGCCCTCCGCGTCGTTGCCGGTGATCAGCGGGGTATGCACATAGACATAGCCGCGAGCCTGGAAGTAGTTGTGGATGGCCTGCGCCGCGATAGAGCGCACGCGGAAGACCGCCTGGAACAGGCGGGTGCGCGGACGCAAGTACGCGATCTCGCGCAGGAACTCCAGGCTGTGGCGCTTGGGCTGCAGCGGGTAGTCCTCGGAGCAGTCGCCCTCCAGCGCCACATGCTGCGCCTGCATCTCCAGCTGGCCCTTCGGGCTCAACACGAGCTTGCCGGTGGCGCAGATGGCTGCGCCGTTGCGGATGGCCTGCACATCCGCAAAGCCCTCCACCTGCTCGTCGTAGACGATCTGCATCGGCGCAAACGCGGTGCCGTCAAAGAATTCGATGAAGCCGATGTTCTTCTGCTTGCGGTGATTGCGGACCCAGCCCTGTACGGTCACGGTTTTATCGACAAACGCCTGCTGATCCGCCAAGAGCTCGCGCAGATCAACCACCTTGATTTCGCTCATATTCTGCCTTCCTTCCGCGCGCACAGCCTGCGCGCGTTTTCTAAATTCAATGGAGATATCATATCAAAAAAACGCAGGAATAGCAAGGGTCAATTGCAGCGGTCTTCGCGCTTTGCGGCGATCATTTCGCCCCGGGTGTACATCGCCAGGCCGGCAATGACCGTCAGACCGCCGATGAGCAGCGGCAGCGTCACCGGCTCCCTGAAGAGGATCAGCGCCCAGATGGCTGCACCGATGGGCTCGCCCAGCAGCGCAAAGGAGACCACGTCCGCGCTGACATAGCCTAGCAGATAGGTCATCAGCGCATGACCGCCCAGCGTGCACGCCAGTGCCAGCACCGCAATGCCGCCCAGTGACGCGCGTGTGACCTGAAAGCCGCCCAGCAGCGGAGAGAAGCCCAGCAGGCACACGGCTGTCGTCAGGTACACAAACGTCATGTACCCCAGCGCGGGCAGGTTCTTTCTCGCTGCGCGCCCACACAGCCAGTGCCCCGCGATGAACACTGCGCCGATGAGCGCCAGCACGTCGCCCAGCAGGCTGCCGTGCTCGCCGGTCATGGACAGCAGCGCGATCAGCGCCGCGCCGATCACCGCCACCACCGCGCCGGGAATCGCCTCGCGCTTGATCGGCTCGTGCAGCAGGATGCCGGAGAGCGCCGCGACAAACAGCGGCTGCGTACACACCAGCGCGGTGGAGACAAACGTGGAGGCAAAGCTCAGGCTGGTCATCCACGCCGTGTAATGCAGGGCGAGCAGCAGGCCCGCCGCGCAGGCCAGCGCAAGCTGGCGCTTCGGCGCGCGCAGCACCTGCTTAAGCTCGCCGCTCCTGAGCGCGGGGATCAGGAGGAGCATCGCGGAGAGGAGCATGCGTCCAAACGCGATCATCACCGGCGATGCGCCGCAGGCGAGCGACCACTTGACCATCGGGCCGGATACGCTCACGCCCGCGACAGCCAGAAACACAAGCAGCGCCTTGTTCATCCTCATCGTCATTCTCCCCTTATTTACGCTATAATGCTGTTTTCGCTCTACAAAGTTGCTTTTGCATGCGCGAAGCGAAGAAGGGAGTCTGAGGGATAATATCCCTCAGGCAGGTTTGGGCGGCAGCCCAACGTCCCCCCTTGGCAGATATCTTTGCAAAGCATCATCATGCCGGTTCGCAAAAGGGGAGCCGACGGGGGCTTGGCCCATCGGCTCCCTCAGAAGCGCTGTATTATTCGTCGTCCGCTTCTTCTTCTGTTGGCACGACAGCGCCCATCTCTTCGCCGGGCTCCTCGTCGCTTGCCTCTTCCTCGCGCTCGGTGGCCGTCACACCGACAATGCGGCTGTCGTCGTCCACGCGCATGACGCGCACGCCCTGGCTCACGCGGCCGATCACGGAGATGTCGTCCACCGGCATGCGGATAATCGTGCCGTCGTCGGTGATGAGCATGATGTCCTCGTGCTCGCTGACCAGCATCTGCGCTGCCATCAGGCCCGTCTTCTCGGTCAGGCGCATCGCCAGGATGCCCTTGCCGCCGCGGCTCTGCACGCGGAACTCGGAAAGCTCGGTGCGCTTGCCATAGCCGTTCTGCGTGATGGCGAGAACCTGCTTGCCCTCCTCCACCTTCGCCACGGAGATGACCTCGTCGCCCTCGGCCAGATCAATGGAGCGCACGCCCATGGAGTTGCGGCCCATCGGGCGCACGTCGCTCTCGCTGAAGCGGATCGCCTGTCCCATGCGGGTCGCCATCATCAGCTCGCTCTCGCCCTGGGTCAGCTCCACGCCGATGAGCTCGTCGTCCTCGCGCAGCGCGATAGCGATCAGGCCCATCTTGCGCAGGTTGGCAAACTCGTCGCTGCCGGTCTTCTTGATCAGGCCGTTGCGGGTCGCCATGACCAGATAGCCCTCCTCGCGCTCCTTCGGCAGCGGAATCATCGCCGTGACCTTCTCGCCGCCGTCCAGCTGCAGCAGGTTCACAATCGCGGTGCCGCGCGCGGCGCGTCCGGCCTCCGGAATCTCGTAGCCCTTGAGGCTGTACACGCGGCCTCTGTTGGTGAAGAACATGATCTCCGCGTGCGTGGAGGTGACCAGCAGTTTCTCCGCGTAGTCCTCCTCGCGTGTGGTCATGCCCATCACGCCCTTGCCGCCGCGGTTCTGGCTGCGGTAAGTCGTGCGCGGGATGCGCTTGACATAGCCGAAGTGCGTCAGCGTCACCACGACGCTGTCCTCCTGAATGAGGTCCTCCGGATCGATCTCGCCGTCCATGGCGGTGATCTCCGTGCGGCGCTCGTCGGCGTATTTTTCCTTGATGGCCAGGATCTCGTCCTTGATGATGCCCAGCACCAGCTTCTCGTCCGCCAGCACGGCGCGCAGGTACGCGATGGTCTTCTCCAGCTCCGCGTATTCCTCCTGCAGGCGCTCGCGTTCCAGGCCGGTCAGGCGGGCCAGACGCATATCGAGAATCGCCTGCGCCTGCTTGTCCGACAGGGCAAAGCGCTCCATGAGCTGTACCTTCGCCTCGCCCGTGTTCGCGCTCCCGCGGATGATGCGCACGATCTCATTGATGTTATCCAGCGCGATGAGCAGGCCTTCCAGGATGTGGGCGCGGGCTTCAGCCTTGTCCAGGTCATAGCGCGTCCTGCGGGTGATGACATCCTTCTGATGCTCCAGGTAGTAATAGAGCATCTCGCGAAGCGTGAGCACCTTCGGCTCGCCGTCCACCAGCGCCAGCATGATCGCGCCGAACACGTCCTGCATCTGCGTATGCTTGTACAGGTAATTGAGCACCACGGCGGCGTTGACATCGCGCTTGAGCTCGATGACGATGCGCATGCCCTCGCGGTCGCTCTCGTCGCGGATGTCGCTGATGCCGTCCAGACGCTTGTCGTGCACCAGCTCCGCGATCTTGGCGACCAGCGCCGCCTTGTTGACCATGTACGGGATCTCGGTGATGACGATGCGCTGACGGTTGTTGCTCATCGGCTCGATGTCCGTCTTCGCGCGCACGATGATGCGGCCGCGGCCGGTGGTATAGGTGTCGTATATGCCCCTGCGGCCCAGGATCAGGCCGCCTGTTGGGAAGTCCGGTCCCTTGATGCACTCCATCAGCTCCTGGCTGGTGGCGTCCGGCTTGTCAATGAGCCTGACCACGCCGTCGATGACCTCGCCGAGGTTGTGCGGCGGGATGTTCGTCGCCATGCCGACGGCGATGCCGGAGGAGCCGTTGACCAGCAGATTCGGGTAGCGGCTGGGCATGACGCACGGCTGCATGAGCGTCTCGTCGAAGTTCGGCGCAAAGTCAACCGTTTCCTTGTCGATGTCCGCGAGCATCTGCATGTTCATCTTGCTCATGCGGGCCTCGGTGTATCGCATGGCCGCCGCGCCGTCGCCGTCCACGGAGCCGAAGTTGCCCTGGCCCTCAACCAGCGGATAGCGGGTGGCAAAGTCCTGCGCCAGGCGCACCAGCGCGCCGTAGACCGAGGAATCGCCGTGCGGGTGATCTTTACCCAGAACGTCGCCGACAATACGTGCGCACTTGCGGAACGGCTTGTCGGGGGTGACGCCCAGCTCATGCATGGCGTACAGAATGCGGCGGTGCACCGGCTTGAGGCCGTCGCGCACATCCGGCAGGGCGCGCGTGATGATGACCGCCATCGCGTAGGAGATAAAGGACTTTTTCATCTCCTGTTCCAGGTCGATCGGGCGAATGCGCTCCAGATCGGTCGTATTGCCCGGCAGATTGTCCTTGAAATCCAAAGGTCCTTCCTCCTCTCTTAAATATCCAGATCCTCAACGAGCTTGCTGTTCTGCGCAATGAAATCGCGGCGCGGCTCCACCTTTTCGCCCATCAGCAGGCTCATGATCTCGTCCGCGGCGATGGCGTCCTCCACGGATACGCGCAGCATCGTGCGCTTCTCGGGGTCCATGGTCGTGGTCCACAGCTGCTCTGCGCTCATCTCGCCCAGGCCCTTGTAGCGCTGCACGTCGGGCTTCTTTTCGCGGCCGATCTCGGTCATGACCTTGTCCAGCTCCGCGTCGGAGTAGCAGTAGCGCTCCTGCTTCTGGTAGGTCACCTTGTACAGCGGCGGCTGCGCGGCGTACACATGGCCCTGCTCGATGAGCGGGCGCATGTAGCGGTAGAAGAAGGTGAGCATCAGGATGCGGATGTGGCTGCCGTCCACGTCCGCATCCGTCATGCAGACGATGCGGTCGTAGCGCAGCTTGGAGATATCAAAGTCCTCGCCCACGCCGCAGCCGAACGCCGTGATCATCGCCTTGATCTCCTCGTTGGCCAGCACGCGGTCAAGCCTCGTCTTCTCGACGTTGAGGATCTTGCCGCGCAGCGGGAGGATCGCCTGGAAGTGGCGGTCGCGGCCCATCTTGGCGCTGCCGCCTGCGGAATCGCCCTCGACCAGGAAGATCTCGCACTTCTTGGGATCGCGCTCGGAGCAGTCCGCCAGCTTGCCCGGCAGGCTGCCGGACTCCAGAACGGTCTTGCGCCGGGTCAGCTCGCGCGCCTTGCGGGCGGCCTCTCGCGCGCGGGACGCGGCCAGGCAGCGGTCCAGGATCAGCTTCGCGTGCTGCGGATTCTCCTCGAGGTAATCGGTCAGCTGCTTGCCCACCAGCGAGTTGACGATCGTGCGCACCTCGCTGTTGCCCAGCTTGCTCTTGGTCTGGCTCTCGAACTGCGGATCCTCCAGCTTGACCGACACGATGGCGGCCAGGCCCTCGCGGATGTCATCGCCGGTCAGGTTGGCGTCATTGGCCTTGAGCACGTTGTGCCTGCGGCCATAGTCGTTCACCACGCGGGTGATGGCCATGGAGAAGCCGGCCAGGTGCGTGCCGCCGTCGGGCGTGTGGATGTTGTTGACGAAGGTGAAGATGTTTTCGGAGTAGGAGTCGTTGTACTGCATGGCGACCTCGACGCTGGTCGTGCCCACCATGCCGCTGATGTAGATCGGCTCCGGGAAGAGCACCTCCTTGTTCTTGTTGAGGTACTTGACGAACTCGCTGATGCCGCCCTCGTAGTAGAACGTGCGCTCCTTGAGCTCCTCGCCGCGCTCATCCCTGAAGATCATGCGGATGCCGCGGTTGAGGAACGCCATCTCGCGGAAGCGGGTCTTGAGCACGTCGAACTGGAAATTGCCAGTTTCAAAGATGCCCTCGTCGTCCGCGCCCTTGACATCCGGCCAGAAGCGGATGGTCGTGCCGGTGCGGTCGGTCTCGCCGATGACCCTGAGGTCATAGCAAACCTTGCCGCGCTCGTACTCCTGCTGGTAGACCTTGCCGTCCTGATAGACGGTGACCTCCAGATGCCTGGAGAGCGCGTTGACGACGGACGCGCCCACGCCGTGCAGGCCGCCGGAAACCTTGTAGCCTCCGCCGCCGAACTTGCCGCCG
>CAMFCQ010000007.1 GCA_945948915.1 uncultured Clostridia bacterium | reverse complement strand
AGGAGATCCCCATCGTCTGCGACGAGCACGCCGACATGACCAAGGGCACCGGCGTCGTGAAGATCACCCCGGCGCACGACCCGAACGACTTTGAGGTCGGCCAGCGCCATAACCTGCCGCTGGTGCGCGTGTTCACTGACGACGGCCACATGACCGGCGCGAAGGAAAAGGCCGAAAACGACGAGCTGTTTGCCTCCGGCAAGGCCGCTGTGGGCGAGCCGACGGTGCTTAACTGCGGCAAGTATGCCGGCATGACCACCCTGGAAGCGCGCAAGGCCATCGTGGCGGATCTCGAGGCGCTGGGCCTTCTTAAAAAGATCGAGCCGCTGAAGCATGAGGTCGGCACCTGCTACCGCTGCCACACCACCATCGAGCCGATGGTCTCCAAGCAGTGGTTCGTGGACATGAAGCCCGTGACGATTCCGGCCATTGAAGCCGTGAAGAGCGGCAAGACCCAGTTCGTGCCCGAGCGCTTCACCAAGAACTACATGAACTGGATGGAGAACATCCGCGACTGGTGCGTCTCCCGCCAGCTCTGGTGGGGCCACCGCATCCCGGTGTGGTACTGCGACGACTGCGGCGAGATGATGGTGCTGCGCGAGGATCCGTGCTGCTGCACCAAGTGCGGCTCGAAGAACATCCGCCAGGACGAGGACGTGCTGGACACCTGGTTCTCCTCCGCGCTGTGGCCGTTCTCCACGCTCGGCTGGCCGGAGCAGACCGAGGACCTCAAGTACTTCTACCCGACCGACGTGCTGGTGACGGGCTATGACATCATCACCTTCTGGGTGTCCCGCATGATCACTACGGGCGTGGAGGAGATGGGCGAGACCCCGTTCCATACCGTGCTGATTCACGGCCTGGTGCGCGACGCGCTCGGCCGCAAGATGAGCAAGTCCCTGGGCAACGGCGTGGATCCGCTGGAGATCATCGACCAGTACGGCGCGGACGCGCTGCGCACCTCGCTGGTGATGGGCGTCTCCCCGGGCAACGACATGCGCTTCTCCACGGACAAGGTGGAATCCGCGCGCAACTTCGCCAACAAGATCTGGAATGCGAGCCGCTTTGTGCTCATGAACCTGGGCGATACCGCCGAGTCCATGGAGGGCAAGACGTTCTCCGCGGCGGACAAGTGGATCCTCACGCGTCTTGACGAGACCATCCGCGAGGTGACGGCGCACTTTGAGGACTACGACCTCGGCCTGGCGGCGCAGAAGATCTACGACTTCGCGTGGAACGAGTTCTGCGACTGGTACATCGAGCTCTCCAAGGTGACGATGAACGGCGAGGACCAGGATGCGCGCCGCGCAACCTGCGCCGTGCTGCGCCATGTGCTCATCAGCCTGCTGAAGCTGCTGCATCCGTTTATGCCGTTCATCACCGACGCGGTGTACCGCTATATCCCGGGCACTGAGGGCACGATCATGCTTTCCAGCTGGCCGGTGCAGGACGCGGCGCTCGTGTTCCCGGAGGCTGCGCGCGAGATGGAGGGCGTGATGGACGTCATCCGCGCGGTGCGCAACCTGCGCGCGGAGATGAACGTGGCCGTGGGCAAGCGCGCGCATCTGATGGTGCGCCCGAAGGAAGGCTGGGCCCACGCCATGGCCGGCGCGGAGGAGTATCTCAAGCGCATGGCCTGGGTGAGCGAGATGAAGCTGCTGGGCGAAAACGAGGCGGCTGAGGGCAAGACGGTCTCCGCCGTGTCCGAGGCGGCCGAGCTGTTCATCCCGCTGGGCGACCTGGTGGACATCGACAAGGAGGTTGCGCGCCTGACCAAGGAGCGCGACAGCGTGGAGCGCGACATCCAGCGCGCCGAGGGCAAGCTGAATAACCAGGGCTTCCTGGCGAAGGCCCCGGCCCAGCTGGTGGAGCAGGAGAAGGCGAAGCTGGAGGTCAACCGCGATAAGCTCGCCAAGCTCAACGCCCGCATTGATGATCTGAAGAACATGTGATAAAATAGAGCGGACGGAAATCCCGTCCGCTTTTTCAAAGGATTCTTTCCCGAGCACAGAGCTTTATGTTTTGATACTATTCTCAAATAGAAACGAGCTATAAGCGCGAAGCGAAGAAGGGGTCTGGGGACTGGTCCCCAGGCTAGGGGTTTGGGGGATGAAATCCCCCAACGTCTCCATATCGCGAAGCGATCAAAGAAAAGCAGTCAGGGAGCGAAGCGTTACCTGACGGCCGGTTATTGCATGGCCGATTTTATTTGAGAGTAGTATGATTTCCCTGTCGGAGGAAGGGGTCTGGGGATGAAATCCCCAGGCAGGGCTTGGGGCGGCAGCCCCAAAAGGGGGGATGCACATGACCGAAGCGGAGGCCATTGCGAAGATTCACAGCGTCTATCCTTCCGGAAAGAAGGAGGGCCTGACCAACATGCGCGAAATCATGTCGCGCCTTGGCAATGTGCAGGCGGCGGTGCCGATGGTGCACGTCGCCGGCACGAACGGCAAGGGCTCGTGCTGCGCGATGATCGAGCGCGTGCTGCGCGAGGCGGGCTGCAGGACGGGCCTGTACACCTCGCCGTATATTGAGCGCTACAACGAGCGCATCCGTATCGGCGGCGTGCCGATCGCGGGGGACAAGCTGGCGGCGCTGGTGGAGCGCGTGTGGCCGGTGGTCGAGGACTGCCGCAGCAAGGGCATCCGGATCACCGAGTTTGAGCTGGGCACCGCGCTGGCCTTCCTCGCGTTTGCGCAGGAAAGGGTTGACATTGCGGTCATCGAGGTCGGCCTCGGCGGGCGGCTCGATCCCACGAACATCATCCATCCGCTCGTCAGCGTCATCACCGAGGTGGGCATGGATCACATGCACTTTCTGGGCGATACCATCGAGGAGATCGCGCTGGAAAAGGCCGGCATCATGAAGCGCGGCGTGCCCGTGGCGCTGGGCCCGCAGGAGAAGGCGGCACACAGGGTGCTGCTGGCGGCGGCGAAGGGGCTGGGCATTCCGGTGATCGACCCGAACGCGGAGAATGTGCGCGAAACCAGCCGGGATGTGACGTTTGACGTGCGCATGCCGGATGAGATGATCAGGGGCCTCACCGTGTCCCTGCGCGGCAGGCATCAGGCGGAGAACGCCTGCGCCGCGCTGGGCGCGCTGTATGCGCTCAGGCAGCGCGGCTTTGCGATCCCGACGGAGGCCGTCCGGCGGGGCATGGCGGACGTACACTGGCCGGGCAGGCTGGAGTACTTCGGGCACATCCTCCTGGACGGCGCGCACAACGACCCCGGCGTGCGCGCGCTGTGCGCCTACTGCGACGCGTGGCTGCCCCGGGAAAAGACCGTGCTGGTGAGCGGTATGATGGCTGACAAGGACGTGGCGCAGATGACGAAGCGGCTGAGCACGCGCGTGCACTGCGTGGTGACGGCCCGGCCGAACGTGCCGCGCGCCATGGAGGCAGGCGAGCTGGCGCAGGCGTTTGCGGCGCATGGACTCAAAGCGTACGCCGTGCCCGAGCCGAAGGAGGCGCTGGCGCAGGCGCGGGCGATTGCCGGGCCGGAGGGCACGGTGCTGGTCGCAGGATCGCTGTACCTGATCGGCGAGATTCGCACGCTGCTGCGGCAGGAAAAGGAGTTTTCTCATGTCATTTGATTCAAAGACGGAGCAGATCGGCAGCCAGATGCAGGCCCAGGAGGGCGACAGCTTCAAGCATCTGAGCGTGATGCTTCAGGAGACCGTGGACATGCTGGACGTGCGCGAGGGCGGCGTGTATGTGGACGGCACGCTCGGTGGCGGCGGCCACAGCCAGGAGATCCTGCGCAGGCTCCGCGGTACCGGCCATCTCTACGGCATCGACCGCGACAACGATGCGCTCGCCGCCGCGACGGCGCGTCTGGGCGGCGCGGGCAATTTTACGGCGATCAAGGGCAATTTCCACGACGTGAAGGCGCTGCTCGCCGCGCAGGGCGTCACGAGGATCGACGGCATGATGATCGATCTGGGCGTGTCCAGCTATCAGCTGGATACCGCGGAGCGCGGCTTTTCCTACCACGCCGACGCGCCGCTGGACATGCGCATGGATCAGGAGCAGAGCCTGACCGCGCGGGAGATCGTGAACGAGTGGCCCAGGGAGGAGCTGGTGCGCATCCTGCGCGACTACGCGGAGGAAAAGTGGGCCGTGCGCATCGCGGAGATCATCCTGGAGCACCGCGCGCAAAGGCCGCTGGAGACGACGGCTGATCTGGTCGCCTGCGTGGACGCGGCGATCCCCAAAAAGGTGCGCATGCAGGAGAGCGGGCACAGCGCCCGGCGCACGTTCCAGGCGCTGCGCATCGCGGTCAACGACGAGCTGGAGCCGCTGCGCGCGGCGCTGGAGGACATGGCCGAGCTGCTGAACCCCGGCGGGCATCTGGCCGTCATCACGTTCCACTCACTCGAGGACCGCATCGTCAAACAGACCTTCCGCCGGCTGGCCAATCCCTGCACCTGCCCGCCGAGGATTCCGGTGTGCATCTGCGGCAAAAAGCCGGTGGTCAGGGTGCTGGGCGGGGGCGGCGTGAAGCCGGGCAAGGAAGAAATCGCTGTGAATGCCAGAAGCCGCAGCGCGATGCTGAGAGGATGCGAAAAGCTATGAGACGCAAGGATCGGGAGATCACGGATTTGAAGAGGATCGCGCAGATCCTGCAGGCCTGCCAGGCGGCATCCATCGCCTTCGGCGGCGGCGCGCCGTACGTCATTCCCATGAGCTACGGCTTCGTGCAGGAGGACGGACGCTTCACGCTGTACATGCACGGCGCGGGCGAGGGCGAGAAGATCGAGCGCGTCAAGGCGGACGGACGCGCGGCGTTCACCATGTTCACGGGCAACGCGGTCTACGGCAGCGGCGAGACGGCCTGCGTCTATTCCACGTCGTTTGACAGCGTGTGCGGCAGCGGCACGATCCGCATCGTCACGGATGAGGCAGAAAAGCGCAAGGGCCTTGAGGCGCTCATGGCGCACTACGCGCCGGGCAGGGCATTCACCTTTGACGAGAAGATGATTAAGGCGACCTGCGTGCTGGCGCTGGACGTGAACGCGATTTCCGGCAAGCATCACGACTGAACCGCAGCCGCCTCGATCAAGCCATGATCCCTTCCCCGTGAGGGAAAGGCAGATAAGGCGGGACGAAAGGTTTTTCTGTGGGCGAACGCAGTTCGCCCCTGTACAGCGGCTTTCAACCGCTGCGAAGCGAGGAAGGGGTCTGGGGATGAAATCCCCAGGCGGGTTCGGGCAGCAGCCCGACGTCCCCTGTTCCATCTCCGAAGGAGGAAACCATGGCAAAGCTCTACGTCGTTGCCACGCCGATCGGCAACCTAAGCGACATGACCCCGCGCGCGATAGAGACGCTGAAAAGCGCCGATCTGATTGCAGCGGAGGACACGCGCGTGACCCGCGCGCTGCTCAATCACTTCGGCATTGATACGCCCTGCATCTCCAACCACCAGCACAACGAGGAGCAGCGCGCGTCCTCTCTGCCCCAGCGGATGCTCGATGAGGACCTGACCGTCGCCGTCGTGACAGACGCGGGCACGCCGTGCATCAGCGACCCGGGCAGCGTACTTGTGCGCGAGGCGGCGGCGCTGGGCATCGAGGTGCTGGCCGTGCCGGGCCCGACGGCCATGGCCAGCGCGCTGTCCGTCAGCGGCATGGATACGCGCGAGTTCGCGTTCTACGGCTTTCTGCCCCGGCAGAAGAAGGAGCTGCGCGAAAAGCTGCTGGCCATGAAGCGCAGCGGCACGCCCATCGGCGTGGTGCACGAGAGCCCGCACCGCGTCATCGAGCTGGTGCGCACCATCGCCGAGACGCTGCCGGGCTGCCGCATTTCCGCCAGCTGTGATCTGACCAAGCTGTATGAGAAGACCATTCGCGGCACGGCGGAGGAGGTGCTCGCCATGCTTGCGGCCAACAGCAAGGCCGAGAAGGGCGAATACTGCCTGGTGCTGGACATGAGCGGCGTTGAGCTTCAGGAGCAGGAGGAGAAAAGCGCCGCCAGCCTGGAGGCACAGCTTATCGAGGAAATGATGAATGGATTTGACCTGCGGCAGGCGTCCATGGCCCTGACCGAGCGCGGCTATAAGCGCAACGACGTGTACAGGGCGCGCACAAACGTGCAGCGCTTCCTCGATGACCTGATGAGCGAGTACGACTTTTCCGAGGAGGATGAACCCGATGAATGAGATCAATGAGACGATCAGGCTGCTTATGGAGCGCAAGAGCGTGCGCCAGTTCGTGCAGGAGCCGATGCCGCGCGAGGATGTGGAGACGATCCTCAGCGCCGCCGTGCAGGCGCCCAGCGCGGGCAACATGACGCTCTGGACGATTATCAACGTGACCGATCCGGAGAAGAAGCTGGCGCTGTCGAAGTCCTGCGACAACCAGCCGTTTATCGCGACCGCGCCGCTGGTGCTCGTGTTCTGTGCGGACTACCGCCGCTGGTTTGAGGTGTTCAAGACACTCGATCTGGGCGAGGAGCTGCGCGTGCCGGGCGAGGGTGACTTCATGCTGGCCGTGGCCGACACGATCATCGCCGCGCACGCAAGCGTCGTCGCCGCCGACGCGCTGGGCTACGGCTCCTGCTACATCGGCGACATCATCGAGAACTGCGACACCCAGCGCGAGATCCTCGGTCTGCCGGAGTACGTCAAGCCCGTGTGCATGGCCGTGTACGGCAAGCCGACGCCGTTCCAGATCGAGCGCAAAAAGCCGCCGCGCTTTGCCATCAGCGACGTGGTGCACGAGAACAGCTACCGCATGCAGGGCACCGAAGAGATGACCGCCATGCTCAAGAAGCGCCAGGATCTTGACGGCGAGGCGTTTGACCGCTGGATCATGGCATTCGCCAAGCGCAAGTGGAACTGCGACTTCAGCCGCGAGATGACGCGCTCCGCCGCCCAGATGATTCGCGAGTGGTGCGAGGGGAAATAAGCGGCAGGCCCTGAAAAAGAGAATGAAAAAAGCCCGGAAGAATGTAAAACACCCTTGACATTCCTCCGGGCTTATGCTATTCTATGGATGTAAAGCAAGCTTGACTTTTGAAGAAGCGGAGGGCTGAGCATGAAGAACAGGCTGGAGGCGCTGCGAAAGGAAAAGGGCATCCGGCAGGAGGATCTGGCGCAGGCGCTGGATGTGTCGCGCCAGACGATCATCTCGCTGGAAAAGGGAAAGTACAATCCCTCGCTGGCGCTGGCGTTCAAGCTGGCAAGGTATTTTGCGCTGCCGATTGAAGAGATTTTCGACGACTCGGACGAACGGGCATGAGAAAGGAAGAGGAAAGATGAAGTGTAAAGCGATGCAGAAGGCTTGGCTCAGGGGCATGCTGGCGGTAGGTGTTGTACTGCTGCTGGCCGGATTGATCTGGGCATTTGGCTTCGGCGCGGCGGACGGCCTGCCGATGCGCCTGGCCGGCTTCCTGAGCGGATTGGGCGGCGCGTTTACGGCGATTGGCGGCGGGTGCCTGCTGCTCAATTGGCTCAGGGGCGAGCGGCGCACGAAGGAGAGCGCGCTGCACATGGAGGATGAACGCGGCCTGATGGTCGCCTACAAGGCGCAGAGCGTGGCGGCCATCGCCGCGGTGCTGGCGATCGTGGCGATGCTGATTGCGGCGCTCGTGCGCGGCGACAGCTTCTACATGGCGCTGGGCTCGGCGGCGTGTATTCTCGTGGCCCTGGTCAAGATCATCGCGTGGTATGCGTATGACAAAATGATGTGATCAGACCGAAAAGAGGAAGAACGGAGACTTTGCCCGGGACATTCTTTGTCCGGGCGGCGAAAGGAAGACAGGATATGAAGAAGGACAGGAGATTTGTGGCCAGCATCTGCTGGATTGTGATCGGCGCGGCGCTGATGGGCGTGAGCTATGCCGGTCTGGCGGACGAATACTGGAGCGGCATGGGTACCGCGCTGTTCGCGATCGGCGTGATTCAGGTCATCCGCTGGATCCGCTACTGGACGAACAGCGCATACAAGGCACAGGTGGATGTGGAGGCGCACGATGAACGCAACCGGTTCATTTCCGGCAGGGCATGGGCGTGGGCCGGTTATCTGTATGTGCTCGTGGGCGCGGCGGCAAGCGTCGTATTGAGAATTGCCGGATACAACGAGGTGTCCATGGCCGCCGGTATGAGCGTGTGCATCCTCATGGTGCTGTACTGGATCAGTTGGATGGTGCTGCGCAGAAAGTATTGACACAGGAAAAGCCCCTCCTTGATGGAGGGGGCTTTTTGCGTTATAATCAACATAGAATTCAGATCGAAAATGTGGAAGCGGGAGGATAAGCGATGACCAAAATCATTCGGGAAGCGCAGTTTGAAAAGATGATGCAGACGGTCGTGGAGCCCGGGCTGGCGGCGATGCGCGAGGAGATCGATATGCCGCTATCCACCGGCGGCACGATGCACGCCGAGGTTTACAACCGGCTTGACGCCAGGCGCGCGGTGGTGATCCTGCACGGCTATACCGAGAGCGCGGAGAAGTTCCGCGAGCTGGCGTGGTATTTCGTGCAGAGCGGATTCAGCGTCTTTGCGATGGATCACCGCGGGCACGGGCGGTCTGTGCGCGAGGTGGAGGACACGTCCATCACGCATGTGGACAGGTTCAGCGATTACCTGCGCGACCTGGGCGAGTTCATGGAGAATGTGGTGAAGCCCCGCATGGGCGGCGCAAAGCTCTGCCTGTACGCGCATTCCATGGGCGGCGCGCTGGGCGCATTTGCGCTGATTGAGCATCCCGAGTGGTTTGAGCGCGCCGTGCTCAACGCGCCGATGATCGCGCCGGTGACCAAGCCGCTGCCGCGCCTCGTCGCCAAATGGATGGGCAGCGTGTTCTGCCTGCTGGGCAAGGGAAAGGAGCGCGCGTTCGTCGGCAGGCCGTTTGATCCGGAGAGCGAGAAATTCACGACCTCGCACATGACCAGCCAGGCGCGCTACGACTATTACCAGAAGAAACGCTGCGCGCGCGCGGAGCTGCAGAACTGCAGCCCAACCTACAGCTGGGTGCGCGAGGCGGCGGGCGTGACGGAGCCGCTGCTTGCGCGCGCAGGGGAAATCCGTGTGCCGGTGATGCTCTGCCAGGCGCTGCAGGACAGCATCGTGCGCCTGAAGGAGCAGGACAGGTTCATCGCGAAGGTGCCGCAGGGCAAACTGGTGAGGTTCGACGCGAAGCATGAGATCTACAGCTCGCGCGACGAGGTGCTGGGCGGGTATGTGAATGCCGTGATCGATTTCTTGAGTGAAGCGTGAGGAGGCCGTATGAAGAGGATTCGATATGCCGTGGCGGGCAACGGCTGGCGCGCGATGTTCTATGTGCGCGCGGCGAAGAACCTGCCGGAGCACTTTGAGCTGACGGGCGTGCTGTGCCGCACGCAGGAGAAGGCCGAGGCCTTTGAACGGGAGCAGGGCATGCGCGCTTTCTGGTCGCTTGATGCGCTGCTTGAGACAAAGCCGGACTTTGTGGTGGTCTGCGTGACCAAGAAGGCGCTCGCCGGGATGACGATGGACTGCCTTGCGCAGGGCGTGCCCGTGCTCAGTGAGACGCCGCTGGCCATTGATCTGCCGACGCTGGCTGCACTGCAGAGGGCGCAGCAGCAGACCGGCACGCCGCTGGAGATGGCGGAGCAGTACTTCCTGTACCCCAGCCATCAGGCGCGCCGCGCCCTGGTGGAGGACGGGCTGCTCGGGCCGGTGCACAGCGTATGGATGAGCATGATGCACGACTACCACGGCATCAGCATGCTGCGCGCCTATCTGGGCGAGGAAAGCGGCCCGGTGACCATCCGCGCGCGAAGGCTGACCAGCCCCATCGTCCATACCGGCGCGCGGCCGGGCTACGTGGCAGGCGGCGGGATCGAGGACGAAAACCGCGTGCTGGCGCAGCTTGACTTTGGCGGCGGGCGCGTGGGCCTGTACGACTTTGCGGGCAGCCAGTACCACAGCGCGATCCGCACCAACCATCTGCGGATTCTGGGCACGCGCGGCGAAATCTTTGACGACGAGGTGCGCTGGGTGCGCCAGGACGGCCGCCCGGCCAGGGCCACGCTCGTGTACCATCGGGACGAGATCACCGGCACGATCCGCGCGATCGACTTTGACGGACGGCGCGTGTACGAGAATCCCTTCCGCTGCGACGCGGCGATGACGGAGGACGACATCGCGGTGAGCACCGTGCTCATGCGCATGGGCGGCAGGCTGGGCGGGGGAGAGACGCACTATCCCTATGCCTTCCGCGACAGCTACCTGTCCATCGTGATGACAGGACTTGCCGCTGAGGGCGGAGAAGAAACCGTGGATGCGCTTGACTGGCACTGAGCTGCCTGCGAAGAAAAATCAAAAAGCCAAATGAAACCGACCGCCGCAGAGCGATATCCCTGCGGCGGTCGGTCATTTGCATCATTCCGGAAGGGCATCCAGTGCG
Source organism: uncultured Clostridia bacterium (assembly GCA_945948915.1). GTDB lineage: Bacteria > Bacillota > Clostridia > Christensenellales > Aristaeellaceae > Ventricola. The sequence continues at coordinate 58,855 of CAMFCQ010000007.1, read as the reverse complement.
GGCAGGCGCATGTTTGCCGGGCATCTTTCAAGGATCAGCCGTTCCTGCGGATCGGTGGAAAGCGTGCGGAATTCATAGCCGAGCGCCCTGTAATGCTCGACGATTCCGACAAGCGCGTCCCGGGTTTTGCGCTTGCCTTCGTGCGCCAGCAGGATAATCACATCCTGACTGCCGGACGTTTTGAGGGCGTATTGCCCGATCTTTTCGGCATTCATGTTCGGCAGCGTATCGCCGGTCATGCCGTTCCAGTCAAACCAGGCATATCCCTGCTCGACGACATAGCGGCGCGCATAGCTCGAATAGCTGGTGCTGCCCCCGGGAAAGCGAAACAGATCCGTCTCAAACGCCTCCCCGACGACCTCGCGCATGAGACCGGTAAACCGCTCCAAATCCGCTGAGATATTTCGGACGTCTTCCTTGAGGTAGCTGTAGCTGTGCGCCATGGAGTGATAGCCGATGGGATACCCGGCCTCGACAATCATCCTTGCATGATCGGGAAACGCGCGCACGCGGGCGCCCACCAGAAAGAAGGTGGCGGGCACATCCAGCTCCTCAAGCAGGGCGAGCAGCTCGGGCGTATCGTCCTTGGGGCCGTCGTCAAAGGTGATGTACATGACCTTCTGCGGCAAATCGGAGGCGGGACAGGCTTCGCTGCGATCCTGCGCCAGGGCGGCTGAGGCGAAAACAAGCGACAGGATCAGGAACAGCGCGCTTTGCTTCAAGAATTTCATGGATCTTTCTCCTGTAATGCGGTGCGGTTTCGTGTGGGCCGCTGCTGTGTGCGGCGGGCAGTGATCAAATTATAGCATAGGTTGTGAAATGCCGAAAGAGGATTTGACGTTTTTCCGCCCCGCGGGATCAGCGGCGGCGCAAGCACAGGCGGTTTACCGGGGTTTCATATCTGGGAAAGCATGAACAGAATACGGCATGAACCAGAACGAAACATGCAAATTGAAGGAGATTCAAACGCAAATCATAAGAATTTAGAGAAAAATGAGAAAAAGACTTGCAAAAATAACGCCTATCCCCTATAATGGGCAATACGCCGGCATAACGCCGGAAAATTTGACAGAAAATCAAGTCGTCGAATCGATGATGATGAAGGAGGACGTTCCCATGTCTTACGTTGACGAGATTTATGAGCGTGTTGTCCGCGAGAATCCCAGCCAGCCGGAGTTCCATCAGGCCGTGCGCGAGGTGCTCGATTCCCTGCGCGTGGTGATTGAGCGCAATGAGGAGAAGTACCGCCGCGAGGCGCTGCTTGAGCGCATCACCATGCCCGAGCGCCAGCTGCTCTTCCGCGTGCCGTGGGTGGATGACAAGGGCCAGGTGCAGGTGAACAACGCGTTCCGCGTGCAGTTCAACAGCGCCATCGGCCCGTACAAGGGCGGCCTGCGCCTGCATCCGAGCGTCAACCTGGGCATCATCAAGTTCCTGGGCTTTGAGCAGATCTTCAAGAACTCCCTGACCGGCCTGCCCATCGGCGGCGGCAAGGGCGGCTCCGACTTCGACCCCAAGGGCAAGAGCGACCGCGAGGTCATGGCCTTCTGCCAGAGCTTCATGACCGAGCTGCACAAGTACATCGGCGCGGACGTGGACGTTCCGGCGGGCGACATCGGCACCGGCGCGCGTGAGATCGGCTTCATGTACGGCCAGTACAAGCGCCTGACCGGCAAGTATGAGGGCGTGCTCACCGGCAAGGGCCTGTCCTACGGCGGCTCCCTGGCCCGCACCCAGGCGACCGGCTACGGCCTGCTCTACCTCACCGAGGAAATGCTCCGCTGCAACGGCCACGACATCGCGGGCAAGACCGTCGCGGTCTCCGGCGCGGGCAACGTGGCCATCTACGCCATCGAGAAGGCGCAGCAGATGGGCGCGAAGGTCGTCACCGCGTCCGATTCCACCGGCTGGGTCTACGATGCGGACGGCATCGACGTGGCGCTCCTCAAGGAGATCAAGGAGGTCAAGCGCGCCCGCCTGACCGAGTATGCGGCGGCGCGTCCGAACTGCGAGTACCATGCGGGCCGCGGCGTGTTCACCGTCAAGTGCGATGTGGCGCTGCCGTGCGCGACCCAAAACGAGCTGCAGATCGAGGACGCAAAGGCGCTCGTCGCAAACGGCTGCATCGCCGTGGCCGAGGGCGCGAACATGCCGACCACCCTGGAGGCGACCGATTACCTGCGCGAGCACGGCGTGCTCTTTGCGCCGGGCAAGGCGGCCAACGCCGGCGGCGTGGCGACCAGCGCGCTGGAGATGAGCCAGAACTCCATGCGCCTGAGCTGGACGTTCGAGGAGGTCGACCAGAAGCTCAAGGGCATCATGGTGGGCATCTTCCACAACATCGACAACGCGGCCAGAGAATACGGCATGGAAGGCAACTACGTTGCGGGCGCGAACATCGCGGGCTTCCTGAAGGTGGCCGATGCGATGATGGCGCAGGGCGTGGTGTAAGACAACACAGATGGAGACGGCGTTTTACAAGGCGCTGTCTCCTTTTTTGCATATGAGCGGGCAAAAGTTGACAAAGTGGCTTCAAATTTACGAGACGGTTTGTCAACCAAATGTTTGTGTTTCTGGACGGAAAAAAGCGCACATTCTTAAAAATAAAGGGAAAAGCCGCGAAAAATGTATTGACAATGATTTGGGGCCGGAGATATAATGGCGATACAGTTTTTGACCGAAACCAATGCAACGGAGGACATGACCTATGAAGAAGATCGTTACGCTCGCCCTTGTCCTGATGATGGTGGCCATGACGGCCTGCGCCAGCGCGACTACCGTCGGCATCTGCCAGCTGGTTCAGCACGTCGCGCTCGATCAGGCGACCCAGGGCTTCAAGGACGCCCTTTCCGAGAAGATGCCTGACGTGGTCTTTGACGAGAAGAACGCTTCCGGCGACGCCGTGAACTGCGCGACCATCGCCAACACGTTCGTCTCCGACGGCGTTGACCTCATCATGTGCAATGCGACCCCGGCCCTGCAGGCGGCGGTTGCGGCGACCGGCGACATCCCGCTGCTGGGTACCTCCGTCACCGAGTACGGCGTGGCGCTGGGCATCGACAGCTTCACCGGCGTGACCGGCATCAACGTCTCCGGCACCTCCGATCTGGCCCCGCTGGATCAGCAGGCTGCGATGGTCAAGGAGCTCTTCCCGGATGCCAAGAAGGTTGGCCTGCTGTACTGCTCCGCCGAGGCGAACTCCATCTATCAGGTGAAGGTCGTGGGCGAGGAACTGGCCAAGCTCGGCTATGAGACCGAGGAATTCGCTTTTACCGACTCCAACGACGTTGCTTCCGTTTCCGCGCTGGCTGCGCAGAACTGTGACGTAGTGTATATCCCGACCGACAACACTGCTGCCGCCTACACCGAGACCATCGCCAATGAGCTGATCCCGGCCAAGGTTCCGGCCGTCGTCGGTGAGGAAGGCATCTGCAAGGGCTGCGGCGTTGCGACCCTGACCATCAGCTACTACGACATCGGCTATGCCACCGGCCTGATGGCCTATGAGATCCTCGCCAACGGCGCGGACATCTCCACGATGCCGATCGAGTACGCTCCGCAGTTCACCAAGAAGTACAACGCGGCCAACGCCGAGGCGCTGGGCATCACGATGCCGGAGGGCTATGTCGCCATCGAGTGACCGGCTAAACCGGCATGATGCCGGTTGCATCACCGACCAAGTCATATAAGTCCCGGCGCTTTGAGGCCGAGTCCGGTGCTTTGAGAAAGGACTTATAGAGTAAGAAACGAAATAAGCCAAGGAAGAGGCCATCCTCTTTCTTGGCTTCGCTTTGTTCTGATACTTTCACTCCATACGACCATGAGGAGGACTTCTCCGTGCAGATTGTCAAGCTGTTTAACGCCATGCCGGGCGCGGTTGCGCAGGGCATGATCTGGGGCCTGCTGGCCATCGGCGTGTACATCACCTATCGCATCCTCGAGGTATCCGACCTGACGGTGGACGGCTCCATCGCCACCGGCGGCGCTGTGGCTGCGATGCTCATCATCAACGGCTGGAGCGTGTGGGCCGCGCTGCTGGCGGCCTTTGTCGCGGGCATGCTGGCGGGCCTGGTGACGGGTCTGTTCCACACCTTCTGCGGCATCCCGGCGATCCTGTCCGGCATTCTGACGCAGCTGGCGCTGTACTCTGTGAACCTGCGCATCATGGGTAATAAGGCCAATGTTGCGCTGAGCGTGAACAAGTATAGCCTGCTGCTGTCCTCGCGCAATGCGCGTGCCATCGGCCTTCAGAATCCGATTGTGATCCTGGTGCTGTTCGTGGCTGCGCTGATCCTGCTGCTGTACTGGTTCTTCGGCACGGAGCTGGGCTGCTCGCTGCGTGCAACCGGCGCGAACCGGAACATGGCGCGTGCGCAGGGTATCAACACCAACACCAACACCGTGCTGGGCCTGATGATCTCCAACGGCATCGTCGCGCTGGCCGGTGCGCTGCTGGCGCAGTACCAGGGCTTCTCAGACGTGGGCATGGGCCGCGGCGCGATCGTTATCGGTCTGGCGGCGGTCATCATCGGCGAGGTGGTGCTGGGCAAGGTCTTCCGCAACTTCGGCCTGAAGCTGCTGGCGGTGGTCATCGGCGCCATCCTGTACTATCTGGTTATTCAGGTGGTGCTCTGGCTGGGCCTGAACACCAACGACCTCAAGCTCCTGACGGCGCTGGTCGTCGCCATGTTCCTGGCGACGCCGTACTGGCGCGCCAAGTACTTCAGCAAGAAGAAGGGGGGCGTCTGACATGCTCAAGATCAATCACATTGCCAAGACATTCAACCCCGGCCTGATCACCGAAAAGACCGCGCTGGTGGATGTGCAGCTGCACCTGAACCCCGGCGACTTCACCACCGTCATCGGCGGCAACGGCGCGGGCAAGTCCACCATGCTCAATGCGGTGGCGGGCGTATTCCCGGTGGATAAGGGCACCATTGAAATCGGCGGCGAGAACGTGACGAACCTGCCGGAATTCAAACGTGCGCAGTATCTGGGCCGCGTGTTCCAGGACCCGATGACCGGCACCGCCGCGACGATGAACATCGAGGAGAACATGGCGCTGGCCATGCGCCGCGGTCAGCGCCGCGGACTCAAGTGGGGCATCAGCAACATGGAGCGCGAGATGTACCGCGAGCAGCTGCGCAAGCTGGATCTGGGCCTGGAAGACCGCATGGCCAGCAAGGTCGGCCTGCTCTCCGGCGGCCAGCGTCAGGCGCTGACGCTGCTGATGGCGACGCTGCGCACGCCCAAGCTGCTGCTGCTGGACGAGCACACCGCTGCGCTCGATCCGAAGACCGCCGCGAAGGTGCTGGAGCTGAGTGACAAGATCATCAGGGAGCAGAAGCTTACCGCGCTGATGATCACCCACAACATGCAGGACGCGATCGATTACGGCAACCGCCTCATCATGATGCACGAGGGCCGTGTCGTGGTTGACGTGGAGGGTGAGGAGAAGAAGAAGCTCACCCGTGCCGACCTGATGGGTCTGTTTGAGAAGGCTGCGGGCCAGCAGCTCAACAGCGACAAGCTGCTGCTGTCCTGATATCCAACCTGACAGACGGGCTGTATTCCGTCAGATGGACAGTATAAACCGGCAAGCTGCCGGCGGCATTGCCGACATAGCTACGCACATCATAAAGCTCGGTGCCCGAAAACGACATTTTGCGGAAAGCTTACATAACAACCCGGCATGCTGCCGGCGGCATCACCGACAAAGTTCCGCAAATCATGTGGATCTGTGCCCGAGAACGACACTATACGAATAGATCTTCATAACAAAAGACATCCTGCTGCAGTTCTTTCGCAGCAGGATGTCTTTGCTTGCCCTGAAATCCATAATGCTATCTTCTGTTAGAAACGAGCTATAATACTACTCTCAAATAAAATCGGCCATGCAATAACCGGCCGTCAGGTAACGCTTCGCTCCCTGACTGCTTTTCTTTGATCGCTTCGCGATATGGAGACGTTGGGGGATTTCATCCCCCAAACCCCTAGCCTGGGGACCAGTCCCTCAGGCAGGTTTGGGCGGCAGCCCAATGCATTCTGTCAGGATCAGCTTACTGCTTCTGTGCCAGCCGCACCAGGCTTTTCAGCTCGGAGCGGGATTCGTCCTCCCGGATTCGCCGGCAGACGATGACCAGCCTGTCCTCGTCGATGCAGGTGGAGAGCGTGAGCAGCGCGTCAGAGGACCTGACGTCGATGGGGACCCCGTAGACGGAATTCACCTGAAGCTGGCGCACGTAGGCGTCAAACGATGCGTCGCTTGCAAACGTGGGATGGGAGAAGTAGTTGATGAACCGCTCGTCTTTCACGTCGAGCGGCACGTGCAGCACGGCGAAAATGACGTACTGTTCCTCCTCCCAGAGCGTGTCCAGGTGGACAAAGGGGTGGCTGCGGTAATAATCGATGCTTTGCAGATAGTGCACCAGACGGCCGAACATGGTGCCGTCCTTCATGTTGTGCCCGTGAAGCAGCAGGTTCTGCGTCTGCTCCGAGAAGCGATGGTTCTCATCCAGAAAGATCGTTCCCGAGGCGTTCTTGCTCTTGTTGAAGTCGTGCGTCAGGTAGTAGCGGTTGTCCCTGTACATGACGGGCAGGTCGATCACATCGGGAATGCTCAGCCAGGCGATGAGGTCGTGATTCTGGTTGTAGAGCGTCTCCATGTGCGCAAGGGGCGTTCCGCCGACCTGATGAAAGCGCGGCGCTGCGGCCGTCTCTGCCGTGGGCGAGGGCGCAGGGGACGCTGTAGCCTCGGGCGAGGGCGCGGACACCGGCGTTTCCTCCGCTGCGGGTGCGGTCGGTGCGAGGGTCGTCTGCACCGCATGGAGCGCGGAAAGCTCTGCGTTCAGCTTCTTGGTGCGCATGCTGCGCAGCAGGATGCCCGCGATCATAACCAGACTCAGGACAATCAGCGCGGCAAGCGCCAGCATAAGCGCGCGGGAGAGATTTCTCTGTACAGCGCTGCGGCGGCGGACTTGCCGCCGCGGATTGAGCGTGAATTCGCCGACCGTTCGCTTCCTTCTGAAGGAGGAAAGCCGTCTTCTGTGTTTTTTCATGGAGCGTCTCCTCCTGCTTTCTCATGTGCCTGTGAGTTCGGGCGCGCGGTGTACACGTCCATGCAGTATTATAGCACAGATATCGTCCTGCGTCACGAAAAGAAACGCACGGAATTTGCTGGGCGGCGGTTTACAGCGGGCGTCTTCCGCTGTAACCTTTGCCGGTCTGCATAGCCGTCACTGTCCGCGACTTGGCTTACAGAAAGACCTCCTGCTGCAGCGTCTGCTCTGGATACTGCAGCAGGAGGTCTTTGCCTGTGGCATTGTCTGTTGCCGGAGCGCGGCCCGGATATCGTGATTACTCGGCTGTGCCGTGTGCCGCGGCATACTGCGCTGCGTTTTCGCCCGCAATGCGGCCGAAAACCACGAAGTCGCACACCGCGTTGCCGCCGATGCGGTTGCCGCCATGGACGCCGCCGGTCGTCTCGCCCGCCGCATACAGGCCGGGGATCGCGCTTCCCTGCTTATCGAGCACCTGCGTGTCGGGGTTGATCTTCAGGCCGCCCATCGTGTGATGGATGCCGGGCGCGACGCGGATCGCGTAATACGGCGCGGTCGCCAGATCCTCATCCATGCCGTTGTTGCGGCCGAATTCGGCGTCCTCGCCTGCGGCGACTGCCGCGTTCCACGTTTCCATCGTCTGCACAAAGGCAGCAGAAGCCTCTTCGTTCAGCTCCATCGCCGCGGCAAGCGCCTCATAGGTGTCCGCCTGCACGGTCAGGCCGTTGTTGATGTACTTCTTCGTGGAGGAGAGATTGTCCACGATGCGCTGGTCAAAGATGATATATGCGCCGCTGTCGCTCTGCTCAAGCTCCGCTGCGGAAACCGCGTCGCGGGTGGACATGTCGTTGCAGAAGCGCTTGCCCTCGCTGTTGACCAGAATGGCGCCCATGCTGCGCACGCTCTCGCTGACCAGCAGGCCCGTCTCCTGATACACCGTCGGGTGCAGCTGGATGCGCTCCATATCCACCGTATCCGCGCCCACGGAAACGGCCATGAGGATGCCGTCGCCGGTTGCACCGGCGTGGTTCGTCGTCACGGCGTTGGCCAGGCTCGCGTCAACCTGCGTCATCATCTCATAGTTCGCGCCGAAGCCACCCGTGGCCAGTATGACGGCGCCCGCCTTGACCGTGTAATCGTGCGCCTCGTCCTGCGCCTTCACGCCGACTGCCGCGCTGTTCTCCATCACAAGTTCCGTCGCTTCCGTATTCAGCAGCACGGTCACGCCTGCTTCCTCGCACACGGCGCTGAGCCGGGCAATCAGATAGCTGCCCACCGCGCTGCCGTCCGCCGGCTCATGCAGATACTTGTGAACGGTTCCGCCCGTGGCCGCAACCTTCGGCAGCTCTGCGCCGATGGAAGCCAGCCAGTCCACCGCATCCGCGCTGTTCTCCGCCATCGTCGTCACCAGCGCCGGGTCGTTGATCTGATGGCCGCCGTTCATGGTGTCCTCGATAAACGCCTGCACGCCGCTGTCCGTGATGCCCAGCGCCGCCTGGAACTGCGTGCCCGCTGCGTTCATGCCGCCCGTCGCCTTCAGGCTGTTGCCGCCGACGATGGGCATCTTCTCCAGCACGAGCACCTGGGCGCCCGCCTGGCTCGCCTTGACAGCAGCGGTCAGGCCAGCGCCGCCCGCACCGACGATGACCACGTCGCATTCAAGCGTTACGGCCGTGCGCTCCGCAGCGGTTTCCTTCACCGCAGCAACCTCAAATGCTGCCGCATCGATGCCTGCGCTCTCCAGAGCAGCCCGCACAGCTTCCTTGATCGCGCTGCTGGTCACGGTCACGCCGCTGATGGTGTCTACAGCGATGCTGTTCTCCGCAACAATCGCTTCCGGCAGCTTCTCCACCGCCACCGTGCCGATGCCCGGCGTCTCATTGTGCGCCGTCACCCTGACGGAATAAATCGTCGTGTCGTCCGCCGTCACCTCGACAACCACATCGCCGTCGATTCCGCGGCCGACGCCGGTCAGGGTCATCGGCTCGGCAAGTGCCGCTGCAGACAGCAGCATGGTCATCAGCAGTACAAAAAGCCTCTTCATGTGTGTGCCCTCCTCATTTTTCAGCGCGCTCGCGCTCTTGCCAGCATTTTAACACATACCTTTTTATAAGAATAGTCCACATGTTTTTATAGTTTCTATTACCATAAATCATAGCTTGTGGTACAATGCAGGAAAGAGGAGGGATGCCCTGCATGGAGATCAGAGAGCTGGAGTACTTTGTGGCCATCTGGCAGGAGGAAAACCTGAGCCGCGCTGCTGAGAAGCTGTTTGTTACCCAGCCTGCGCTGAGCCGGTATCTGCAGCGGCTCGAGGACGAGCTGGGCCTGCTGCTGTTCCAGCGCATCGGAAGGCGCATGCGTCTGACCTACGCCGGCGAGCGCTATCTGTCCTATGCACAGAAAATTCTGCAGACCCGGCGGGAAATGGAGGCGGAAATGACCGACATCCGCCGCGAGGAGAAAGGGCGGCTGCGTGTTGGCATTCCTCCGTTCCGCTGCAGCTTCATCATGCCGGCTGTGCTGCCAGTCTTCCGCAGTCAGCACCCGAATATCGATGTGGAAATCATGGAAGAAGCCAGCGCCGTTCTGGATGAAGCGCTGGCTTGCGGCGATATTGATCTGGCGTTTTTCAGCCTGTCGGAAAAGAATGCGCGCCTGAACTACGAGATTCTGGAGGAAGACTGGCTCTATGTCATTCTGCCCAAGGGACATCCGCTGGGCAGCGCTGCCCGCACCGAGCCTGACGGTGCGCGCTCACTGACGCTTGAGCAGCTGGCGGATGAAACGCTCATCCTGCAAAAGCATGGGCAGCGTCAGGGCCAGTACATCCTCTCCGAGCTGTCTGCCCGGCATATCCGTCCCCGAAAGACCATTGAAAGCAGCAACATCCGCGCCGCCGCGCTGCTTGCCGCCAACGGCTACGGCGCAGCCTTCCTGAGCGGCGGCCTTCTGCGCCATTTTGAAGCGCGGGAGCGATGCGACGCCTTCCGCCTGTCGGGCTGCAAAGCCGCGCTCAATTTCGCTGCAGCCACGCGCGCCGGGAGCTACGTTTCGTCCTGGACAAGCGATTTTATCGCGCTGGTGCGGGAGGGGATCCGTTCCGGGGCGATTTAGTGGGGAGAAGGCCCGTCGGGTCAGCTGCTTACCGATGGCGGGCTGCTGACTGCGCTGCTTCATTTCCGTCGTCGCTTCCATTGATTGCATGCAATACCCGAGAAAAAGAAGAAATCCGAACTCACCCGCACCGGGATGATGTTCGGATTTCTCATCTATGGTCAGTGTGTCTGAAAACAGCACGACTCCCCTACCCTCCAGTAGAGAGCAGGGGAGTCAAACGCTTTATGTACAAGAGAGAGACTATGATACAATAAAGAAAAAGCGGTGAGCGCATGCGCTATATCCAAAGCATCCGTTCGGGACGATCAAGTGGTACGACGGCGCACACTACTTCCTGGCAGAGGAAAGGAAAAGGTGAGCGCCGAAATCGCCCTCAGCTTCCACACCAATAATCTACGCCGCGCCATAAAGCTATTGGGCGTCGGCGCACTTGTCGCGCACTTCAACAATAGAAAGCAGGAAATCAGGGGCTGAAAGGTCCTTGTTTTTGGGTTTTTGGACGAAAAATGAGCAAAATAAACAAGAAAAAAGTCCGAAAACCGTAGTTTTCGGACAAATTGTGGTGGAGCATACCGGATTCGAACCGGTGACCTCTACAATGCGAATGTAGCGCGCTACCAACTGTGCTAATGCCCCATAGGATGTATTCGCTTCAGAACGGTAATCAGTATAGCATGCCCTGGCGGAAAATGCAAGCTTTTTTTCAAATTCTGCGCGCAAGAAATTCCGGCGGGCGATTGACAGCGGGATCGACTGCCTGTATACTGGAGTCAATATTAAGAATGATTCTCAAATCAAGACCGCATTCCGGCTTGACAGTGCGGAATGGACAGGCGTGCCGTGTGCGCATGGCGCTGTGCTGCACGCGCGCATCGGGAAGAGATGAGATGAAGGGAGATCATCCGATGAATATCTGGACGTTTGTGGGCATTGTGCTGCCCCTGCTGGGCACGGCGCTGGGCGCCGCGTGCGTGTTTGTGCTCAAGGGAAGCCTGAGCGAGCGCGTCAACAAGGCGCTGCTGGGCTTCGCCTCGGGCGTCATGGTGGCGGCCTCCGTGTGGTCGCTGCTCATTCCGTCGATGGAGTACAGCGCGCAGCTGGGCAAGATGGCGTTTGCGCCGGCGGCGGGCGGCTTTCTGCTGGGCATGGCGTTCCTGCTGGCGTTGGATCGCTTCGTTCCGCACCTGCACATGGACTGCGATGAGCCGGAGGGCCCGAGCTGCCATCTGGGCAAGTCGGCCATGATGATGCTCGCCGTCACGCTGCACAACGTTCCCGAGGGCATGGCCGTGGGCGTCATGCTGGCAGGCATCGGCGCGGGCAGCGGCATCACCACGCTGGCCGGCGCGCTGACGCTGTCGCTGGGCATCGCCATTCAGAACTTCCCGGAGGGAGCGATCATCTCCCTGCCGCTGCGCAGCCAGGGCATGAGCGGAACGCGGGCGTTCGCCATGGGCGCGCTTTCGGGCGCGGTGGAGCCTCTGGCGGCGATCGTGACCATGCTGCTGGCCAGATGGCTTGCGCCGGTTCTGCCGGTGACGCTGGCGTTTGCGGCGGGCGCGATGTTCTACGTCGTCGTCGAGGAGCTGATTCCCGAATCCGCCGCGGGACACCATTCCAACATCGGCACCATCGGCTTTGCGCTGGGCTTTGTGCTGATGATGGCGCTGGACGTGGCACTGGCGTGAGCCGGCGCGGAGGGGAGGATATCGCTTGAACATCACCGGACTGGAAGCCCTGACGACGTTTGCCGAGGGCTTGCTGACCTTCATTTCCCCGTGCGTGCTGCCGATGATTCCGGTGTACGTGCTTTACTTCACCGGCGCGGCTGAGGGCAGGCAGACGAAGCGGACGCTTGCGCGCGCACTGTGCTTTGTGCTCGGCTTTACCGCGCTGTTTGTGCTGCTGGGCGTGTTCGCCGGCACGCTGGGCGCGCTGCTCGTTCAGCATCAGCGTGCGGTCAATCTCGTCTGCGGCCTTGTGATGATCGTATTCGGCCTGTATTACGCGGGCGTGCTGCGCATCGGCCTGCTTGACAGGACGGTCAAGCCGGACGTGCGGGTGCAGCCGAAGGGCTACGCCTCCTGCGCGCTGCTGGGCGCGGTGTTCGCCGTCGGCTGGACGCCGTGCACGGGCCCGCTGCTGGGCAGCGCGATGATGCTGGCGGCAAGCCGGGGCTCCGCTTTGGCGGGCACGGTGCTGCTGGCGTGCTATTCGCTGGGCCTGGGCGTGCCGTTCGTGCTCTGCGCGCTGCTGATTGACCGGCTCAAGGGCGCGTTTGCTGCGATCAAGCGCCATTACACGGCGGTCAACCGCGTGTGCGGCGTGTTCCTGATCGCCGTCGGCCTGGCGATGATGACGGGCCTGTACAGCCGCTTTGCCCTGATGCTGCAGACTGTCGATCAGCCTGATGTGCCGAACGCGCAGCAGGTTGTTGAACCGACAGCAGAACCGGCGATCGAGACGACGGCGGAACCGGCGATCGAGACGACGGCCAAGCCGACGATCAAGCCGACCGCCGCTGCCGAAAAGCAGGCTGAGGTCATAGGCCCGGTGAAACGCAATATGGCGACGGACTTCACCTGCTATGACGACGCGGGCCATGCGGTTTCGCTCAGCGATATGCGCGGCAAGCCGGTCGTGGTCAACTTCTTTGCAAGCTGGTGCGGCCCGTGCAGGATGGAAATGCCGTACTTTGACGAATGCTATGCCAGGTATGGCGATCAGGTGACGTTCATGATGGTCAATCTGTGCGCGTTCGGCAACGACACCAAGGAAAACGGCAAGCAGATGGTGGAAAGCGGCGGCTGGACGTTCCCGGTGTACTTTGACTCGGACGGCGACGCGGCAACGCGCTACGCCATCCGCGCCATGCCCACGACGATCTTCGTTTCCGCCGAGGGTGAGCTGAAGGGACGCCACACCGGCATGATGGACAAGGAGACGCTGGAAAAGACGATTCGGGCGATGATTGAAGATAACTGATCCGGATGACTGCGCGCCGGAGGCGATGACCTCCGGCGCTTTCTCTATATGCAGTGAAGCGGCAGAAAACCCGCGGCAGGCGCAGGCCATCAGGTTTTCATGGCTTTTCGGAAGTCGGGACGCACAGCGCGCTTTGCTGTGTTATAATAAAAAAGAAAGGCACGGTGACATCCAATGAAAAAGAAAGAGATGAAGAAACCAGAGAAGGCAAAAAAAACCCCCTACTACACCAATCATGCGACGCTGACGGTCTATCTGGTGCTGCGCGCGCTGGTGATTGCGGTGCTTGTGCGCTCGGCGCTCAAGGGGTATTATGAGAGCGTGTTCCTGTGCGGACTGACGCTGCTGCTGATGATCATGCCCAGCGTGATTTCGCGACGCCTGAAGATCGAGCTGCCCGGCACGCTGGAGATCATCATCCTGCTGTTCATCTTCGCGGCGGAAATCCTCGGCGAGATCAACAGCTTCTACATCCGCGTGCCCAATTGGGATACCATGCTCCATACGCTCAACGGCTTTTTGTGCGCGGCGATCGGCTTTGCGCTGGTGGATCTGCTCAACCGGAGCGACCGGTTCTCCTTCAAGCTCTCGCCGGCCTATCTGGCGCTCGTCGCGTTCTGTTTCTCGATGACCGTGGGCGTGCTGTGGGAGTTCTTTGAATACACGGGCGATCTGTTCCTGGGCTTTGACATGCAGAAGGATACGGTCATCCATGCCATCCGCACGGTGGAGCTGGATCCCACGCGCAGCAACAAGGTCGTCGCGCTGGCGGACATCGCCGACGTGATCCTCGTGCACGGCGACGGCACGCAGACCGCGCTGGGCCTGGGCGGCTATCTCGACGTGGGCCTCAACGACACGATGAAGGATCTGCTGGTCAACTTTGTCGGCGCGGTCGTCTTCTCGATCATTGGCTTCTTCTATGTGAAGCAGGAGGGCAAGGGGAGCTTCGCCGCCCGCTTCATTCCGCGCGTGCACAGAAATCACGAGCAGGAAAAGGACGGGTAAGCATGGCCCAGATCACGACGAACGCCATCGTGGTGCGCCGCGCGGACTACCGCGAGAACGACCGGATGCTCACGCTCTTTTCGCCCACGCTTGGGCGCATCGACGCGCTGTGCCGGGGCTGCCGCAGGCAGAAGAGCCCGCTGATGGCGGCGGGCGAGCTGTTCTGCGCGGGCGAGTACGTGCTCTATCAGACGAGCGAGCGCGCAACGGTGGTCTCCTGCCAGGTGTCGGATACCTACTACGCGCTCCGCAGCGACTATGAAAAGCTCTCTCACGGCATGTACATGCTCGAGCTGTGCAGCGCCGCGATCCAGCCCGCACAGGAAAACGAGCGGCTGTTCATGCTGCTGCTGCGTTCGCTGGCGCACCTGTGCTACGGCGAGGCCGCGCCGCGCAGGATCACGGCGGTCTTCCTGATGGGCATGACCTCGCTGCTGGGCTTCCGGCCGCAGGTGGGCCGGTGCGCGCGCTGCGGCACGCCGGTTTTGCAGAATCGCACAAACGACGATACGCTGATCGCGTCCTTCAGCCCGGAGCATGGCGGCGTGCTCTGTCCCGGCTGCAGCGCGGGCGAGCAGTGCCGTCTGCGGGAAAGGGACGTGGTGTATCTGCAGGACATCATGAAGCGGGGCCTTCATTCATTGGATACGGAGGCGGAGTGCCCGGACGCGCTGTTTGCCGCGCTGCGGGCGCTGGCCGAGGGGCGGCTGGACACGCCGATCCGCTCGGGAAAGATGCTGGTCTGATACTATTCTCAAATAGAAACGAGCTATAAGCGCGAAGCGAAGAAGGGGTCTGGGGACTGGTCCCCAGGCTAGGGGTTTGGGGGATGAAATCCCCCAACGTCTCCATATCGCGAAGCGATCAAAGAAAAGCAGTCAGGGAGCGAAGCGTTACCTGACGGCCGGTTATTGCATGGCCGATTTTATTTGAGAGTAGTCTGAGGAGGGAAAAACATGGATGAACAGAAGCTGAATCAGCTCAGAACGTGGGTCGGCGAAGCCAGGCGCATCGTGTTCTTTGGCGGCGCGGGCGTGAGCACGGAATCGGGCATCCCGGATTTCCGCGGCGTGGACGGGTTGTACCATCAGAAGTTCCGCGAGATGCCGGAGACGATCATCTCCCACAGCTACTACGTCAAGCATCCCGACGTGTTCTTTGAATTCTACCGCACGCGCATGCTCTATCCGGACGCAAGGCCCAACCTTGCGCACGAAAAGCTGGCCCAGTGGGAGCGGGAGGGAAAGCTGCTCGCCGTCGTCACCCAGAACATCGACGGCCTGCACCAGATGGCCGGCAGCAAAAACGTGTACGAGCTGCACGGCAGCGTGCACAGAAACATCTGCCAGCGCTGCGGGAGGGTCTACGATCTGGCGGCGTTTATGCAGCTGGAGCACATCCCTGTCTGCCCGGCCTGCGGCGGCAGGGTGAAGCCGGACGTGGTGCTCTACGAGGAGGCGCTTGACGGCCATACGATTACCGGCGCGCTGGACGCGATCCGCCGCGCGGATCTGCTGATCGTCGCGGGCACCTCGCTGACGGTGTATCCCGCGGCGGCGTTCCTGGATGAATACCCGGGCAACCGGCTCGTGCTCATCAACAAGACGGAGACCAAGCGCGACGATATCGCCAACCTCGTGCTGCATGAGAAGCTGGGGGATGTGTTCGCGCGGCTTTGATGCTTGCCCCGGCATGAAGCCTCCTGAAGATATGGGGAGGAGAGCGCCCATGACGCAGAAGCCTGCCCGGCCGCGCTGACGCGCAGACAGGACGGAACGGCTTTGACCGTGAAAAGCGAAGAAGGGAGTCTGAGTCTTTCCTCAGGCTCCCTTCTTGATGCAAAGGCGTCTTCTTGTCATGATGACATATCCCGCAAGCACGACCGCCGCCAGCGCGCTCATGGCGATGCCGGGGATCAGCATCCGCGTGCGGTAGGTGAACGTGATCTCGTGCTCGCCCGGCTCCACCCACACGGCCATGAACGACACGTCGCAGGGGATGATCTCGGCGCGCTGTCCGTCCACCGTGGCGGTAAAGCCCTTGTCGTGCGGAATGGTGAACACGACGATCCCCGCCTCCTTCGCGTCGATGTGCGCGGTAAAGCCGTCATCGCGCGTCTCAAAGCGGTCGCAGGCGTTTGCCTGCAGGCGCGCGGCACTCTCCTGCCAGTCGGGAATGGCATACACGTCCAGCGTCTGCAGCCTGTCCTCAAAGCGCGTCAGATACGCGTCATCAAGCGCCGCGGCGGCAAGCAGCACCGTGCCGACCGTGTCGCTGTCCATGCGCTGATGATGCGTGCCGGTGACGACCGTCTGCAGAAAGCCCATCGGCACGGCGTTGGGGTTGGTGTACACGGCAAAGCCGTTTTCCTCGCGGTCGTAGACAAAGCCCTCGGGCACCTCGTCCTCCTCGTTTACGCGGTGGTACTCCGTCACGGACAGCAGCGCGCGCACGGCGCCCTGGCTGTCCGGCGGGGAGACGGTGGTCGATTCGCCATAGCCAAAGCCCGCCATCTCCACGAATTTGCCCACGGTTGACGTGCGCAGCGAGGAGAAGCAGGTCAGCGAGGAATGGCCGCGGATCAGGCCGTAATTGCGCAGCATGCCGCCGTAGTCAATGCGCTTGTATGCCGCTTCTTCCTCGAGCTCGAGCGCGGAGAGCGTCGGCGCGGCAATCTCGGAAAGCGTGTACACGCCGCCGCCGGGCGTTTCCCCGCCGGAGAGGATTTCGCGGTCGCCCACTGCGATATAGCCCGCGTACTGCGCGCAGGCGATCAGGCTGACGAGGGTAAGCGCCGGGACGAAGCGCGGTCTTTTGAGGAGCAGCAGCATGCCTGCGCCGCCCAGCAGCGTCAGGCTGATGGAAAGCGCGCGCAGCGCGCCGCCGGCGTACGCGCGCGTGCGCCGATTGCGGAGGATCTGCGTGATGCGCTCCGGGAGGGCGGAAAGCATGCCGTCCGGCAGGAGGAAGGGCACGGTGAGCAGCAGCACGAGCGCGCTGCACGCGGCGAAGGCGGCAAGCCACGCGCGGCGGCTGCGCACATCGCGCAGCGCAAGGAGCGTGGCCAGCGTGAGCAGCAGCGCAAGGCCGTACCACCAGCGGGTATAGGCGGTATTGGTGAACAGTGAGAACGCGCCGCACAGCACCGGAACCGCGGAGGCGATCAGCAGCGCGGCGAGCAGGGCTTTCAGCCAGCGCTGCTTTTTTTGCGCAAAGAGGAAAACCACGGCGCCCGTGAGGCCGAAGACGGGCAGGGCGCACGCCGTGGAGCTCCAGCTCGGCGCATCGCCGTAATAAGCGTGGAGCACGTTGCTTTCGATGGGCATGAGCAGCGTGCGCAGACGCTCCAGCAGCACGGCGGGGGCATACGTCTGTGCGAGCAGCGGAGTGTCGCCCGCGCCCGTGCGCGTGATGGTGAGCATGTGCATCAGCGAGGGCAGGAGCAGCACGCCCGCAAGCGCGCAGCCCACGCCGCACTCGAAGACGATGGTGACGACGCGGCGCACGCTGCGCATCGGCTTCCAGTCCACAGAGAAGAAGCGGAAGGCAAAGTACAGCGCCGCAAGCAGCGCGCTGCCCAGCATGAAGTAGTAGTTGACCAGCGCGTTGAGCCCGCACAAGAGCGCCAGCAGGCCGGGACGGGGCGCGTCGCTCATGGCGATTTCCAGCCCCAGCAGGATCAGCGGGAAGAAGGCGATCACTTCCGTGAAGTGATAGAACTGCGTATTGACGACGGTGAACGAGGAGAATGTGTAGAGCACGCTGCCGGTCAGCGCAAGGCGCTCGTCGCGCACGACCTTGCGGAAGAACAGAAACGACGTCAGGGCGGCGACCGCGTGCTTGAGCACGGCCATCACGCTGATCCCGAAGGGGATGAGCTGCTGGGGCAGCAGCGCCAGCGGCCAGACGAACGGGCTGCCCAGCGTGTAGAAGCTGTAGCTGCCCACGGCGGGCGCACCGAGGAACGTATTGAAGGAATAGGCATTCAGCCCGCCGCGCAGGATGCGCCGGGTTTCCAGAATGAAGGGAAGCTGCTGCTCAATGTAGTCGCCGCGGGTCACATAGCGGCCGCCGTAGGGGAGAATCGCCGGGGCGAGGGCGATGATGGCGAGCAGCGCGCCCAAACAAAAGGCGTGCGCGCAGGTGATGCGCGGACGCGCAGGCATTTTCTGATTCATAAATCACCTTGAAGACGCTGTAAAGCATGGTATAATGACATTGTACGTTCTTGCCCGAGGTGTGTCAAGGAAAAACGCCCTGTACGGGCAGCGGCGACGATCAGAAACGCAGGAGGCTGTTATGCAGGAAATCAAGTGCCCCAAGTGCGGGGAAGTCTTTCAGGTGGATGAATCCGGATACGCGGCCATCGTCAAGCAGGTGCGCGACGACGAATTCAGAAAGGAGATCGCGCAGAGAGAGCGGGCATTCGCCTCTGAAAAGAGCATGGCGGTCGATCTCGCCGCGGCGCAGGCACGCAGCGAGAAGGAAGAGGAGATCGCGCAGCTGAAGGCGAAGCTGTCCGAAAAGAACCTGGCGGTCGATCTCGCCGCAGCGCAGGCGCGCAGCGAGAAGGAAGAGGAGATCGCGCAGCTCAAGGCAAAGCTGCAAAGCGGCGACGCGCAGAGGCAGGCCGCGCTCCGGGAGGCGGAGGCGCAGCGTCAGCTGGAGCTGGCGCGCAAGGACGCGGAGATTGCCCAGCTGCGAAGCCGCCTGAGACAGAGCGAGACGGACGCGAGACTCGCCGTGCAGAATGCCGTGCAGAGCCGGGACGCGCAGATCGTGCAGCTGCAGAATGAGATGGACCGGGAGAAGCTGGCTGCGCAGCTGCGCGCCAAGTCCGCAGAGGATCAGCACAGGCTGGAAATCAGCCAGAAGGACGAGCAGATTGCGTACTACCGCGACTTCAAGGCGAAGCAGTCCACCAAGATGGTCGGCGAGAGCCTGGAGCAGCACTGCATGACGGAGTTCAACCGCATCCGCGCGCTGGCATTCAAGAACGCCACCTTTGAGAAGGACAACGACGCGCGCACCGGCAGCAAGGGTGACTTCATCTACCGGGACAGCACGGACGAGGGCATGGAGTTCATCTCCATTATGTTTGAGATGAAGAACGAGATGGACACGACCGCCACCAAGCACAGGAACGAGGACTTCTTCAAGGAGCTGGACAAGGACCGCCGGGAGAAGGGCTGCGAGTACGCTGTGCTGGTCTCCCTGCTGGAGGGCGACAGCGAACTGTACAACGGCGGCATCGTGGATGTGTCCCACCGCTATCCCAAGATGTATGTAGTCCGCCCGCAGTTCTTCATCCCCATGATCACGCTGCTGCGCAACGCGGCGCTTGACAGCCTGCAGTACCGCACGGAGCTGGAGCTGGTGCGCCGGCAGAACATCGACATCACGCACTTTGAGGACGAGATGAACGACTTCAAGGCGAAATTCTCCAAGAACTACGAGCTCTCCAGCCGCCGCTTCAAGGAGGCCATCGACGAAATCGACAAGACGATCGTGCACCTGCAGAAAACCAAGGACGCGCTGCTCAGCTCCGTCAATAACCTGCGCCTGGCCAACAACAAGGCGATGGATCTGTCCATCAAGCGGCTGACGAAAAATAACCCGACGATGCAGGAGAAGTTCGCGGCGGTCAGGAGCGCACAAGATGAGGATGAGGAATTCTGATCCTCTTTTCCCGCCGAACCTGGAAAAGCGCGCGAAGCGGATATGGGGTCAAGGGGTGAAGTCCCTTAGCGGGTCTTAGGGCGGCAGCCCTAACGTTTCCCATCGAAAGATATCAAACCGTCTCAGAGCAGGAGGCCGATCCGTTCACCTTGAATTCTTTGCATAAATCGAAAAGACAGGCAGGAGCAATCGCGCGCTCCTGCCTGTCTTTGTCGTGCTGTGATAAGCTTACTGCATGCCGATGCCGTGCTTGACGCGGTCGCGCTCCTCGGCGCGCTTCGCGTTGTTGAAACGATCCAGCGTGCCCACCAGATAGCCGGTGATGCGGCGGATGCGGTGGAAGGGCTGCTGCTGGTAATGATAGGCAAGTTCCACATACTCGCCGTCCACGCGGACGTCGATGGCGTCGGGCTCGCGGCCGTAAAGCTCAGCGCCGCGGGCGATGTAGGCGTTTATCTCCTCCTGCGGCAGCACGCCGCCGGTGACGTTGACCGTGCACATGGTGTATCCCTCCATATCTTGTGTCTGTATCTGTATTATAGCACAGAATGTTGCGATGTAAAGCGATATCTTCACGCATGACAAAAAATTCCGCGCAGAAAACGCTCTGCGCGGAATGACGCTTATTTGGCGGTGTAGCCGATCTTTTTCATGAGCTTCTGCAGCGTGCGCTCGGCGATGGTGCCGGCGCGCTGCGCGCCCTCGCGGTAGACCTCCTCCATGTACTTCCTGTCCTTCATCACGCGGGCAAACTCCGCCTGAATCGGCGCAAGGGTCTCGACGGTCACATCGGTGACGGCGGCCTTGAGGTCGCCGTAGCCCTTGCCCTCAAAGGAGGCGACGAGCTTCTCCATATCCTCGCCCGTGAGCGCGCAGATGATGGAGAGCAGGTTGGAGACGCCCGGCTGGTTCTCCGGGTCAAAGCGGATGCAGGCCAGGGAGTCGGTCACAGCGCGGCGGTACTTGCGGCGGATGACGTCCGGCGTATCGAGCACGGAGATGAAGCTGTCCTCGGCGTCGGATTTGCTCATCTTGCGGGTCGGCTCCTGCAGGCTCTGCACGCGCGCGCCGACCTTGGAGTAGTAGCCCTCCGGG
Source organism: uncultured Clostridia bacterium (assembly GCA_945948915.1). Taxonomy (GTDB): domain Bacteria; phylum Bacillota; class Clostridia; order Christensenellales; family Aristaeellaceae; genus Ventricola. The sequence goes on along the minus strand of CAMFCQ010000007.1, from coordinate 37,910 downwards.
ATGGTGAAGACATTGCCGTACAGGCCGTTGACGCGCTGGGCGATGTCGCGGCAGATCTCCAGGTGCTGGGTCTGATCCTTGCCCACCGGCACCAGATTCGCCTGATAGAGCAGAATGTCGCCCGCCATGAGCACCGGATAGGTGAACAGGCCGCAGTTGATGTTGTCCGCGTGCTTGGCGCTCTTGTCCTTGAACTGCGTCATGCGGCTCATCTCGCCCATGTAGGTGTAGCAGTTGAGCAGCCAGGCGAGCTCGGCATGCTGATGCACGTGGCTCTGGAAGAACAGGACGCTCTTTGCGGGATCAAGGCCGGAGGCCAGCAGAAGGCCCAGCATCTGCATGGCGTTCTGGCGGAACTTGGCCGGCTCCTGGCGCACGGTGATGGTGTGCAGGTCGGCGACCATGTACAGGCAGTCGTACTCGTCCTCCAGCAGCTTCCAGTTGCGCATCGCGCCGATGTAGTTGCCCAGCGTGGGCGTGCCGGTGGGCTGGATGCCCGAGAGAATGCGCTGCTTCTTAACCGGGGTCTGCGTCTGTTCCATAAGGCGGAACCTCCTTTGGCGATCTGCGCGCCCGCCGGGCGCGGGATAAATCAATTTGATTGATCCATTGTATCACAACCGGACGCAATGCGCAAGGCGCTATGCGGGCGGGATGTCCGCCGCGACGCGCTGAAAATGCTGTCCGTTCTTGACTTTTTGCAGGGGCGGCGGTATACTATGGGCGACTGTCGGCATTTGGCCGGACGGTCAAGCCTGCAACCTATCTAAAGGAGTACATATGACAGATACAAATAGAAAGCGCGCCGTGGTGCTCATCCCCGCCTACAAGCCGGACGAGCGGCTCATCGATCTGACGCGCGAGCTGATTGTCGATAACGGACTGGACGTGCTGCTGGTGGACGACGGCGGCCAGGAGACCTTCAGGCATATCTTTGACGCGTGCCGCGAGTTGGGCGCCGAGGTCGCCGTGCATGCGGTGAACATGGGCAAGGGCCGCGCGCTCAAGACCGGCATCAACGCCGCGATGCTCAAATGGCCGGACATGGCCGGCATCGTCACCGCCGACGCGGATGGCCAGCACACGCCCAAGGACATCCTGCGGCTGATCGACGCGCTGCACGAGCATCCGGACAAGCTGGTGCTCGGCTCCCGCGCGTTCACCGGCAACGTGCCGTTCAAGAGCCGCTGGGGCAACCGCATCACCCGCTTTGTCTACGCGCTGGCCAGCGGCGTGAAGGTGGGCGACACGCAGACGGGCCTGCGCGCGCTGCCCGCGTCCTCGCTCCCGGCGATGGCGCGCATCGAGGGCGAGCGCTACGAGTACGAGATGAACGTGCTGCTGAAGCTGCGCGACATGGGCCTGGGCGTGTTTGAGGTGCCGATTGAGACGATCTACATCGACGACAACGCGGGCAGCCACTTCAACCCCGTGCGCGATGCGTTCAAGATCTACATGGTCATCTTCAAATATCTGTTCTCGTCCATCGCGTCCTTTGTCATCGACTACGCGCTCTACTGGCTGTGCCTGGGCACGTTCGGGCTGTCCGCGCTGGTGAGCTACGCCCTGGCGCGACTGGTGTCCTCGCAGGTGAACTATCACCTGAACAAGCACACCGTCTTCGGCGGGCGCGGCGGCAGGAGCTCCATGGTCAAGTATTACGCGCTGTGCGTGGTGCAGGGCCTGATTGGCGCGGGCCTGGTGCAGGTGCTGCCCGGCGTGATCCCGCTCTCTGCGGCGATCATCAAGATCCCGGTCGATCTGGTGCTGTTCATGCTCAGCTACTTTATCCAGAGGGACTTCGTGTTCAACAAGTAAATGGAGAAGCAGATTAAAAAACTGAATCTCGTCAAGGCGCGGCGGCGTGTGAGGATGCGCTCCGCGCTTCTTTTGACGCTCGGCGTGTGCTTTGCGATGGCGCTGTACAGGGTGCTCAGCAGCATGGGGTTCATCTGGCCGACGCAGGTGCTTAGCGTGCTGCTGGAGGCGCTTGTGTCCCTGCTGGTCTTCGGCGGCGCGGCGGTTCTGGGCCTTTGCGTGCTGGACGGCGACCAGAGAAAAATCCTGCCGCGCGGCACGCTCAGCCGGGCGCAGACGCTGTGGCTGGCGCTGACGGGCGTGCTGCTCGCTGCGCCGATGACGCTGGGCGTGGATGTGCTGGAGGCCCTGTTTGCCTGGCACGGGACGGTGGTGCAGCCGATGGACCTGCGCGTGCAGGAGCCGGGGGTGTTCCTACTGGCGGCACTCAAGAGTGCGCTGCTGGTACCGGTGCTGGAGGAGCTGTTCTTCCGGGGTTATCTGCTGCATGCGATGAAGCGTTTCGGAGAACCGCGCGCGGCGGCGGTCAGCGCGCTGTGCTTTGCGCTGGTGCACCTGGGCGGAAAGGGCGGCACAGAGCTGGCTGGCGTGATGTACGTGCTCATGGGCCTGCTGCTGGCGGCGCTGACGCTGCATACGCGCTCGCTGCTGGCGCCGATCCTCGTGCACGCCGTCTACAACCTGACGCTGATGCTGCTGAGCGACATGGGGCTGGGCTGGTTCTTTGAAAACCTGTCGCTGCTCTCCTGCGCGCTGCGGCTGGGCATGTGCGTCCTGTTTGCCGTCTGTCTGCGCCGCAGCTGGAGGGCGCGGGGAACGGCTGCGCAGATGCAGGGGATGGAAAGGCTGACGAGAAAAGAACGGGCGCTCGTGGCGCTGGCTGCGGCGCTGGTGATCGCGGCAGGCGTGTTGAGGTGATTTCATGAACATGGCGCTCATCTGCATGGGCAGGCTGAAGGAGAAATACTGGCGCGATGCGGCGGCGGAATACGAAAAGCGGCTCTCGCGCTTTGGCAAATGGGAGACCATCGAGCTGCCGGATCTGCCGGAGCCGACCAATTCCTCGCCCGCTATCGAGGAGCAGATCAGGAAAAAAGAGGGTGAGGCGATCCTCGCCAAAATCCGCGACGGGGACGTCGTGGTGTGCCTGTGCATCGACGGAAAGCAAATGGACTCCGTGCAGCTCTCCGCAAAGCTGACGGAGCTGATTGACACAGGTCGGCGCGTGGTGTTCGTCATCGGCGGCTCGCTGGGGCTGTCGCAGGAGGTGGTGCGCCGCGCGCAGCTGAAGCTGTCCTTTTCACCGATGACCTTTCCGCACCAGCTGGCGCGCATCATGCTGCTGGAGCAGACGTACCGCGCGCTCAAGATCGCCGCGGGGGAGCGGTATCACAAATAAACGCATCATCAAGCATTCTGTCGTCATACATCGCGAAGCGAAGAAGGGAGTCTGAGGGATGAAATCCCTCAGGCAGGCTTGGGCGGCAGCCCAACGTATCCCCAAAGCCAGGAGGTTCCTGTTATGCAATACGACTTTGACCTCGTCGGCAAGATCGGCTCGATGGCGCTCATCCGCCGCGAGGACGCCGACATCGACTACAACATCTTTTCCCGCCTGGGCCGGGAACTCAGGCCCGGCATGATCTGGGTGACGAGCGGCGCGGCGGAGATCGGGCGGCTGGATTACATCAAGCGCACCGGTCACGAGCTGACCTGCGACAGCGTGGACGCGAAGACCGACTACGCCGCCCAGGGCCAGACGATCCTGATGGAGCAGTACCGCCGCTTCATTCACCAGGACTACTCTGTGCGCCAGGTGCTGGTGGAGCATCAGCACTTCAACGACGAATCCAAGCGCGAGCACATCCGCAGGCTGTTCCTGCGCGCGAAGGAGCAGGGCGCGATTCCGATCGTCAACTACAACGATCCGGTCTCCGACGAGGAGAACCGCAAGTGGGAGCTGTCCGTGCTGCGGCGCGAAATGCGCGAGGTGCACGAGTGCGTGGACAATGACGAGACGGCGGCGGTCATCGCGGGGCTGGTGTCTACGCGCGTGCTGCTGATCATGACCTCGACGGAGGGTATCTACGCCGACCCGAAGGATCCCGCCACGCTGGTGCGCGACGTGCTCGCCCCGGACGCGGAGCAGCTGGAGCGCAGGGTGCGCCAGCTGCAGGCGCACTGCGTGGGCGCTTCCCGCGCGGGCGCGAACGGCGCGCACGCGAAGCTTGAGTTTGCGCTCGGCCCCGCGCTGCGCGGCACCACGGTCATCATCGGCCATGGCCGCCACCGTATCAGCGACCTGGTGGAGGGCCGCGTTCCCTGCACGCGCATCGGCATCGACTGAGGAGAGCATCGCCATGAAAGCAAACTATCACACGCACACCGCGCGCTGCGGCCACGCAAGCGGCACGGACGAGCAGTACGTTCAGGCGGCGCTTTCGCAGCGGTTTGACGTGCTGGGCTTTTCGGATCATGTGCCGTGGCCGTACGAGAGCGGATTCACGCACCGGCATGTGCGCATGGGCATCGAGCAGCTTAACGAGTATGTGGCGGCGATGCGTGCGCTCAAGAAAAAATATGCGGGGAAGATCGAGCTGCTGGTCGGCTTTGAGTGCGAATACTTCCCGCAGTACATGGGCTGGCTGGCGGAGATGAAGGAAGAGAAGGGGCTTGACTACCTGATCTTCGGCAATCACTACGAGGGGACGGACGAGGGCGGCTTCTACTTCGGCAATGCCGAAAGGGCGGAGCACCTGCGCCGCTATGTGGACAGCGCGGAAAAGGGCGCGGGAACCGGCCTGTTTGCGTACATGGCGCACCCCGACCTGTTCATGCGCCGCTATCCGACCTTTGACGAAAACTGCCGCGCGGCGGCGCGCGACCTGTGCCAGATCTGTAAACAAAACAACCTGCCGATGGAGGTTAACCTCCACGACAGGTATCGACTGGGCGAAGCGAACGGAGAGGGCTATCCCAACGCCGAATTCTTTGAAATTGCGTATGAGTCCGGCGCGCAGATCATCCTGGGTCTTGACGCGCACGAGCCGCAGGAAATCGCCGATCCCCGGGAATACGACCGCGCGATGGCGGAGACGGCGCGCTTTGGCGAAAGGCGCCTGAGCGTGCTCAATCTCCGGAAAGCATGAGATCGCAGCGCGCGGCGAGATCGTGCGCCTGAATGTGCCGGTTCTCCATGGGAATCCACAGGCGCAGGAAGCGCTCAAGCTGCGCGCTGCCGTTGCGCTCCAGAATGCGCCTGCGCTGAACCTCGGGCGATACGGTGCACAGCACGCGCAGATCATAGCGCTCAAAGAGCTGCGGGTGCAGGCAGTACGCGCCCTCGACGATCACAAGGCGGGACTGCGCCGCCACCGTGACGGGCGCGAGAAAGCCCGGCTCAGGGTGGCAGACATACGGACGGTAGCACGCGTCGCGGCCCAGATGCAGCGGCGTGAGCACCTCGCGGTCGAAGCGGCCGATATCGGCATTGGAGAGCTGCGCGTCAAAGTAGCCGGGAAAGCGATCCTCAAAGGGGATCGTAAAGTCGTCCATGTGCACGACGGCACATGAAGGAAAACGCCTGGAGAGCGCGCCGGCGAGCGTCGTCTTCCCGCTGGCGGACATGCCGTCCAGCGCGATGAGGACGCGGGATTTTTCGGCGAGCAGATCGCGGATGCGCGCCTCAAGCAGATGGCTGTCCATGGCTGTACCTCCCGGCAACATGTTCCCGCTCAGTATAGCAGAGCGGGCGCACGCGCGCAAGAAGTGACCGGGGGCAAAAACCGGTTGACAAGAAAAGGAACCTGCCGTATGCTGAAAGCACAAACTGCAAGGAGGAAACATCATGCGTTTCTTTGATAAAATCCGCTCGTCCTTTGGGAGCTTTATGGCGGGCCGCTACGGCGCGGATCAGCTGGGCATGACGATGCTCTGGACGGCGCTGATCCTGTCCATTGTCGGGTCCTTTTCCGGGCTGGGTCTGCTGACGCTGATGGCCGACGCGCTGCTGATTCTCATGTTCTTCCGCATGCTCAGCAAGGATCGATACAGACGCCAGCACGAAAACCAGATGTATCTGCAGAAGACCTACGCTGCGCGCAGGGCGGTCACGGAGTGGCTTAACCGCGTGAAGAACGCCAAGAAGTACCGCTACTTCACCTGCCCGCAGTGCAAAAAGCGCCTGCGCGTGCCGCGCGGCGTGGGCAATATCACGATCACCTGCAAGGGCTGCGGCAACAAGTTCGACAAGAAAGCGTAACACCAAAGCGGACGGCATGAGAGCCGCCCGCTTGTTTTGATGATGGAGGAGGCGAAGCGATGCGCATCGCGAGGATTCTGGTCTGCGCTTTCCTGGCGGCTGCTGTATGCGGCGCTGCCGTGCTGGGCGCGCGGCTGCAGAAGGAGCCGGTTGTCCGGGAGATGGAATTTTCCGGCGAGCGGGATATCGTGCGGGCGCGGTTTGACCATGATGCGGGCCTGCGGACGCTGCGCGGCACGCAGGAGATGACGATCACCAACCGCACGGACAGCGCGGTTCAGGAAATCGTGCTGCGCCTGCCGATGAATGCGCAGGACGAAAATGCGGTCGCGGTGAGCAATGTGCAGATCGGCGGGGAGAAGGCGGCGTACGCGCTTGACGAGGACGATCCGACCGTTCTGCGCGTGGCGCGCAGCTTTTCGCCGGGAGAAACGCTGGAGCTCACCTTCACGCTCATGCTCCGGTATCCCAGAACGGCGGGCACGGCGGTCGTCACGCTGCCGCAGCTGGCGATGCTGGAGGACGGCGTGTGGCGGGATGACGCCTATGACGAGCTGGTGGACGTGAGCTACGCGCAGGCGTTTGACTGCGCGGTCTGGCTGGAGGACGCGCTGAAGCTGTGCAGGGAAGGCGCGAGGGACGCGTCCTTCCCGATCCGCTGCGGCGGCAGCACGCGCACGAAGACGACCGGCGGCGTGACGGTCTGCGCCTATGTCCGTCCGGGCGGCAGGGCGAGCCTGCTGCACAGCTGCGTGAAGGACGCGCTGGCGTCGCTTGAGGCCATCGGACTGGCCTATCCCTACGAGGATCTGACGGTCGTGGACATGGAGACGGCGCGGGTGGACGGCGCGGTCTATTCCGGGCTGATCGCGCTGAATACCGACACGGACAAGGAGACGCTGCGCCGCAGGCTCACCCGGCTGATCGCGCGGGAGACGTTCGGCATTCTCGTTGAGAACGACCCGTGGAACGCGCCGTGGCTGAGCGAGACGCTGGCCTCGGGCGCGGAGCTGCTGGCCTACCGGAAGCTGAAGGGCACGGCGGCTTACGAGGAGCGGCTCTACGGCGAGATTGAACTGTCGACGCGGCTCACCCGTCCGTACGGCGTGACCGTGGGCGCTGGCACGGCGCACTTCGGCGGGGATGCGGAGATGACGCAGGTGCTGCGCGACCAGGGCGCGGCGATGCTGCTGGGCATGGAGCAGGCCGTGGGCGAGGAGGCGTTCCTCGCTGCGCTGCAGGCGTACGTCGGGAAAAGTGCCGGTGGCGTGGCGGCGCAGGAGGACCTCGCCGCAGCGCTTCGCGAGGCGAGCGGCAGCAGCTGGGACGGCTATCTGACGGACGGGCTGACCTTCTGACCGGAGGGCGCGCACAGCACGAGCAGCAGCCCCGTGCATAGCGCGCCGAGTGCGGGATAGCCGCAGTCAATCAGCGGCGCAAAGCCGATCAGCGCGAAGAGCAGGCACAGCAGCGCGGCAAGGCCTGCGCGCCCCACATCGGGCAGATCGAGCGCCGCCATGATGGATGAGAGCATCGCGCAGAGCGTGGAGAGCGCGGCGGCGTACAGGCAGACCGCGACCAGGAGATAACCGCCCTTGCCCAGGCTGCGGCTGAGAAAGACGAAGGGCAGCGGCTGCTCCAGCACGGCGGGCAGATGGCGCAGGCACACGAGCACGCCGCAAAGCAGCAGCGCGCCGAAGAGCAGCGTGAACCCTCGCACGGCCCGGCGGCGTGTCCGGCCTTCGAGCGGGACAAGCAGCGGCAGCACGCCCGCGAGCATGGCGGCGTTCAGCGCGCCGTAAGCTGTGCCGTCGCAGACCGCGCGCACGGGCAGATCGGGCGACATGGCGGGCAGAAAGCACGCCTCGCCATCGGGCAGCAGGAGCAGGCGAATGAGCAGCGCGGGCAGAAGCAGCGCGAGCGCCGCGCCCGGCAGGGCCAGACCGAAAAGGCCGCGCAGGGCCAGCAGGACGGCGAGCGCCAGCGTCAGCGCCAGGGTGAGACCGTAAGCGTGGCGCACGGGCAGCACGAGCGCGCCCAGCTCCGCGCAGGCGCAGAGCATGGCTCCGCCGGTGATGGCGGCAAGCAGCAGGAAGAGCGCGCCGCACAGCGCGCCGAAGCGCCGCCCCAGACGCGCCCTGCACAGCTGCGGGAGCGTGGACGCGCCGCAGCGCTCAAGCTGCGCGGGCAGGCGGAGGAAGAGCAGATGCAGCGTCAGCAGCGCGCAGGCGGCCGCGGCAAAGGCCATGCGGCCGTGCAGGGCAAAGAAGCGCACGATCTCCCTGCCTGAGGCGAAGCCCGCGCCGACTGCGCCGCTCAGAAGCGCCAATGCCACAGGTACCGCCGCCATTCCATCGCCTCCCTTGTCCCTCAAGGCTTATGCGTCCGGTCGGGAAATAGACCTTTTCTTTTTCGCGGTTTCGCGGTATACTGAACCATACGACATTTGAAGAAAGCTGGCATCACCATGTTCAGAACCAATTATTGCGAAATCGATCTGGACGCGATCCGCCACAACGTGGGCGTGATGCGCGCGTGTCTTGCGGAGGGCGTGAAGTTCCTGGCGGTGGTCAAGGCGGACGGCTACGGCCACGGCGCGGTGCAGGTGGCCCGCGCGGCGCTTCAGGCTGGCGCGTCCATGCTGGCCGTGGCCATCCCCGAGGAGGGCGCGCAGCTGCGGCAGGCGGGCATTGACGTGCCGATCCTCGTGCTGGGCGGCATTGAGCCGGAGGCTGCGGAGGCGGTCGTCGCCTGCAATCTCACGCAGACGGTCTTTGACGAGGCGCGTATCCGCGCGCTGAACGCGGCAGGTGAAAAGCTGGGCCGCACGGCGCAGGTGCACCTGAAGCTGGACACCGGCATGGGCCGCATCGGCGTGCGCACGCCGGAGGAGGCCCGCGCGATGACGGCGCTGATCGACAGCCTGCCGCATGTGGAGCTGACCGGCTGCTTTACGCACATGGCGACGGCGGATGAGGACGAGCGCGAGGACACGATTCGCCAGATTGCGCGCTTTGAGCAGCTGTGCGCGGCGATTGCGTCCGTGCATCCGGGCAGGATCACCCGCCACGCGGCGAACACCGCGTCGATCTTCCGCTATCCGCAGGCGCACTTTGACATGGTGCGCGGCGGCATCGCGCTCTACGGCTACCCGCCTGTGGCCGAGGCCAGGGGCCTGCGCCCGGCGATGCGCTGGGTGACGCGCGCCGTGTATGTGAAGACGATTCATCCGGGCGACAGGGTGAGCTACGGCGGCCTGTTTGAGGCGCAGCGCGAGACCCGCGTGATGACGGTGCCGGTCGGCTATGCGGACGGCTACCGCCGGGGCCTGACGGGCAAGGGCTGTGTGCTGGTGCGCGGGCGGCGGGCGAGGATCCTGGGCCGCGTGTGCATGGATCAGATCATGGTTGACGTGACGGATATCCCGGGTGCGCAGGCGGGCGACGAGGTCGTGCTGCTGGGCGCGCAGGGGGACGAAATGATCGACGCGGACGAGATGGCCGCCTGGCTGGGCACCATCAGCTACGAGGTACTCTGTGGGCCGGGCAGGCGCGTGCCGCGCGTCTATGTGCATGAATAAGGATGACATGAGAAGCGCCATGCGCGCGCAGCGAAGGGCGCTCTCTGACCGGGCGCAGCGGCAGGCGTCGCTGGCGGTCCTGGGGCGCGTGCGCGCGTTTGCGCCGTATGGCAGGGCGCGCAGCGTGATGGCTTACATGGCCTGCCGGGGAGAGCTTGATCTGGCGCCGGTGATGGAAGACGTGCTCTCGCAGGGGAAGACGCTGCTGCTGCCCCGGTGCGAGGGCCCCGGCGTGATGACGGCGCGGCGGGTAAGCGGCCTGTCGCAGCTGATCCCGGGCGCGTACGGCGTGATGGAGCCGCAGGCGGGCTGCGAGGTAGTTGATCCGAAGGAGATCGACCTGATCCTCGTGCCGGGCACGGCGTTTGACGCGTCGGGCGGGCGGCTGGGTCAGGGCGGCGGCTACTACGACCGGTTTCTGGCGGGCACGAAGGCGCTGCGCGTGGGCATTTGCCACGACTTTGCGCTGGCTGACCGCGTGCCGGCGCAGGCGCACGACGTGCGCATGAACTGCATCATTTTGCCCGGCGGGACGATCTGCACGGGCGGCAAGTAAGCGAACACAGGAGGAAATGACATGGCGACGGAAAAGACGAAGAAGAACAGGAAGAAAAAGCCGCTGCGCAGGGCGAAGCGCTGGGGCGCGCCGGTGCTGCCGATGGCCGGCAGACTGGCCGTGCTGCTGCTGGCCGTCGTCGTGCTGGGCCTCATGTTCAGCGCGCTGCAGGGCGTAGGAACGGTATGGCTGCGCGTCGCGCTGTCTGCGCTGATCGTCTCCGGCCTGCTGCTGCTGTATGTGAACGAGGGCCTGGTGAAGGGCGCGCAGGACGCGTCCGCCAGCCGGAACTATGTCAGCCTGGAGGCCAAGGGCGTCGCGCTGGAAAGCAAGGATGACGCGGCCTGCTATCATCCGCTCAAGGCGGTATGCGCGTCGCTGGTGGTCTTTGGCGTGCCGCTGGCGCTGGCGGTGATCGTCGCGCTGTCGGCGAAGGAGTACACCTATACGCTGCAGGACCTGCCCGCCTGGATGACGGACACCTACGGCAGCCGCAGCGATCTGTTTGCGCCGCTGGGCGCGTACACCGCGCAGCAGAGCCTGACGGCGCTTGATTGGATGCGTATGCTGGTGCGCCTGCCGGAGATGGTCTTCATCAACTTCTTCAGCGATCCGCAGCGCATGGGCGCGACGATTGACAGGCTGTCGCCGCTGCTGCTGGCCAGCTATCCGCTGGCCTATGTGATCGGCTATCTGTGCGGCCCGAGGGTCAACCGCAAGCAGGAGAAGGCCAACCGCCGCGCGAAAAAGGCCGCCGTGCGCAAGGCGCAGAAGAGCAGCCTCGTTGAGGAGCTCACCGGCGCGCAGGGCCAGGTGCACTACGGCCACCAGAAAGAGGAGCACAAGAAGAAGGAACTCATCTGATCCGGGGAGCAGGGTTGATTTGCCCTGCTTTCTCTGATATAATGGAAAACTGAGAAAACACGGGATACCAATCAAAGGAGCAGGTTGACACGATGAGAATCATCGGCGGATCGGCGCGCGGGCGCTCGCTTGTCGCGCCGGCGGGCAGCAAGACCCGCCCAACGCAGGAGTTTGTGCGCGAGTCGCTGTTCAACATCATCCGCTGGGATCTGCAGGACACGCGCGTGCTGGATCTGTTTGCCGGCACGGGCGCGCTGGCGCTGGAGGCGGTCAGCCGCGGCGCGCAGGAGGCAGTGCTCATCGACATGGACCGGGACGCCTGCCAGGCGATCCGAAAGAACATGGAGACCTCGCGCCTTGGCGCGCAGTGCCGCCTGATTGCCCGGGACTATCAGCAGGCCCTGGCGCAGCTTGCGCGCGAGGGGCAGCGGTTTGACGTGGTGTTCATCGATCCGCCGTACAGGATGGAGAATACCGGCGAAATGTGCGCGGAACTCTATGACAAGGGGCTGCTTTCCGACAGCTTCCTCATTGTCGTGGAGCACAGGCGCGGCATGCCGCCGCTGCTGGATCTGCGCTTTGAGGCGTACGACCTGCGCAAATACGGCGACACGGAGATCACGCTGGTGCGCCGCATGACGCGCGGGCAGGAGGAAAAACCATGATGCGCATGATGTATCCGGGCAGCTTTGACCCGGTGACCCGCGGGCATCTTGATATCATCACCCGGGCGAGCGCGCTGTGCGATGAGCTGATCGTCGCGGTGCTGCACAACCCGGACAAGCGCGGGGCGATTCCGGTCAGCGGCCGCGTGCGGCTGCTTGAGAAGGCGTGCAAGCAGCTGAGCAACGTCCGCATCGTGACCGGCAGCGGCCTGACGGTTGACTGCGCGAGGGCATACGGCGCGAGCTGCCTTGTGCGCGGCGTGCGGCCGCTGGGCGATTTTGAATCCGAATACAGTATGGCGCAGATCAACCGGATGCTCGGCGGCGTGGAAACGCTGCTGATGACGACTTCCGAGACGTGCGCCGGCATATCATCGAGCATCGTCCGCCAGATTGCGGCATTCGGCGGCGACATTGACAGCCTGGTGCCCGAAGGGCTTGCGCAGGACATCCGCGCGGCGCTTGCGGGCGAAGGCGGCGAAGAGGAGGAACCCTAATGGAACGCAATGATCAGATGGAGCAAACGCGCGAGGCACAGGGCATCCCCGCGGCCCTGCAGGGGCAGGCACCCGCGGCGCAGGATCGCCCGCTGCGCCGTGAACAGGCACAGGTTGGCGCGGAGAGCATCGGCCAGACGCTGCGCGTGATCGACGTGATCGAGCGCACGCTCAGCGACGCGTACAGAGTTCCGCTCAAGAAGAACATGTGCGTGGTGGACGCCAGCGAGATGGCCGACCTGATCGGTCAGCTGCGCATCGCGCTGCCCAAGTCCGTCTCGCAGGCGCAGAGCGTGCTCACCGCCAGCCAGCGCATCATCGACGAGGCGAAGATGCGCGCGGACAAGACGGCGGACGACGCGGACAAAATCTACAACGACACGGTGACCAAGGCGCGCAAGTTCAAGGACGAGATTGAAGCCGAGGCCGAGGCCTTTGACAAGGAGACCCGCCGCCGTGCCCAGGAAGACGCCAACGCCATCCTCGCGGACGCCAACACCCGCGCCGAGCAGATCGTCTTCGCCGCGCAGCAGCAGGCGCAGAAGCTGGTGGACGAAAACGAAATCTCCCGCCGCGCCCAGGCCTACGCCATGGAGACGCGTGAGCGCGCCGAGAAGGACGCGGACAGCATCTACAATCAGGCCTGCGTGCACGTGGACAAGATGCTCTCCGGCGCGGCTGCCGCGCTTTCCCGCAGCGCCAGCGAGCTGGCCGGCCTGCGCGACAATCTGCTGGGCCAGGGCCAGCAGCCGGGCAACGGCAGTCCGATGTAATCCGCAGGCAAGCGGATGCGATTTGCCAAAGCGGCAGAAAGGAATCACAGATGAACGAAAACAACACCCTGTATATCGTCGTCCCCTGCTACAAGGAGCAGGAGGTGCTGCCGGAGACCAGCAGGCGCCTGAAGGAAAAGGTGCTCGCGCTGCGCGCACAGGGCAAGATCAGCGACAAGAGCCGCATCATGTTCGTCAACGACGGCTCCAGCGACAATACCTGGCCGATCATCAGCCGGCTTCACGAGCAGGAGCCGGACATCTTCTCCGGCGTGAACCTCTCCCGCAACCGCGGTCATCAGAACGCGCTGTTGGCAGGCCTGCTGACGGCGGTCAACTACGCGGACATGATCATCTCCATGGATGCGGACCTGCAGGACGACATCAACGCCGTCGATGCGATGGTGGATCATTACCACGAGGGCTACGAGGTGGTCTACGGCGTGCGCAGCAAACGCGACACCGATACCTTCTTCAAGCGCTTCACCGCCGAGGGCTTTTACAAGGTGATGAAGGCGCTGGGCGTGGACATCGTCTTCAACCATGCGGACTACCGCCTGATGAGCCGCCGCGCGGTCGAGGGCCTGGCGCAGTTTGGCGAGGTGAACCTGTTCCTGCGCGGCATCGTCCCGCAGATCGGCTACAAGTGGACGACTGTGACCTACGAGCGCGCGGAGCGCTTTGCCGGCGAGAGCAAGTATCCGCTCAAGAAGATGCTCGCCTTTGCGGCGGACGGCATCACGTCCTTCTCCGTCAAGCCGATCCGCATGGTCTTCTCCCTCGGCGTGATTGTGTTCCTGGTGAGCCTGGTCATGCTGGTCTACGCGCTGATTGCCAAGCTGACGGGCCACACCTCCGCCGGTTGGACCAGTCTGATGGGCTCCATCTGGCTCATCGGCGGCATTCAGCTGCTGAGCCTGGGCGTGGTCGGCGAGTACGTCGGCAAGATCTACAAGGAGACCAAGCACCGCCCGCGCTTCATCATCGAGAGCGTGCTCAACAAGTAATCCCATCAAGCAGGCGGTGAGCCTGCTTTTTTACAGCATAAGGGAGCTAATGTTCATCAAGGGAATCAAGTGCTTGATGATGCTTTGAATGAATTCGTTGCTTTAGGGAGACGCGCTCCGCTGGGGCCAGAAGGGTCGGGGAGGGTTTCGATGCCCTCCCCAGACCCTCCTGGACCTCCCATCCCCCTCCCCAGACGACCAGGGTTGCGACCCTGGACCCATGGGGATTTGCAAAGTTTTTCATACAGCCCCAGGTCCAGGACCACAGTCCTGGTCGTTTGCAGGGGGGAAGGAGAGTCCAGAGAGGCTTGGGGGGAGAATCGAAACTCCCCCCAGTCTCTCTGGCCCCAGCGGAGCGCGTTTCCCTTCAGCAGCGAATTCAATTTAAGTATCTTGTTAATTAGCTTTAGCATCCTTATGCAGCAAAACGACGTTGCAAGCACCATGCATTCTGCAGCGTGAACACTGTGTCATTGGGGAGAATAGGACATGGACAATACACACATCATAACCATAGCGGCGCTGGGACCGGACAGCGGCGAGATGCTCACCATGGGCGCGCTGGCGGCGATGCGGCAGGCGGACGCGCTGGTGCTGCGCACGGCGCGCCACGGCGCGGCCGAGGTGCTCACGCAGCAGGGTGTAAAGTATCAGACGCTGGACGCGCTCTATGAGCGCAGCGAGGACTTTGACGAGCTGTGCAGCATGGCCGCGGCCGCGCTGGTGAAGAAGGCTGCGGCGTGCGAAAGCCTGTGCTATGCGGTCAGCGAGCCGGGCAGCGACGCGACGGTGCGCGCGCTGGCCGCTGCGCTGCCCAAGGACATGGCGCTGCGCGTGGTGGGCGGCGTGTCGCTGGCGGATTGCGCGGCGTGCGCAGTGATCCCCTTCGGCGTGAACACGGAAAACCTGCGCACGGTCACGGCGCTGTCGGTGCAGGAGATGCGCGTGCAGGCGGACAGCCCGCAGGTCATCACCGAGATCGACAACCGGTATCTCGCCTCGGATGTGAAGCTCTGGCTCTCCGATCTGTTTGACGACGAGATGACGGTGTACTTCCTTGAAAACGCCGCGCAGCCGGGCACCGCGGCCCGGCCCATCCGTCTGTGCGAGCTTGACCGGCAGGCACACTACGACCACCGCACGGCGGTGCTGGTGCCGCGTGTGAGCGTGTACGAGCGCAGCCGCGCGACCTACGAGGACTTTGTGGAGGTCATCGCCCGCCTGCGCGGCCCCGGCGGCTGCCCGTGGGACCGTGCGCAGACGCACCACACGCTGCGTCAGTACATGATCGAGGAGGCCTGTGAGGCGGCCGAGGCCATGGACGGCGACGACGACATGAAGATCGCGGATGAGCTGGGCGACGTGCTGCTGCAGGTGGTGCTCAACAGCTGCATCGGCGCGGAGCACCGGGCGTTTACCGACCGCGACGTGACGAGCATGGCGGCGCACAAGATGATCACCCGCCATGAGCACGTCTTCGGCAAGGCCAAGGCGGACAGCGCGCAGGCGGTCACCTCCGTCTGGGAGAACGCGAAGAAGAAGGAGCGCGGCGAACAGACCGCGCTGGAGCGCGTGCTGGACATCGCGCCCTCGCTGCCGGCGCTCATGCGGGCGCAGAAGGCCGTGCGCCGCGAGCAGCAGGCCAAGGGGGTGAAGCGCACCCTCCAGGCGGCGATGGAGGACGCGCGCGGCGCGGTCGGCGCGCTGGCAGAGACGGGCGCGGGCGAGGCGGAATTGGGTGCGGCGCTGATGAGCCTGTGCGCGGCGGCGCATGCGATGGACCTGGACGCGGAGACTGCGCTTCGCAGCGCGATCACGGCAAACATCGAGCGCCTGCGTGAAGAGGAGAAAAAGCCTGATTCTTCGAGAAAATTTTAAGAAATGGCACGTTCCCTCTTGCGTGAATGCAGGAAAGCATGTAGAATATGGTTTAGTCGTCTTCCGGCTGACCTGGCAGAAGGCAGCGCGGAGGGACCTGTTAAGGAGGAAATATCGTACCATGAATAAGAACGAACTGAGCGCGGCGATCGCCGCGAAGGCGGGCCTGACCCGCAAGGATGCCGAGGCTGCCGTTTGCGCGATGAGCGACATCATTGCCGAGAGCCTCAAGAACGGCGAGAAGGTCCAGATCGTGGGCTTTGGCGCATTTGAGGTCAAGGAGCGTCCGGCGCGCAAGGCGCGCAACCCCAAGACCGGTGAGGAGATCCAGATCGGCGCGCGCCGCTCTCCGATGTTCAAGCCGGGCAAGGCGCTCAAGGAAGCTGTCGAGGGCTGATCAGGAAAACTTCCCGGGAGAAATCCCGGGATTTTTTGACGTGTAGGGAATTGCGCAGAGGCTGTGCAGCAGGCACGGCCCGCCTTTGCGCGCGGGCATACGGGGGATAAACAATGAACTACCTGATCAAGCCGATCAGCTATGTGCTGCTGATTGTGCTGGGCTATACGCTCAAGTGCGCGGGATTCTTCGGCCGGGAAGATTACAGGCTGATGTCCAGGATCATGATCAACATCACGCTGCCGTGCACGATCGTGCGCGCGTTCAGCAGCTTTTCGAGAGATCCGCAGATGTTTGTCATCGTGGGCATCAGCTTCGTGTGCACCCTGCTGCCGCCGATTCTGATGTATCTGGCGACGCCCGGCGTCGATACGCGCCTGCGCGCCTACCGGATGATCAACATAGGCGGCTACAACATCGGCTGCTTCTCCCTGCCGCTGATTGAGGCCTTCTTCGGCAGCACGGGCGTGGTGGCGGCCTGCATGTTTGACGTGGGCAACGCGGTGATGATGACCGGCGGCGCGTACGCGCTGACCTCCACGCTGCTGAAAACCGGCGGCGAGGCGCGCGAGAGCATCGGGGATATCCTGATGAAGTTCCTCAGGTCCGCGCCGTTTGACACCTATCTGATCGTGTTCCTGCTGATGGCGCTGAACGTGCGGCTTCCTGAGGCGGTGTATACGATTGTGCAGCCGGCAGCCAACGCGAATGCGTTCATCGCGATGCTGATGATCGGCATGATGTTCGAGCCGGCTGGCGACAGGACGAAGCTGGCCGAGGCGGCGCGCGAGCTGGGCGTGCGCTATGCGATGGCCGCTGTGTTCGCGCTGGCGTGCTACTTCCTCACGCCGTTTGCCCTGGTGATCCGTCAGGCGCTGGTTGTGCTGTGCTTCGGGCCGCTGTCCAGCCTCTCGCCGATCTATACTGACCGCTGCCGCAGCGACACGGCGCTGGCGAGCTTCACCAACTCCGCCTCCATCGCCGTCAGCCTGGTGCTGATGATGGCGCTGTCCATGATTTTTGTTGCTTGATGTACGGAAGAACGCTATAATGAACTCAACACAACCGGGAGGAAGAAGCATATGGAAAAGGCAAAGGTGTATTTTACGGATTTCCGCACCGTGGCCAACGGCGACGGCCTGACCAACAAGCTCAAGAAGCTCATTCGCAAGGCGGGCATCGGCCAGATCGACATGGACGGCAAGTTCGTGGCGATCAAGATGCACTTCGGCGAGCTGGGCAACCTCAGCTTTCTGCGCCCCAACTACGCCCGCGCGGTGGCGGACGTGGTCCGCGAGCTGGGCGGCAAGCCGTACCTGACGGACTGCAACACGCTCTATCCGGGCAGCCGCAAGAACGCGCTGGAGCACCTGCAGTGCGCCTGGGAGAACGGCTTCACGCCGCTGACCGTCGGCTGCCCGATTCTTATCGGCGACGGCCTCAAGGGCACGGATGATGTGGAGGTGCCGGTTCATGGCGGCGAATACGTCAAGCGCGCGAAGATCGGCCGCGCGGTGATGGACGCGGACGTGTTCATCAGTCTCACCCACTTCAAGGGGCACGAGGCTACCGGCTTCGGCGGCGCGATCAAGAACATCGGCATGGGCTGCGGCTCCCGCGCCGGCAAGGCCGAGCAGCACAACGACGGCAAGCCGGTTGTCGAGGAGGAGAGCTGCCGCGGCTGCAGGCTCTGCCAGAGGCTGTGCGCCAACGATGGCCTGGTCTTTGACGAGAAGAATCGCAAGATGCACATCAACCCGGACAAGTGCCTTGGCTGCGGCCGCTGCCTGGGTGCGTGCAACTTTGACGCGATCCACTTCGTCAGCGACAACGCCAACGCCGTGCTCAACTGCCGCATGGCCGAGTACGCGAAGGCGGTCGTCGATGGCCGCCCGAGCTTCCACATCTCGCTCGTGCAGGACATCTCCCCGAACTGCGACTGCCACTGCGAGAACGACGCCCCGATCCTGCCGGACATCGGCATGTTCGCCTCCTTCGATCCGCTGGCGCTGGATCAGGCGTGCGTGGACGCGTGCCTGGACCAGCAGGCGCTGCCGGGCAGCCAGCTGTGGGACAACCTGCGCAAGCCGGGCTTTGCGGACTGGGGCGATCCGTTCACCAACTCCACGCCGAACTCCGAGTGGCGCAGCTGCCTGGAGCATGCCGAGAAGATCGGTCTGGGCGTGCGCGAGTACGAAATCATCAGAATGTAAATGTAGACGCCGCGGTGCGGTCCGAAGGGACAGCGCCGCGGCGCTTTGTATGCTGGAAATTGACCACATCAAATAATGGGATCTATGTTCCCGCCTGCGCTTGACGCGAGTTTCCCGTTATGTTAAAATACGGACAAACGAAAGACAGAGGCTCCGCGCTCATGGAACCCTCCGGGCTGCATGAGCCAATGGGCACGGCGGGCAACTGCCGTACCTGCCGTTTGCGAAGGAGTTCCTCTTCTCACAGACATGTTTTGCGCCTTTGCACAGGCGCAGCGGCCGGGGGAAGGGAGGACTCTGTTTTTTGTGTGTACGCTCCGCCCAAAGCGGAGAAACCGCAACTTGAAACAGGGAGGAAAGTATCATGTCTGCGAAGAAAATCTTCGACAAAGAAGTGACCCGCCGTCAGTTCCTGAAGGTGACTGGCAAGGGCGTTGCGGGCCTGGCGGCGTCTACCAGCCTGCTTAGCCTCTTTGGCCTCACCAAAGCGGAGGCGGAGTCCGGCGCGGTCAGCGTCATGGCGACGGCCGACGGCGTTCTGGTGGCCAACGGCGCCCGCTGCACCGGCTGCCAGCGCTGCGAGGTGAACTGCACGCTGCTCAACGACGGCAAGGCTATGCCCTATATCAGCCGCGTGAAGGTGCTGCGCAACTACTACCATGGCAACGACGGCAAGGAGGGCGGCATCTTCGGCTCCTTTGACTATACGCCCGATACCTGCCACCAGTGCGAGGATCCGGCCTGCCTGAAGGCCTGCCCGATGGGCGCGATCTCCGTGCGCGAGTCCGACGGCGTCCGCGTCATCGACAAGGACAAGTGCGTGGGCTGCGGCGCGTGCGCGCGCGCGTGCCCGTACGGCATGCCGACCATCGACCCGGAGACGAACAAGTCCACCAAGTGCGTGGCCTGCGGCTTCTGCGCGGCGAACTGCCCGTGCGGCGCGCTGAAGATCGTCAAGTGGGAAGACGTCGCTGCGGCGATGGCGTAATCCCAGCTGAATGAAGGAGGTAAAACCATATGTATGCGTGGACCGGCAAGATCCTTCGTCTGAACATGACGACGAAGACTGCGACCATTGAAGATAACAAGTACTGTGAGGAATACCTGGGCGGCCAGGGCCTGGCTGACCGCATCATCTACGATGAGGTTCCCGTCGGCACCCATCCGCAGGACGACGCGTCCAAGATCGTCATCGCGGCCGGCACCCTGTGCGGCACCGGCGCGGCCTGCTCCGGCCGTACCAGCGTGGCGCTGATGTCCGCCTTCACCGAGGTGCCCACCATCGTGGACGCGCACATGGGCGGCAACATGGCCCCGCAGATCAAGTTCTCCGGCTATGATGCCATCATCGTCGAGGGCAAGGCCGACGCGCCGACCTGGGTCAAGATCCACAACGACGAGGTCTCCTTCGAGGACGCCTCGAGCGTTTGGGGCCTGGGCACCCGCAAGACCACCGAGATCCTCAACCAGGAGGCCGGCCCCGAGTACTGCGTATGCGCCATCGGCCCGGCGGGTGAGAATCTGGTCAACGATTCCATCATCGTCAACTCCATGTGCCACGCGGCCGGCGCAGGCTCCGGCGCGGTCTTTGGCAGCAAGAAGCTCAAGGCCATCGTCATCCACGGCACCAAGTCCGTTGCCGTGGCCGATCCGATGAAGACCCTGGAGCTGCAGCAGTATCAGCTGCGCGAGCTCATCGGCGTCAACAACAACCATGTGCAGCCGTCCAACCAGCAGAGCTGGAACGAGTTTGTCGGCGCGACCCGCTGGCAGGGCGGCCCCGGCAAGATGTGGGGCGAGGCCATCGGCGGCCCGCTGGACACCGGCGAGCAGAAGCCGGGCGACATCAACGCCATCGGCATGCGCAACCACACCATCAACTTCTTCATGGGCAACGATGACGTCGCCTTCAAGCACACCGTGAAGACCGGCGGCTGCTATTCCTGCCCGATCCGCTGCTTCCCGGATCTGCACTTCAAGGCTCTGGAGCCCTACGGCACGCAGAACAACACCGCAACCTGCATGACCCTCATGCACACGAGCGACTACTACAACGGCCACATCAACGACTTTGTGGACGCGGGCGACGGCGCGCTGACGCTCGGCTCCCACATCCAGTGGCTGATGGACGACTACGGCGTCTGGTGCGGCTACGGCGACCTGGACTACACCTTCGCCTACTGCATGAAGAACGACATCTTCAAGCAGAAGCTCTCCGCCGAGGAGTATGCCGAGATCCCGTGGGATCTGCAGGAAGCCGGCGATCCGAAGTGGGCCAACGAGATGGTCAGCCGCATCGCCACCAAGAAGGGTGAGTTCGGCCGCGTGCTGGGCCTGGGTTCCCTGTGGACGGCCAAGGAGTGGGGCTTCCCGGATTCCTTCTGGAACGAGGCGACCGGCAACTACTTCAACTTCAAGAAGGGCTACATCCGTCATCATTCCAGCGAGTCCTTCGGCCAGGTCGGCGGCCTGATCAACATCGTCTTCAACCGCGACTCCATGTGCCACACGCACCAGAACTGCCTGGGCAACGGCCTGCCGTATGACATCGTCAAGGGCGTCCTGGAGGAGAAGTTCGGCGAGGGCTGCGCGGACAAGCCCGCGTGCTACACCCCGATGAACGCGGCGAAGGCCAAGTTCGCCAAGTGGTCCATCGTGCGCAACAACGTGCATGACAGCCTTGCGCTGTGCAACTGGGTCTGGCCGATGACCTTCTCCCCGATGAAGGAGCGCGGCTACAAGGGCGACACCGCGCTGGAGGCCAAGCTGCTCACCGCTGTCACCGGCAAGGAGTGGACCGAGGAGAGCGTTGACTTCGTCGGCGAGCGCATCATGCAGCTGCAGCGCGCCATGACCGCGCTGGAGATGAACTCCAAGAACCTGCGCGTCGATCATGACGGCGTCAGCGACTGGGTCTTCGACCGCGACGCCGACAAGGCCGCGTTCAGCGAGGGCACCACGAAGCTCGACCGCGCGGACTGGGAGACGGCGCTGGACCTGTACTACGAGGAGTGGGGCTGGGACAAGGCCACCGGCATCCCGACCCGCGCCACGCTGGAGAAGTTCAACCTGGCTGACCTCGCCGACAAGCTCGAGGCTGCCGGCCTGCTGCCCGCGTAAATGGCAAAATTCTGAAAAAATTTGTGGGGGAGGCCGTTTCTTGGGAAGCGAGCCTCCCCCTGATTCGTTACATATACGGAGGTGATCCTATGATGAACAAGGAAGAGCATGTGACGCCTGTGGAAGAGCAGGAGGTTCTGGAAAGCGAGGAATCGCTTTCACCCGAGGAACAGCTCGAGCAGGAGAAGCGTCAGCGCTGGGCGCGCTGGGCCGAGGCTGTGCGCGAACAGGGCAAGGAGGAAAAGTACCTGACCCTCAGCGACCTGTGCGCATGGCAGGAGCTTGAAAGGGACAATGCCGCCGCGATGATGCGCGAGATGATGGCGCAGGAGGAATACAAGGACATCTGCGTGTATCAGGGCGCGAAGGATCTGTATTACTACACCTATCCCACGCTGGCGCACAACTACGTCAAAAACGTCGCGCTGGCCCAGGAGGACGACCTGCCGCATACCATCGCCGAGGTTGTGCGCTACGAGTCCAAGATCTATCCGCGCGCCACGGAGATCGATACGTTTGGAAAGTTCCCGTATCACTACACGGAGATCCAGGTCAGGCGCGCGCTGGACGCCATGGCGAAGCTGCCGGAATTTGCCGACATCGAGACCTACGTCAGCGGCAAGAAGAAGACCTACATCTTCTCCACGAAGCACCTTTCCCGAGACTACGCGTCGAGCCTTGTGGAAATGAAGGAGGACGTGCGCATCTGGCTGTGAGGCGCGCGGCGCTCGTGAACATCCAACCAGAACGGGAGGCCATCCGGCCTCCTTCTTTTTTTGCCCCGGCGCTCATAGGCTTGGCGGGGTGATGCGATGAACGCGGTGTTCTGCACAATGCTGCTCGCCGGCGTGGCTGCCGCTGCGGCGCAGGGCGATCTGTCCGCGGCACAGGACGCGCTGCTGAGCGGCGGCACGGAGGCGGTTGCGTTCTTCATGAGCATGGCGGGCGCGTATGCGTTCTTCGGCGGGCTGCTGGGCGTGCTGCGCGAGAGCGGCGTGACGCAGGCGCTGGCAGGCGCGATGCGCAGGCCGCTTCTTCAGCTGTTCCGCTTTGCGCCAGGCGAGGAACAGGCGCTGGACGACATCTGTGTGAACCTGGCGGCAGACATGCTGGGCATGGGCGGCGCGGCGACGCCTGCCGGGCTGAGCGCTATGCGAAAAATGGCGGCGGCGGGCAAGATGAATGGGTGCGCGAGCGACGCGATGCTGCTGTTTCTGACGCTGAATATGTGCAGCGTGCAGCTGCTGCCCACGACGATGATCGCCATCCGCGCGCAGGCCGGCGCGAAAAACCCCGCGGATATCGTGCTGCCGACGCTGCTGGCCACCGGCGTGCAGACGCTGACAGGAATTGCACTGTGTAAAATCTTTGCGGTGAGGAACAAAGCGCATGATTGATTCGTCTTGTTTATTGCCGGCACTCGTCTTCTTGACGCTGATGAGCGGCCTGCACGCGCGCATCGACGTGTACCGCGCGTTCGTGCGCGGGGCAAGGGAAGGGCTGATGACGCTGCTGGAGATGACGCCGTACCTGTGCGCGGTCCTGACGGCGACGGCACTTCTGCGCGGGACGGGCGTGATGGACGCGATGCAGGATGCGCTTGCGCCGCTGCTTGCCGCCCTGGGCGTGCCGGCGGAGGCTGCGGGCGTCGTGCTGCTTCGCCCGCTGTCGGGCTCGGCGGCGCTGGCGGCGGTGCGCGATGTGATCGAAATCAGCGGCGCGGATAGCCGCGCGGCTCGGTTTGCCTGCATCATCAGCGGGGCGAGCGAGACGATCTTCTTCACCGGCTCTCTGTATCTGGGCGCGGCGGGTGTGCGCAGCGCGGGCTGCGCGCTGCCGGCGGCGCTGCTGGCCTACGCGGCGTGCGTGGCGGCGGCGGGCTTCCTGATATCCCCGTAAAGTGTTGACAGCGTTCGCCTGGTCTTGACAGAAACGGCAGGATAGAATACAATTAGCTAAAGTGGATTTGTGTACGCTTTCGACATAGATCGGCGGAGCTTCTGCCGGGGAAGGGAGGAAGGGGCTGCTTGCGCGGCCCTGAACGTAAGAATGGAGAAGCGCTTGAAAGGCTTCCGGCTTGGAATCGCGACGCTGCTTGCTGTGCTGATGCTGGCGCTGTGCGGCGCGGCTGCGGCTGACGCGGACCCGATTCGCGTGTCTTCGCTGAGCGAACCGCAGTCTGTCATCTCCGAGCAGGATGTTTCCATCACCATCAAAATCTACAACAGCAGCCAGACGGACATGCAGGAGGAGATCACGCTCTTTAACCCGGCAGGCATTTCCGTTGAGAAATACAGCGGCCTCAAGGGCGAACAGAGCGTGACGTACACCGGCAAGTGGCATGTCACGCAGGAGCAGATCGAAAAGGGCAAGATCAATTACTATATTCAGTACACGGTCGATACGGGCAGCGGCCCGCAGAAGGCCACCCGCACCGTGCCGGTGACCATCCAGACCGAGGAGGCCGCGCCGCAGCTGACGGCGACGTACAGCATCTCTCCGGCCAGCGCGCGCGAGGGACAGACCGTGACGCTGTCCTATACGCTCTCCAACACCGGCAATGTCGAGCTGCGCAGCATCGTGATTGAAAACGACGGCGTCTCCAAGGAGGAGCTGGTGCAGCCGTCCCTGTCCGTGGGCGAAAAGGTGACCCTCACCGATACGATCACCATGGGCAGCAAGGAGCTGGTGAGCAAGCCCTCCGTCTCCTATCAGGCGGCGGATTCCAAGAAGACGCTGACCATTTCCGACATGGCCCGCAAGACCATCACCGTCGCGGAGGATGGGCTTGAGGCGACGCTGTCGGCCAAGAACGCCGAGGACGTGTACCCGGGCGAGAAGGTCGCGCTGACCGTGTCGATCAAAAACACGGGCAATCAGTCCTACACCGGCGTCACGGCGACGCTGAACGACGGCACTGTGGCGTTTTCCGGCGTGGATATCGGCGGCGGCGCCTCCTATGAAAAGGAAATCGAATGGACGGCTGCGCAGAATGCGGCGCTGAGCGTGACCGTCTCCGGCAGCGACGGAAGCGGCGAGACCGTGAGCGTCGTCTCCAACGAGGTGGCCGTCACCACGCAGGACGTTTCCCGCGCGCTGCTGCTGAACGTCTACGCCGAGGCGGCGCAGAATGTGATTTACAGCGAGCCGGCTGTCGTGCGCTTCGGCGTGGTGGTGGAGAACGTGGGTGAGACCGATGCGGCGACGCTGACCATCCAGCAGGCGGGCACCACCGTCGCGAAGATTCCGTCTCTGCCTGCCGGCGAGAGCCGCACGGTCGTCTTCGACGTGGAGACCAGCATCGCGGGCAAGTTCCAGTTCGTCGTGCTGGGCAAGGATGTGGACGGCAACGAGCGCAGCTTTGAATCGGATATTCTGGAAATTGCCTACGTCGCGCCGACCCCGACGCCGACCGCCGTGCCGACGCCGACTCCGGTGCCGCCGACGCCGACCCCGGTGCCGACCGCAACCCCGGCCCCGACGCTGGGCGAGATCATCGCCGAGAAGGTCAATCCCGTCGTGCTCTACGGCATCGCGGGCGTGCTGGCGGCGCTGCTGGTGGCCGTGCTGGCCGTCAGCGGCGTGACGAGCGCCAGACGCAAGAAGCGCATGGCGCAGGCGATTGACACCATCGAGCTCTCTCCGGACGTGCGCAACCACAGGGGCGTCGGGCGCAAGCACAAGAAGCAGGAAGCCAAGGCGGCTGCCAAGCCGGCCAAGCCGGCGGACGAGCCGATCGTTCCGGCTGAGGAGCTGACCGAGGAGAAGACCGGGGAAAAGACGGAGCAGCCGGAGTCGAGCACACCCGCCCGCGACGCGATGCGTCAGCTGGAGCGCGAGGAGGGACGCCGCCGCCGCGCCGTGGAGGTGCCGACCGATGAGACGCTGCGCGTTGTGCCGGTCGATCAGCGCCCGGAGTTCATTGCGCAGGGCAAGGTTGACGACTCCCAGACCCGCATCTTCAGCGGGCTGAGCGAGGAAGTGGCGCAGGCTGCCGCGCCGAAGGACGAAGCGCCGACGGAGGTGCCCGCGGTCAGCCGTGTGGCCGATCTGTTTGCGGAGGCCTCGGTGATCGACGAGCAGCCCGCTGACGAGCATGAGGCACAGCATACGATTCGCCTGAGCCGTGCGCAGATCGAGGAGATCCGTCAGCAGCAGGAGCCGCGCGAGGACAAGTACGCGGGCGGCGGCAAGAAGAAGAGCGAGCTCAAGCCGATGAAGAAGGGCCTGTTCTCCGGCTTCGGCAAAAAGAAGGCCGAAGAGGACGAGGATGACTTCGAGGAAGACAGCCTCGACGAGTTTGACGACGACGACCTCATCGAGTAATCACAGACAAAAGCCGCCGGAGCGATCCGGCGGCCTTTTCGTGTGTGGCATAGACGCTGCGGAAACGCCTGGAGCAGCGTTTGCCCGCGGCGGCGCTGTACATTTCCCCAAGCGCATGCTATAATGATCTGCGACAAGGAGGAAGCAGGGTGTTTACAGGCTTTGCGCAGGAGGCGCTCGATTTTCTGAGCGACATCCGATTCAACAACAACCAGACGTTTTACGAGCAGAATAAAGAGCGGTACGAGAAGTACGTGAAGGCGCCGCTGCGCGCGCTGTGCGACGAGATGACGCCGGTGGTGCAGGTGATCGATCCGCAGCTGGATACCCGGCCCGGGCGCACGATGTCGCGCATTCGCCGTGATACGCGCTTTACCAAGGACAAATCCCCGTTCCGCGACCATGTGTGGCTGGGCTGGCGCTATCCGGGCGAAAGCCGCAGCGAGGGCTTTGGCATGTACTGGGGCTTTGGGCCGGATTGGCTCTCCTGGGGCGAGGGATGCTATGCGGCGGATAAGCCGCTGATGGATGCGCTGCGCCTGCACATCCGCAGGCATCCGGACGAGGTGCGCGAGGTACTGTATGATCCGCGGATCAAAGACCGGTTCGCGCTCTACGGCGAGAGCTACCGGAAGATCACCGTGCCGGACGACGTGCCGGAGGATCTGCGCGCGCTGTATGTAAAGAAGGGCTTCGGCATCGAGCACTCGGCCACGGCGGAGGAATGGAGGATGCTGCATACCCGCGACATGGCCGACCTGCTGGCCCGCGAGCTCTCGGCGATGGCGCCGCTGCAGCAGCTGATGCGCCGCATGCGCCAGCAGGCGGAATACGCGCAGGAGCAGCAGGCGAAGGAGCTTGAAGCACAGCAGCGCGAGGCGGCAAAGCAGGCGGACATCCCCGCGAGGATCACCGTGCGCAGCGCGGAGGACTTTGAGTTTTAACCATCACAGCGTCAAACACGCGCGAGGAGAAAAAGGGATTCGGGGCGGCAGCTCCGGGAAAGAGGAAGTATGAATCTTTTTGTTGAAATGCTGAAGGCGGTGCTCTTCGGCGTGGTCGAGGGCATCACCGAGTGGCTGCCCATCAGCTCAACCGGACACATGATCCTGCTGGATGAGTTCGTCCAGCTGCAGATGAGCGACGCGTTCAAGACGATGTTCAACGTCGTCATCCAGCTCGGCGCGATTCTGGCGGTCGTCGTGCTGTATTTCCCCAAGCTCTGGCCGTTCAGGCGCGGCGAAAAGGGCCTCATGTCCTGGCTGCGCATGGACACGGTGAACCTGTGGATCAAGGTCGTCGTGGCGATTCTGCCCAGCGCCATCGTCGGCATCCCGTTTGACGACTGGATGGACGCGCACCTGCACAACGCGCCCGTCGTGGCGGCGATGCTGGTGATCTACGGCGTGGCGTTCATCCTGATCGAGCGCGGGCAGAACCCGCGCAGACGCGCGCACATCCAGAGCGTGGAGCTCATCGACATGCGCATGGCGCTGATGATCGGTCTGTTCCAGGTGCTCTCGCTGGTGCCGGGCACCAGCCGCTCCGGCGCGACGATCCTGGGCGGCGTGCTCATGGGCTGCTCCCGCGCGGCGGCGAGCGAGTTCAGCTTCTTCCTGGCGATCCCGACGATGGCCGGCGCGAGCCTGATCAAGGTGCTCAAGTTCGGCCTGAGCTTCACGGGCGCGGAGCTGCTGATTCTGCTGGTCGGCTGTGTGACGGCGTTCGTCGTGTCCATCGTGGCGATCAAGACGTTCATCGGCTACGTCAAGAAGCACAGCTTCACGGCGTTCGGCTGGTATCGCATCGCGTTGGGCGCGCTGGTAGCGGTGTACTTCCTGCTCAAATAAGCGAGGTTGGAGCATGCAAGGCAAGCGACATGAGGACTGCCTGCGGCTGCTGAGCCGTTATCGCGGTGCGCTGATGGGATTCAGCGCGCTGCTGGTCCTGTTTTATCACTGCTGGATTCCCCTTGTGCCGGGGCACAGGGTGCTCGGCGGGCTGGAAGATGCGTTCAAGCAGGTCAGCTTTTTCGGTGTGGACATCTTCTTCTTCCTCTCCGGCATGGGGCTGACCTATGCCATCCGCAGGGAAAGCCTGCCGCGCTTCTATGGCCGGCGCTTTGTGCGGCTGGCACCGCCGTTCCTGATCATGGCGATCATTCGGGCGCTGAGCGAGGGCTGGACGGCTGCGCAGTTCCTAAGCAGGATCTCCGGCGTGACGTTTTTCGCGGAGTGCACCTATACATTCCTCTGGTTTGTTCCGGCGGCGATGACGCTGTACCTGCTCTTTCCGCTTTATCACCGGGCGCTGACCCGCGCGCGCAGTGAGGCGGCTTTCACGCTGAGCGCGATCGGGCTTTGGCTGATCGCTTCCTTGCAGCTTGGACAGGTGCTGCGCGAGGATCTGTGGTTATTTCTGAACCGCGTGCCGATCTTCCTGCTGGGTGCGCTGGCCGGAAGGCTGGAGCAGAAGGAGCGGGCCGTAGATCTGCGCGCGCCGGAGCTGCTGATCCTGCTGGTTCTTGGCTACATGCTCTTCCGTCTGTGTATGCGGGGACAGTGCAGCCTGTTTCCGTTGATCTATTGCTCTGCTCCGACGGCGATGATGGCGGTCTCGTCCAGCCTGCTGCTGGCCAGGGCCTTTGACGCGATGGCGCGTCGGGGCAAGGTGTCCGGCGGACTGTCGCGCGCGCTGACGGGGCTGCTGGGCTTCGTGGGCGGCTTCACGCTGGAGCTGTACTGCGTGCAGGAGAAGCTGTACGAGGTGATCTATCTGGCGCTCGAGGGCCGGGTGAGCTACACGGTCATCAACGCGGTGTCCATCCCGGTCTGCCTTGCGGCGGGCTGGGCGCTGCATGCGCTGCTTGCCCTTGCGGCGCGCGCAATTTGCGGACGGTTCTCCAAAAAAGGATAAAACAACTGCCGTCTGCCGGCTTCTCCCTTTCGGGAGCGCCGGGGACGGCAGCAGTTTTATCATCCTTCTGCGCTTTGGCGGAGAAGGGCTGTCATCATGCTGTTTGTATTCGGGAAGGGGCAGTTCATACTGTTTTCAAATAGAAACAGCCAATTGCTAAGCCCCGTCAGGTAACGCTTCGCTCCCTGACTGCTTTGACCGAATGGCTTCGCCACGTGGGGATACGTTGGGCTGCCGCCCAAACCTGCCTGAGGGATTTCATCCCTCAGACTCCCTTCTTCGCTTCGCGTTTATTGCTCGTTTCTATCAGAAAAGAGTATCAGAAGAAATACGGCGGCACGAGCCGCATCGCGCGGATGGCTACGAGCGCGAGCAGATGCAGCGGATAGGCGGCGTAAAACAGGAAGGTGAAGACCGGATTGCGCGCGCCGCGCCTGCCGTTGTACAGCACAATCGGCAGCAGCGCAAACAGGGAGCACAGCGATGTCAGCACCCAGCTTATCGTCACGCCGGAGAGCGCGAGACTGAGCGTGTAGAGCAGCAGAACGCCGGCCATGGACAGCGAAAGGCGCAAGCGGCGCTCGCCGGCATAATACGCGCTCAGGCACAGCGCGATGGACAGCCAGCCGTAGCTCACGCGCGCGGCCATTGCCGCCATGCACAGCGTGAGGTTCACAATGACGGCCTGCATGGGCTTGCCGCGCAGCGCCTGGGCGGCAAGAAGCGCCATCAGCCCCAGCAGCAGGGAAAAGAGCACATTCTGCTCCGCCCCGCAGGCGATGCGGCCGAAGATCAGCAGGTCGAACGGGATCTCGGAGAAGATGGCCAGCAGCAGGAGGCGGCGGCCGTAGGCGCGTACATCGCGCGTGTGCGCAAAGCCCTGCGCAAGCAGGAAGCAGTAAATCGGAAAGGAGACGCGGCCCACGCAGCGAAACAGCCTCACGGAGGGAAACAGCGCCAGGCCGGCGTGATCGGCCAACATGGCCGCAAGCGCCAGAAGGCGCAGGGCAAACGAGGACAGGTGTGCTCCCTCCTTTCGGTGTAAAAGAAATCTCCGTATATGATAGCGAAAGAACGTTTCGTTGTCAATGTTGGATCATCGTGTTCATCTGCGAAACCATTGATCCGGAATCTGTTTGCAAAACGCTGTGCACCCGCGGCTTTGATTTCAAAATTGAATCCCGTCTGACAGGATTTTCACATAGCGCGGAGGCTTCCTTGTCGATGTTGGATAATCGCGTGCTCAAAAATTAAACAAATTCACCGAAAGGTGTTTACAAAACGCTGCGTGTCCATTATACTTATCTTAAAAGGGAGATTCTGTATGGCAGGATTCTTCCGTGAAACGAGGAGGATTGAATGATGAAGAAACTGGTTGTTCTGCTTCTGGCGCTGGTCATGGCCCTGTCTCTGACCGCGACGGCGTTCGCTGATGATGTGACGCTGGACGTCATCATCGCGCAGTATGGCCCGAATACCAATAACTGGTTCCTCGGCGACGGTATGGACGGCTCCAACTTCGTCAAGAAGTTTGAAGAGGCCAACCCGGGCGTCAAGTTGAATCTGGAGGTCGTCTCCTGGAACGACATCTACACCGTGGTGTCCACCCGCATCTCCAACAACAATGCGCCGGACATCCTGAACATCGACACCTTCGCGGACTACGCCAACGAAGGCCTGCTGCTCCCGGTCAAGGATTACTGCCCGGAGGAGCTGTTTGGCGATTTCTTCCCGTCCTTCATCGAGCAGTCTGTGATCGATGACACCGTGTGGGCCGTGCCGGATCTGGCTTCCGCCCGCGCGCTGTACTACAATGTCGATATGTTCGAAGAGGTTGGCATCGAGGTGCCGACGACCTGGGCTGAGCTGGAAGACGCCTGCCAGGCCATCGTCGACTTCTACGGCGGCGAGGTCTATCCGTGGGGCATCGACATGACCACCGACGAAGGCCAGGCGGCCTTTGCCTACTACGTCTGGGGCAACGGCGGCGGCTTTACCGACGCTGAGGGCAACTGGGCGGTCAATTCCGACGCGAACGTCGAGGCCATCGAGTACGCCATCGGCCTGGTGAACAAGGGCTTCACCAACCCGAACCCGGCGACGCAGACCCGCTATGACCTGCAGGATATGTTCGGCGCCGGCAAGCTGGCCATGGTCATCGCCCCGAACTCCCTGCCGTCCTACTGCGCGCAGAAGGGCTACACCGACGTGAACTACGGCGTGGCGAACATCCCGGCGAACGAGGGCAAGACCTCCGCTTCCGTCGGCGTCATGGACCGCATCATGGCGTTCAAGGATGACACCGCCGATCAGGCCGCGCGCAACGAGGCCATCGGCAAGTTCCTGTCCTTCTTCTACGATCCGGAGAACTACGTGGGCTGGGTGTCCATGGAAGACTTCCTCCCGGCCGTCAACTCCGCTGTCGGCGCGCTGGTTGAGGCGAATCCGTCCTTCGAGGCCTGGCTGGACGTTCTGGGCGGCGCTCAGTTCTATCCGACCGCCAAGGCCGAGTGGATCGACGTGAAGCAGGGCGTGACCAACGTCGAGCAGAGCGCGCTCACCGGCGGCGATGTCAAGACGCTGCTTGACGAGCTGCAGGCGCAGATCACCAAGTAATACGGTCTTATCGAAGGGGGCGGTCAGAAGCCGTCCCCTTTTTCCTTCACTCATACTAATTCTTGTTAAAATGGCCTAATCCGCGCACCATCTTTTCCGCTCTGACTTTGCCTTGTTCCGTTCAACGTACCTCCAGTACGCCTCACTTCACTCGGCTTCGTCAGAGCGAAAAATCTGATGCACTCTATTAGGCATTTTAACTGCGAATTAGTACCAAGAATCAGGGGGGATGAAAGTGGATTCGATTCTGGTCCGGCGCAAGTGGGAACCCTATGTCTGGCTGCTGCCCAGCATCATCCTGATGACGACGTTCGTCATCTTCCCGATCATGATCGTCTTCAAGCTCGCCTTCAGCGAGATTTCCAAGGCGGGCATTGTCGGCGGATTTGTGGGCTTTCAAAACTTTGTCGATGCGGTCAAGGCGCCCGCGTTCGGCCCGGTGATGATCAATACCTTCATCTGGGTCATCTCGGTCGTGGGTCTGTCAACGCTCATCGGCTTCATCATGGCGATGGTGCTCAACCAGGAGTTCATCGGCCGCAAGGTGGCGCGCTCCATCGTGGTCTTCCCGTGGGCGACCTCGCTGGTCATCCAGGCGTCCATCTGGAATTACATCATCAAGTACGAGTACGGCAACCTCAACAACGTCCTGCTCAACATGGGCATCATCAAGCAGGCCATCAACTGGCGCGCGACCTACCAGATCGAGTTCATGTGGGAGTGCGGCGTGGGCATCTTCGTCACGATCCCGTTTGTCACGTTCTGCGTGCTGTCCGGCTTGCAGTCCATCGACGCTGCGTACTATGAGGCCGCGACCGTTGACGGCGCCAGCTTCTGGCAGAAGCTGACCCATGTGACGATCCCGCTGGTCATGCCGTCGCTGACGGTCTCCACGGTGCTCAACATCATCTACGTGTTCAACTCCTTCCCGATCATCTACACGATCACCAAGGGCGCGCCGGCCAACAAGACCGATACGCTGATTACCTACCTGTACATGCTGGCGTTCTATGACCAGAAGAAGGGCCCCGCGACGGCGCTGTCCGTCATCGGCTTTACGATTCTATGCCTGGTCTCCGGCCTGTATATGATGATGACGATGAAAAAGGAGGATGCATGATGAAAACGGTATCCTCCGGCGATGTTTTGAAGAAGAACCGCAGGGCGCTGGTGCTTGCGGTGATCATGCTGGCGCTGGCCCTCGTGCTGCTGAGCCTGCCGGCGTATGAATTCGACGCGACGCTCTATACCAAGCGCTCGGGCAACACGTTCGTGGGCGACGAGCGCTACGCCAAGGCGATGGAGGAGGTCGAGGCCGTTGCCGAGAGCTACCGGCAGCAGGGCTACGAGGTGTCCGTCTCCGAGCAGGTCACGGAGCGCGTCAATTCCAAGGGCGAGACGACGTCCATGATTACCTTCAGCATTGGCAGCGCGAAGACCTACCGCGCATGGGATTTCCTCGGCGCGGGCCTGCCGTCCTCGAAGATCCTGACGGTCGTGCTGCTGTGCGCGGCGGGCTCGCTCGTGCTGATGCTCCTCGGCCTGCGCGGCGGCATGGCTACGCCGCACTACGCGCTCAAGGGCGCGTCTGCCAGGATGCGCGTGATCGCCTGCGCGCTGGCGTTCATCGCCGTGCTGCTGGTGCCGGTGTTTGCGATGGTGAACACGCACAGCTTCTCCCGCGAGGTGACGCTGTTCCTGAGCAACATGGGCGGCGAGGCGGCGCCCGCGCTGATGCAGAAAATCGGTGAATTCCTGTACGGAGGCGTCGAGGCCGATCAGCTGCCGGAGCTGCTCAAGGGCGTGACCTATCATACGACGTGGGCGCTGTGGGCGCTGATTCCGGTGCTCTTTGTGCTGCTGTGCAGCCTGATTGTGCTGGCCAAGGGCGAGCTTGGCCCTACGCTGGCGCGCGGCGGGCTGTATGTGTTCATCATCGCGATGAGCCTGCTGATCCTGTATCCGTTCTACGTCATGTTCATCACGGCCTTCCGCGGCAATGCGGAGACGACGGACATGTACTTCCTGCACATGCTGCCCACGAAGTGGATCTGGAGCAACATGAAGGACATCGTCGAGCGCGGCGTGCTGCGCTACCTGATGAACTCCATCGTGCTGTCCGTCGGCGCGACGACGATCGCGATGCTCTGCGGCATTCCTGCGGCATACGCCATGGCGCGCATGAAGTTCAAGGGCAAGAACGTGTTCCTCGGCTTTGTCATCATGAGCCAGATGTTCTCGCCGGTCGTGCTGCTGGTCGGCATCTCGCAGCTGATG
Organism: uncultured Clostridia bacterium; assembly: GCA_945948915.1. Taxonomy (GTDB): domain Bacteria; phylum Bacillota; class Clostridia; order Christensenellales; family Aristaeellaceae; genus Ventricola. The sequence goes on along the minus strand of CAMFCQ010000007.1, from coordinate 4,146 downwards.
AACGCGCTGCACCTGAACGACACGATCATCGGCCTGATGCTCATCAACGCGGCGTTCAATCAGGCGTTTGCCATCTGGCTGCTGCGCGGCACCTTCCTGTCGATCTCCTCGGAGATGGAGCAGGCGGCCTGCATCGACGGCTGCAACACCGTGCAGGCACTCGTGCGCATCCTGCTGCCGATGGCCGCGCCGGGCATTGTGACGACACTCATCTTCGTGTTCATCAATGCGTGGAACGAGTACACGATCTCCACCGTGCTGATTTCCACCCCGGCGAACAAGCCGATCACCGTGGGCATCACGCAGTTCAGCTCGTTCAACATGATCGAGTGGCAGTACCTGTTTGCCTCCGCGCTGCTGGCGACGGTGCCGGTCATCATCCTGTTCATGTGCATCGAGAAGCACCTCGCGGCCGGCCTGACCTCCGGCGGCGTGAAGGGCTGATACGCTGAAACTTGCGGTCTGTCAGCGCGAAGCGAAAGAGGGGTTTGGGGATGAAATCCCCAAGCGGGGTTTGGGGCCTGCGGCCCCAACGTACCCAATCGCGAAGCGAACAAAGAAAAGCAGTCAGGGAGCGAAGCGTTACCTGACGGTGGGCTTTCGAAAGCTCGAATTGATTTGAGAATCGCATAAGGCCGTCCCATTGGCAAAAGCTGCCGGGGGCGGCTTTCTCTTTGATTCCACCCAATACGATGCCGAATTTCCGAATGATTTTGCCGAGAAAAAGCGAAAGAATCGGAAAACGATTGCGAATCCCGCGCTTCAATGCTATAATAAAAATAGCGCTCACTTTCATACGGGCGCGATTGATGAACAATTCCGCTTTGATCACGGAGGAGGATTATCGTGAGTCAGGTCAGAAGAATCTATGCAGAGAAGCGCCCGGGCTATGACGTGGCCGCGCAGCAGCTTTGCAGCGAGCTGCGCGAGGTGCTGGGCACGCAGGCGATCGAGCGCGTGCGCATCTTCCAGCGCTACGACGTGGAGGGCGTTTCCCAGGCGGCGCTTGAGAGCGCGAAGGGTATCATCTTCTCCGAACCGAACGTTGACCTTTTGTATGATGAAGAGCTGCCGCAGATGGACGCGCAGCTGCTGGCCGTGGAGTACCTGCCGGGCCAGTATGACCAGCGCGCCGACAGCGCCAGCCAGTGCCTGCAGCTGCTCAGCCCCAACGAGGATCGCCCGAAGGTGGTCTGCGCGAAGGTGTACGCCGTCGAGGGCCCGCAGGTGACCCGGCCGATGATGGACGCGATTGCCGCGCACCTCATCAACCCGGTCGAGGCGCGCCGCGCGGGCATGGATAAGCCCGAAACCCTGGCGATGCACGCCGACGTCCCGGCGGACGTGGCCGTCATCGAGGGCTTCACCGCCATGAGCGACAAGGCGCTGGCCGACATGGTCAAAACCATGGGCATGGCCATGAGCGCTGAGGATCTGTGCTTCTGCCGCGATTACTTCCGCGATACCGAGAAGCGCGACCCGTCCGTCACGGAGCTGCGCGCGATTGACACCTACTGGTCCGATCACTGCCGCCACACCACCTTCCTGACGGCGATTGACAGCTTCGAATTCGAGAGCGGCGAATTTGCCGAGCCGATCCGCGCCGCGTATGAGCTGTACATCGACACCCGCAAGGACGTATACGGTGAGCGCAGGAAGGACGTGTCCCTGATGGACATGGCCACCCTCGGCGCGAAGGCGCTGCGCAAAATCGGCAAGCTCGACGACCTGGACGCGTCCGACGAGATCAATGCGTGCTCCATCGTCGTCACCGCGAACGTGGACGGCAGGGAAGAACCCTGGCTGATCATGTTCAAGAACGAGACCCATAACCATCCCACCGAGATCGAGGGCTTCGGCGGCGCGGCCACCTGCCTGGGCGGCGCGATCCGCGACCCGCTCTCCGGCCGCAGCTACGTCTATCAGGCGATGCGCATCACCGGCTCCGGCGATCCGCGCGTGCCCTACTCCCGCACCCGTCAGGGCAAGCTCCCGCAGCGCCGCATCACCACGACCGCCGCGCAGGGCTACTCCTCCTACGGCAACCAGATCGGCCTGGCCGCGGGCAAGGTGCAGGAATACTACCATCCGGGCTTCGTCGCCAAGCGCATGGAGCTGGGCGCCGTCATCGCGGCGACCCCGCGCGACCATGTCCGCCGCGGCCAGCCGGCCCCGGGCGACGTGATCATGCTGCTGGGCGGCCGCACCGGCCGTGACGGCTGCGGCGGCGCGACCGGTTCCTCCAAGGCGCACAGCGTCGAGTCCCTCTCCACCTGCGGCGCGGAGGTCCAAAAGGGCAACCCGCCGACCGAGCGCTGCATCCAGCGCCTGTTCCGCAGCGCGGAGTTCGCGCAGATGGTCAAGCGCTGCAACGACTTCGGCGCGGGCGGTGTGTGCGTCGCCGTGGGCGAGCTGGCCCCGGGCCTGGTCATTGAGCTGGACGCCGTGCCCAAGAAGTACGAGGGCCTGGACGGCACCGAGCTGGCGATCTCCGAGTCCCAGGAGCGCATGGCCTGCGTGATTGAGCCCGACATGGTCGAGCGCTTCAAGCAGATGGCCTATGAGGAGAACCTCGAGGCGACGCAGGTTGCGGTCGTCACCGAGGAGGAGCGCCTGGTGATGCACTGGCGCGGCAAGACGATCGTCGATCTGTCCCGCGCGTTCCTGGATACCAACGGCGTGACCCAGCACGCCAAGGCGGTCATTGCCGCGCCGGACAGCGAGAAGCCGTATCTGACCGCGCAGCCGGACTTCGCCAAGGGCAAGACCGTGCGCGAGGCGTGGCTCTCCATGCTGGGCGACCTGAACATCTGCTCTCAGAAGGGCATGGTCGAGCGCTTTGACGGCACCATCGGCGCGAGCACGATCCTGGCGCCGTACGGCGGCGTGCACCGCGACAGCCCGAATGAGGCGATGGCTGCGCTGATCCCGACCGATGGCGAGACCACCACCGCCACGCTGATGGCCCACGGCTACGATCCGTACCTGAGCGAATGGAGCCCGTTCCACGGCGCCGTGTACGCCGTCACCGAGTCCCTGGCCAAGATCTGCGCCGCGGGCGGCGACGTGACCCGCGCGCGCCTGACCTTCCAGGAGTACTTTGAGAAGCTGGGCAAGGACGAGAAGCGCTGGGGCAAGCCGGCGGCTGCGCTGCTGGGCGGCCTGGCCGCGCAGCTGGGCTTCGGCACCGCGTCCATCGGCGGCAAGGACTCCATGAGCGGCACGTTCGAGGACATCCACGTTCCGCCGACGCTCGTCTCCTTCGCGGTGAACGCCGTGGAGGCGAAGAACATCATCTCCACCGATTTCAAGGGCGGCGACCACCGCATCGCGCTGCTGCGCCTGCCGGTGGACAGCCATCTCCTGCCGGAATACGACAAGGCGCTCATGCGCTATGACCTGCTGCGCCAGGCAATCGAGCGCGGCGACGTGCTCTCCGCGCACACCGTGGGCTGCGGCGGCATCGCCGCTGCCGTCACGATGATGGCGCTGGGCAGCCGCATTGGCGTGAGCCTGGACGGCGTGACCGAGGACGAGCTCTTCCTGCCTGCCTACGGCAGCATCGTCTGCGAGCTGGCAGACGGCGCGCCGGTGCCGGCGGGCATGGAGGTCATCGGCTTCACGTCCGAGCATCCGATGGTGAACGCGCTGGGCACGGAGCTCTCCCTGGAGGAGGCGCACAAGGCCTGGAGCGCGCCGCTGGAGAGCGTCTTCCCGACGAGCGCGCCGGCCAAGCACTCCGTCGCGCCGTACAAGCCGTTCGTCGCGCGCAATACCAACCGTCCGGCGCTGCACATCGCCAGGCCGCGCGTGTTCATTCCGTCCTTCCCGGGCACCAACTGCGAGCTGGACAGCGCGAAGGCCTTCCGCCGTGCGGGCGCCGACGTGGATACCTTCATCTTCCGCAACTTGACGGCCAAGGGCATCGAGGAGTCTGTCGACGCGATTGTGAGGGGCATCGAGAACGCACAGATCGTCATGCTGCCGGGCGGCTTCTCCGCCGGCGACGAGCCGGACGGCTCCGGCAAGTTCATCGCCACGGCGCTGCGCAATCCGCGCATCATGGATGCGATCCACGCGCTGCTGGATCAGCGCGACGGCCTGATGCTGGGCATCTGCAACGGCTTCCAGGCGCTCATCAAGCTG
>CAMFCQ010000006.1 GCA_945948915.1 uncultured Clostridia bacterium | reverse complement strand
CGGTTATGCCGCCGCTGTCGCCGAGGGCAAGGCTGAAGTGGGTGCCTGCGCTGTCGGCGGGCCCAAGTGCACCGCCGCAATGGCGGAGATCATGGGTGTCTCCGCTTCTGCCGGCGTCCGCATGGTGGCGACCGTTGCCTGCCAGGGCCATGGCGACCACTGCGCGCAGAAGAACTATCAGGGCATTCATGACTGCATCGCGGCGACCCTGGTGGACAATGGCACCAAGGCCTGCCAGTATGCCTGTCTGGGCCTGGGTACCTGTGAGCGCGCCTGCCCGTTTGATGCGATCCACATCGATCCGGTGAAGAAGATTGCCGTCGTCGACAAGGAGAAGTGTCAGGGCTGCAAGAAGTGTGTTGCGGCCTGCCCGCAGCATGTGCTGAGCATGCAGCCGGCAGATCGCGTCGTCGAGATCAGCTGCCACAATCCGGGCAAGGGCAACGCCCTCAAGGAGAAGTGCGACAAGGCGTGCGTGGGCTGCGAAGCCTGCGTGAAGGCCTGCAACTTTGGCGCGCTGACCATGGAGAATGGCGTGCCGAAGATCGACTACGAGAAGTGCGTGGGCTGCATGGCCTGCGCGGATGCCTGCCCGACCGGCGCGATGACCGCCGATTACGAGGTCCGCAAGGAAGCGTACATCGACGCAGACAAGTGCGTGGGCTGCACGCTGTGCACCAAGCAGTGCAAGTTTGATGCGATCGAAGGCGCGCTCAAGCAGAAGCACAAGGTGCTTGGCGCCTGCACCGGCTGCGGTGCCTGTGCCGCGAAGTGCCCGCGCAAGGCGATTGTCATGCGTGACCGCCGCGCGCCGCGCAACAAGATGGACAAGGTGAAGAAGGCTCCTGCAGCTCCGGCCGCGAAGCCGGCTGCTCCGGCTGCCGCAAAGGAGCCCGAACAGAAGGCCTGATGAATGAAAGGGGGAACGCTTCGGCGTTCCCCTTTTTTGCACATAAGTCGGCTTTTGCTTGATTTATGACGCATTTGTGATATAATAATGCAAAACACAAAAAAGGCGGTGCCTACCATGATTGATTTCAAGTCCATTCAGGCTGTCGATCCCGAGCTCTGTGCTGCCATGCAGGATGAGCTCAAGCGCCAGCGTGAGCATATTGAGTTGATTGCTTCCGAGAACTTCGTCAGTGACGCCGTGCTGGCGGCGATGGGTTCTCATCTGACCAATAAGTATGCCGAGGGCTATCCGGGCAAGCGTTACTACGGCGGCTGCCAGTATGTCGATGTGGTTGAAAACCTTGCACGCGACCGTGCCAAGCTGCTTTTCGGTGCGGAGCATGCCAATGTGCAACCGCATTCCGGCGCGCAGGCCAATATGGCGGTTTACTTCGCTATGCTGAATCCGGGTGACACGGTGATGGGCATGAACCTGTCTCACGGCGGCCACCTGACACACGGCAGCCCGGTGAACATGTCCGGCAAGTATTTCAACTTCGTTGCTTACGGCGTGACGGAGGATGCGGAAGTCATCGATTACGATGCGCTGGAGAAGCAGGCGCTTGAGGTGAAGCCGAAGCTGATTGTGGCGGGTGCATCTGCGTACCCGCGCGTGATCGACTTTGCCCGCCTGCGTGAGATTGCGGACAAGGTGGGCTGTCTGCTGATGGTCGACATGGCGCACATCGCCGGTCTGGTTGCTGCAGGCGAGCATCCGAGTCCGGTGCCGTATGCCGACTTTGTGACCACGACGACGCACAAGACGCTGCGCGGCCCGCGCGGCGGCATGATCCTGTGCAAGGAGCAGTACGCGAAAGCGATTGACAAGGCCATTTTCCCCGGAACTCAGGGCGGACCGCTGGAACATGTCATCGCGGGCAAGGCGGTCTGCTTCAAGGAAGCCCTGAGCGACGAGTTCAAGGCCTATCAGCATCAGATCGTGCTCAACGCGAAGGCCATGGCGGAGGAGTTCACGAAGCAGGGCATCCGTCTCGTCTCCGGCGGCACGGACAATCACCTGATGCTGCTGGATCTGACTGGCACCGGCGTGACCGGCAAGGCGCTGGAGACGCTGCTGGGTCAGGCAAACATCACGGTCAACAAGAACACCATCCCGAAGGAGACGCTCAGCCCGTTTGTGACCAGCGGCGTGCGCATCGGCACGCCGGCGGTGACGACCCGCGGCATGAAGGAACCGGAGATGGTGAAGATCGCGCAGCTGATCGCCAGGCTGATCCGCGAAGGCGAGGCTGCCGTGGATGAAGTCAAGCAGGAAGTGCTTGCGCTGTGTGCGCGCTTCCCGCTGTATGACGGCTGCGTCAACGAATAAAACCTTTACAAAAGCGTATCGTGCAGGAGTCCGGTACGCTTTTTCATGTTTGCAAGAACACCTGATGGGAAGTTTGTGGTTGACACATCTGCAGACAAAAGGTAAACTTATCATGTATGGATTTTTGCAGAAACGGGGCGGAAAGCGTGATATATCTGGACCATGCGGCGACGACGCCGGTCAGGGATGAAGTCCTGAAGGCGATGCTGCCGTATTTCTCCGCTTCTTATGGCAATGCCAGCGGCGGCTATCAGCTTGCGCGGGATGCCCGGCGGGCGATTGACACGGCACGCGGCGAGGTTGCCCAGGCAGTCGGTGCAAAGCGCAGTGAGGTTTATTTTACCTCCGGCGGCAGTGAGGCGGACAATTGGGCATTGTCGGGCGTGGTTTCTGTACATCCGCAAAAAAGACATGTCATTACCACGAGGATTGAACACCACGCCGTGCTGAACACCTGTGCGGCTCTGGAGCGCGGGGGCTGCGAGGTGACCTATCTGGAGGTGGATCATCTTGGGCGCGTTTCGCCGGAAAGCTTTGTGCGGGCGATTCGGCCGGATACGCTGATGGCCTCCGTCATGCTGGCGAACAACGAGGTCGGCACCATTGAACCGGTTGCGGCCCTGGCGGAGATCGCGCATGCACACGGCGTGCTGATGCATACGGACGCGGTGCAGGCGGTTGGTCATATTCCGGTGGACTTCTGTCATCTGCGTGTGGATCTGATGTCCATCTCCGCGCATAAGTTTGGCGGCCCAAAGGGGATTGGCGCGCTGATTGTGCGCGACGGTGTGCGGATTGATAACCTGATTCACGGAGGCGCGCAGGAGCGAAACATGCGTGCGGGCACGGAGAACACGCCGGCGATCGTAGGTATGGGCAAGGCGATTGCGCTGGCTGTGCATGAAATGGAAAAGACAGCGCCGCGCGTTTCGAGGCTGCGCGATATGCTGGAAGAAAAGCTGCTTTCGATGCCAGGCGTTCATGTGAATGGCGATCGTGCAAATCGTTTGCCCGGTCATCTGCATGTAACCTTCGACGATGTGAATCCCTTACCGCTGCTCATGCAGCTTGATCTGTCGGGAATCGCTGCATCTGCGGGCAGCGCATGCTCGTCCGGCGCGGCAGAGCGCTCGCATGTCGTCACGGCGATGGGCATCAGCGGCGACAGACAGGCGGATATCCGCTTTTCAATCGGGGAAGAGAATACGGAAGAGGAGATGGCCGCTGTCGCTGACACGCTGCGGCGAATTCTGAAACGATAAAAGGAGACTCGGCGCGACCATGATTTATGGCAACAAAGAAGGCATCCGCGATTCTGTGCTGGCACAGCTGGAAACGCTGTACGACCTGGATCTGACCGGCGAGGTGTTCGCTCCGGCGGAGCTGCTTGACGTGCTGGCGGCATTCACCTGCGCGATCAATCGAGAGATCAGCATCTATGTCTCACGCAGCGGTGCGATTCTGGACATCACCATCGGCGGTCTGAACAGCGTGGATCTCAAGGACATGCATCTGCGCCGCAATACGCGCCGCCTGAGCATGATTCGCTGCATCCACACCCATCCGGGCGGAAATCCGCAGCTGTCGGACGTGGACATCAGCTCTCTGCGCTCGATGCACTTTGACGCGATGGCAGCCGTCGGCGCGAAGGACGGCCATGCCACCGGCGTGCAGGCGGCTTTCCTGGGCGAGATGGTCGGCGGCGTGAATAAGGTCTTTCTGACTGACATTGTGCCGGTGAAGAGGATTCCGCAGCGCGCCTGGATGGACGCGATTGAACGCGCGGATCAGGAGGTGCTCATCGGCGCAGGAAGCAGCACGCAGGAGGAAAAGGAGCGCGCGTATCTGGTTGGTCTGGACAGCGAGCGCTCGCTTGAGGAGCTGGCACGTCTGGCGGACACGGCGGGTGCGGTTGTCGTTGGCGCCATGCTGCAGAAGAAAACCAGGCCGGATACGGCGACATACATCGGCAGCGGCAAGGCGGAAGAGCTGGCGCTCGATTGTCAGGCGAAGGATGCGGACATCGTGATCTTCGATGACGAGCTCTCCGGCGTGCAGACGCGCAATCTGGAGGATGTACTGCGCGGCGTGAAGGTGCTCGACCGCACAACGCTGATCCTGGATATCTTTGCACAGCGCGCGCAGTCGCGCGAGGGACGCCTGCAGGTAGAACTGGCGCAGATGGCGTATCAGCTTCCGCGGCTCATGGGACACGGCGTGTCGATGTCCCGTCTGGGCGGCGGCATCGGTACTCGAGGTCCGGGCGAAACGCGCCTTGAAATGGACAGGCGGCGCATCCGCAGGAGGATGAGCGACCTGCATCACGAGATCAGGGAACTGGAGGATCAGCGCAGCCTGCGCCGTTCGCGGCGTGAGAAGAACCGCGTGCCGGTCGTTGCGCTGGTGGGCTATACCAATGCGGGCAAGTCCACGCTGCTCAACGCGCTCAGCGACGCCAATGTGCTGGCGGAAGACAAGCTCTTCGCGACGCTCGATCCTGTCGTGCGCACGGTAAAGCTGCCCAACGGCGGTGAGTTCCTGCTGGTCGATACGGTTGGCTTTATCAGCAAGCTGCCGCACGCGCTGGTCGATGCGTTCCGCTCGACGCTGGAAGAGGCGCTGCTGGCGGACATTCTGCTGATCGTCTCTGACGGCGCATCTGATGAGATGCTCCATCAGCATGACGTGGTGCTGGAGGTGCTCGCCTCTCTGGGGGCGCAGGATCGCCCGATGATTGACGTCGTCAATAAGGTTGATCTGCTGGAAACCAGGCCGCAGTGGCCGGGTGCGTTCTTCATCAGCGCGAAGACCGGCGAGGGGATTGACGCGCTGCTTGAGGAAGTGAAGCGCAAGATTCGAGGCGTGCAGCGCAGGCTGCGCGTACAGATTCCGTATGCACAGGGTGCTGTTACGTCGATGCTCCACAGCAGCGGCAGCGTGCTTGTTGAGGAATACACCGATACCGGCGTGGTGATCGAGGCGATGGCGGACGACACGCTGTATGGCCGTCTGGCTGCCAAGCTGGGAGAGGATGCGCTTGCCTGGCTCGAGTAAAGCGAAAAACGTGTGCTTCAACCATCGCGGAATCAAGCAAAGGAGAGGAAAAACGAGATCATGCTTGCAATGCGGGCGATCGCAGCGCTGGCAGTCGGTGCGGCGATGATGTTTGAATCCTGGGCGTTTATGATGCCGCATCAGGATCCGACAGACACGCTCATTCTGGTCAATAAAAACAACCGTGCGCCGTCTGTGCCCGTCACGCTGGTGAAGCCAAATGTGACGCCGACCAAAGAAGCGCTCTCAGAAAACATCTACATGCAGCCGAAGGCTGCGGCAGCGCTTGAGGCGCTGTTTCGGGGCGCTTTGGCAGACGGCATTACGCTGTACGCCACCAGCGGCTTTCGCAGCTACTCCACACAAAAGGCGATTTTCGAGCGCAAGCTGAAAACAATGAGCGAAAAGGCAGCCAACGCCAGCGTCGCCAAGCCGGGCTATTCCGAGCATCAGACGGGCCTGGCGATGGACGTAGAGGGATTGTCCTCGCTGGGCAGCGGCCTGGTGGAGGATTTCGGCGAAACGCCGGAAGGTATTTGGCTGGCGGAACACTGCCACGAATACGGCTTCATTTTGCGCTATCCCAAGGGAAAAACGGAGATCACCGGCTACGTCTATGAGCCGTGGCACATTCGCTATGTTGGTCTTGAAGCTGCCGCTCAGATCCATGAGTTGGACATCACATTTGAAGAATACATCCTGATGATACGTGCTGATCGCGTGAAATTTCTTGAAGAAGAAGGAGAGACGACCGTTGAAGCGAATTGATAGAATATGTGTGGTGCTGATGCTCATGCTTCTGTTTGCAGCGCCGTGTGCGGCGGAGATGCTGGATCTTTCCGCACTGGGCGAGATTGAGGAAGCGCAGGCTTTTGAAGAGGAACTGCCGCAGAAGGAATGGACTTATCCGATATCCTATGAGCTGCTCAAAACGAGCGACTACATCGTGCTGGCCAACCGGGAGAGCCTGCTGGATGAAGACTATGTGCCGGATGATCTGACGAAGGATCTTTCCTGCCGGAAGATCAGCTATGATCCGATTCAGATGCGCCAGACGGCGGCGGATGCGCTCTGCGCGCTGTTTGACGCGGCGGAGAAGGACGGTATCTATCTGTACGCGCATTCCGGATACCGCAGCTACCGCACGCAGAAGACCATGTACAACAACCGCCTTGAGAAAAACAATGGCAAGGATGACGGCGTGGTGGCGTATCCCGGCTCCTCGGATCATCAGACGGGACTGGGTATCGACGTGATCAACAAGGCCGGTATCGGCAAGAAGTTCACGGAGGCGTTCGGCGAAACCAAGCAGGGCAAGTGGCTCGCGGAAAACTGCTGGGATTATGGCTTCATCCTCCGGTATCAGAAGGACAAAGAGGACATTACCGGCATCATCTATGAGCCGTGGCATCTGCGTTATGTTGGCGTACAGGTGGCGCAGTACATGCGGGACAACAACCTCTGTCTTGAAGAGTTTACAGAAGAATGGAAGGAGGCCGTGGCCGAGTATGAGGCTGCGGAAAGATAAACATGAAAATCATTGACATTTCTCAGGAAATCCGCTCGGACATGACCGTCTATCCAGGCGATCCGCGCTTTCACAGCCAGGTGTGCGCCAGCTTCAAGCAGGGCGACATGTGCGAGGTGAGCGAGCTGACCATCGGCAGCCACTGCGGCACGCATGTCGATGCGCCGCTGCATATGATTCCCGGCGGCACAACGATTGAAAGCATGCCGCTGGATTGCTTCGTCGGCCCCTGCCGCGTACTCACATTTGATGCACAGGTGATCACGGAGAAGATGCTCGTTGACTGCCAGGTCGCAGAGGGGGAGCGCATCCTGCTGCGCACCGATCCCAAGGGACAGTACACGCCCAAGAACGGCCATTTCAACCCGGCGGTGCTCAGCATGCGCGCGGCGCAGTACCTGGCACAGCAGCATGTCAAGCTGGTGGGGATTGACGCCCCAACGGTTGAAAATATGGAAATCTGCGACGGCGAGATTCACAGGACGCTGCTGAGCACAGGCGTGGCCATTCTGGAGGGCCTGCGTCTCGAAAAGGCAACGGGAGAAAACTACTTCCTCAGCGCGCTGCCGTTGTCCCTGACCGGAGAAAACGGTGCGCCTTGCCGCGCTGTGCTGATTGAGGAATAATGGTGATTGCCACAGCGGAAAACCGGTGGTATAATCATACATAAAGAAAAACAACTTTTCGCGCGAGAGAAGAGAGGAGAGTCATCCCATGAACATCCTTCTGACTGGCGGCGCCGGCTTTATCGGGTCTCATACCGGCGTGGAATTGCTCAATGCGGGCCACAGCGTTGTTGTCGTTGACAACCTCTACAACAGCAGTGAGAAGTCCCTCGAGCGTGTGCAGGAACTGACCGGCAAGACCATCAAGTTCTACAACGCGGATTGCTGCGACTTTGCTGCGATGGACAAAATCTTTGCTGAAAACGAGATTGACGCAGTCATCCACTTTGCGGCGTACAAGGCCGTTGGCGAGTCTGTCGCCAAGCCGATGGAATACTACCGCAACAACCTCGACTGCACGCTGACAGTCTGCGAAGCGATGAAGAAGCACGGCGTGAAGCGCTTCATTTTCAGCTCCTCTGCGACGGTTTACGGGATTCCGGATCACATGCCGCTTGATGAGACCATGCCAACCAGCTGCACCAATCCGTACGGCTGGACCAAGTATATGAACGAGCGCATCCTGACCGACATTGCTGCGGCGAACAAGGACTGGTCCGTCGTGCTCCTGCGTTACTTCAACCCGATCGGTGCGCACGAGAGCGGACGTATCGGCGAGATGCCCAACGGCATTCCGAACAACCTGATGCCGTTCATCACGCAGGTGGCTTCCGGCAAGCGTGAGTTCCTGTCCGTCTTCGGTAACGACTATCCGACGCCGGACGGCACCGGCGTGCGCGATTACATCCACGTCGTCGATCTGGCGAAGGGTCATGTTGCCGCTGCGAACTATGCGATGACGCACACCGGCACTGAGATCGTGAACCTGGGCACCGGCCATGGTTACAGTGTGCTGGATATCGTCAACGCGTTTGAGAAGGTCAACGGCGTGAAGGTTCCCTACAAGATCGTGGATCGCCGCCCGGGCGATATCGCCGAGTGCTGGGCTGATCCGAAGAAGGCGAAGGAAGACCTTGGCTGGGAAGCTGAAAAGAATCTGGAGGATATGTGCCGCGACTCCTGGCGCTGGCAGACCCAGAATCCGAACGGCTACGAGGACTAATCAAGCATCATAAAAGGAGATCTGCGTTTGTGCAGACCTCCTTTTTCAGTTCTTCAGGCGATTGCAAAGCGGACGGAACCGGCCCATCGTCAAACCTTTTCAACATTCTTGGGCACGAGGAACATGAAGATCGCGCCGCCAAGGATGAACATGAACATGACAGCCAGCGCACCGTAATTGGTGATGCCGGTCAGCTGCGCTACGAGGCCAAAGAGCGCCGGACCGATGACGGCGGAGAACTTGCCGAACACATCGAAGAAGCCAAAGTATTCGCTGGCATGATCTGCCGGAACGAGCTTGCCATAGAACGAGCGGGACAGCGCCTGGATGCCGCCCTGTGCGGTGCCCACCAGTACAGCCAGCAGCAGGAAATCCTTCATTTCCTTGAGGTTAAAGCCCAGCATGCAGACGACGATGTAGGTCGCAATACCGAAGAGAATCATGTTGCGCGAGCCGAATTTGTCTGCCAGCCGGCCATAGAGGATGGCGAACGGGAAAGCCACAATCTGTACCACGAGCAGCACGACCATCAGATCCATGCTGTCAAGGCCGCAGGAGGAACCGAAGACTGTCGCCATATGAATGATCGTACCCACGCCATCAATGTAGAAGAAGTAGGCGAGGACGAAGAAGAGCAGACTCCTGTTTTTGACGATCAAGGAAAGCGTCTGCCGCATATTGCGCATCGTGTGAGCGAGCATGTTGCGGTCCGGGTCGATGGCGTGCATCTGATGGACATTGCGCAGCATCGGAATCGTGAAAACCAGCCACCAAACGGCGGTAAGGACAAAGGAAAGCTTAGTGGCCAGCATCGTCGGGATGCCAAAGCCGGAGCCGAACTGAATCAGGACGAGGGAAATGACCAGCGGAATCGTGGAGCCGCCGATGTAACCCAGGCCGTAGCCGACGGAGGAGACGCGATCCATGCGGGAAACATCGGTCACATCCAGCAGGAAGCTGTCATAATAGATGCACGAGCCGGAGAAGCCCAGCGTGCCCAGCACATAGAACAACAGCAGCCCCTGCCAGCTGTCGGTCAGCGCCAGCATGAAGGTACTGATGACGCCCAGCAGCATGAAGGCGGTGAAGAGCTTCTTTTTCATGCCCTTGAAATCACCGAGCGTGCCCAGGAACGGTGCAAGTACCGCGCAGATCAGCGTGCCCAGAGAAGTGGCATATCCCCAGTAAGCCGTCGCGTTGACGGCGGTCACACCGCTGCCTTCTGCGATGGTCTTGAAAAACACGGGCAGGACGATGGCGGCCACGATGGCGGAAAAGGCGGAATTCGCCCAGTCATAGAATATCCAGGACTTCTCTTCCTTGGTGTAGTGCTTAAGCATGATGACCTCCTGTGTTCTTTCCGCGATACAAGTGCAGATCGTTATTGATATAGCCGGCGAGAATTTCTGTAATCTTGGCATTCTTGCCGCCGCGAGCGACAATCACGTCCGCATACTGCTCATAGTTGCGGATGTACTGATCGAACATCGGCTTGACAGTCGTCAGGTATTGCATAGAGATGTTGTCGATGGCGCGGCCGCGCTCATTGATGTCGCGCTGAATGCGCCGAAGCAGGCAGATGTCCGAGTCCACCCGGACAAAGAGCTTGAGATCCATCATGTCGCGCAGTCGCTCATCGTAGAATGCGTGAATGCCTTCGATGACAATGACATCGTGCGGCTCAAGGTATTCTTCCGCCTGCGGGGCACGGCGGTGATTGGAATAGTCATACCGCTTGCGCAGCACGCGCCTGCCGCTGAGCAGGGTACGCACGTCCTCCAGCAGAAGATCGTGATCGAAGATGGAGGGCTCGTCGTAATTGAGCTTGCACCGTTCTTCAAAGCTCATGTCCGGATGGTCGTAGTAGTACGCGTCCTGGTTGATGATGAGAATGCTCTTGTTAACCATTTTGGCCAGCTCCTCAGCGAGTGTGGATTTGCCGCTGCCGCTTGCGCCGCAAATACCGATAAATAGCATGGCATCATCGCTCCTTTCTTTGGTCGTTTAGCCTTCTTCCTGCAATGCGGCCTCCGCCGCTTCCCATTCTTCATAGAGCCTGGACAGATCGCTTTGTGCCTGCTGATAGGCTTTCTGCACTTCGGCGGCGCGTTCGGCATCGGCATACAGGTTCGGATCAGCCATCTGCGCTTCTAGACCGGCGATTTCCTCTTCCTTCGCGCCGACTGCCTTCTCAGCCTCCTGCGCGCGGACCTTGAGCTGGCGAAGCGCCTGCTTGTTCATCTTCTCGCGGCGCTTTTCCTTTTCAAGCTCGGTTCGGGTCTTGCCGGCGACGGTTTCCTGCTCGACTGGACGGTTCTTCTTTTCCAGATAGTCGTCGTAGTTGCCCATGTATTCCGTGACGCCGTCGGGCTGCATTTCGATAATGCGGTCGGCGACACGATTGATGAAGTAACGGTCGTGGGAAACGGTGATGATCGTGCCGCCGAAACCGGAGAGCGCGTCCTCCAGCACCTCGCGGGAATCCATGTCCAGATGGTTGGTCGGCTCGTCCAACAGCAGCAGATTGTCCTTGCGCAGCATCAGCGCGGTCAGTGCGACGCGGCCCTTCTCGCCGCCGGAGAGCGTCCTGATCGGCTGAAACACGTCGTCTCCGGTGAACAGGAACATGCCCAGCGCGCCGCGCACGTCGGATTGCTCCATCCGGGGAAATCGATCCCAGACTTCGTCAAGCACGGTCTTCTCGGGATCAAGCGAGCTCTGATGCTGGTCGTAATAGCCGACGTCAACGTTGGAGCCATAACGGATATCGCCGCTGTCGCTGGGAACCTCGCCGGTGATAAGCTTGATCAGCGTGGATTTGCCCACGCCGTTGGGGCCGATCAGCGCGATGCGGTCGCCCGCACGGACATGAAGCGAGAATTTGGAGAAGAGGTGCTTTTCGCCGAAGGATTTGCTCACCTCGTTGATCATCAGCACATCCTCGCCGGTGCGGCGGCGCGCCTCAAACCGAAAGCGGATGGCGCGTTCGTCCACCGGCTTTTCCAGCTTCTCCATGCGCTCCAGCGCCTTCTCACGGCTTTCCGCTGCGCGGATGGACTTCTCACGATTGAACATCCGATAGCGCGCGATGATCGCCTGCTGACGCTCGATCTCCTTCTGCTGAAGCTCATAGGCACGGATACGCGTCTCAAAGCGCTCCTCGCGCTGGGCGATATACCGGGTGTAGTTGCCGCTGTACTGCTCAGCAGTGCCCATCAGGATCTCAACCATACCGGTGCAGACATGATCAAGGAAGTAACGGTCATGCGAGATGACCAGCACGCTGCCGCGATAGCTGGCCAGATAGTTTTCCAGCCAGGCGAGGGTTTCCATGTCCAGATGGTTGGTCGGCTCGTCCAGCAGCAGCAGGTCGGGCTTCTGCAGCAGCAGTCGTGCCAGACACAGGCGCGTCTTTTCGCCGCCGGAGAGGGAATCGACATTCTGCTCATACTGGCTGGGCTTAAAGCCCAGGCCGTTGAGCACGCCGGAAACCATGCTCTTCCAGGCATATCCGTCTGCATCCTCAAACCGGCGCATCAGCTTGTCGTAATCTGCAGAAAGGCTGATGAATCTCGCGGGATCGGTGTGCGCGTGCTCCATCTCATTTTCAAGCTGGCGCAGCCGCTTCTCCATTTCAAAGACAGGCTCGTATACCTTTTCAAGCTCCGCCCATATGCTTGCGCCGCTGGTCACCATATCCTGCTGTGCTAGATAGCCGATGCGCGTACCGCGCACGATGGAGATTTCGCCGCTGTCCGGAACGTCAAGTCCTGCGATGATGCGCATCAGGGTTGATTTGCCGCAGCCGTTTACGCCGACCAACCCGATGCGGTCGCCCTGCTGGAGGGTGAAGGAAACGTCCTTCAGCACAACATTGACGCCAAATGCTTTGGCGACATTCTGCGCGCTCAAAACGATCATGATGATTGCTCCTATCAATATGCATGAATCTGTGTAGTCGAATCACTTTATTATACGATACCAAGAGACCTGGCGCAAGGTAAATTTGGTCTTGCGCGCGGATATGAAAACGCGTATAATAGAAAAGGTCAAAGAAAGTTAAACCAGACTGGATAAAGAGAGGGATTTCTTATGAGATTGCTCAGCGATTCCATAGAGGATTTTATCAAGGCGCTCATGGAAGATGAGACACATGAGATAGAACTGAGAAGAAATGAACTGGCGGAGCACTTCCAGTGTGCGCCGTCGCAGATCAACTATGTGCTTTCCACGCGCTTTACGCCGGATCATGGCTATGTGATCGAGTCGCGGCGCGGTGGCGGCGGATATATCCGCATTGTCCGCCTGGCAGCAACCAGCAGGGAAGAGCTGCTGCAGTCGCTGTATCAGCGAATCGGCACATCCATCAGCGGTGCAGATGCCGCAAGAATCATCGAGCATCTGAAAATGGAAAAGATCGTCACGCAGGAGGAAGCGGAGCTGATGCTCGCCGCGCTCTCGCCGCAGGCCGTGCCGCTGCCGCTGGCGATGAAGGACGCGCTGTGCGCGGGTACGCTGCGCAGCATGATTCTTTCGCTGGCCAAGCGCCGCATCTGAGCTGCCGGACAGGAGGGAGGGTTTACGGTGAATATACCCAAAGGATTCACACAGAGCGCGATGAAGGCGCTGGTGCAGGCGCAGATCTGCGCGGCGGCCATGGGCCAGGAGCGGATGGGCACAGGGCATATCGTCGTGGGCCTGTGCAAGGGTAGCGATGAACTGACGCAGTGCATTGTGGGTGATCTCTCCGTGCAGGAGATTGAGCAGGAGGTGCTCAGGCGTTATGGGCGCGGAGAGGCAGGTTTTTCCAGGATCACGGGCATCACGCCGCATGCGCAGCGCGTGCTGCTGCGCGCGCTCAGCTATGCTAATCCGGAAAAGAAGACACTGGCAGGCATCGCGCATATCTGGAATGAACTGCTTTGTGAGGACGGATGCTGCGGACTCAACGTCCTGCGGGACTTCGGCAAAACGATCGAGGGCATGCGCATGGCGCTGGTGAATGCGGCGGGCGAGATTGAGCGCCCGCTGGCAGCCAGGAGCATTGCTTCGTCAAGCGAGCCGGTCTCCGGACAGGAGGTTGCTGCTGCGCAGCAGGCGGAAAAGCAGCAGAAGGAAGAGGGCATTTCCAAAGAACAGTTTTTGGAGCAGTATGCGCGCAACCTGACGCAGGCGGCTGCAAACGGCGAATTGGAACCGCTTATCGGCAGAAAAGCCGAGGTGGATGCCATGATCCGTGTGCTGGGCAAGAAGACAAAGAACAACCCGCTGCTCATCGGCGAACCTGGCGTGGGCAAATCCGCGTTGGCAGAAGGACTGGCTGCGCGGATTGCGCGGGGCGACGTGCCGCCGATGCTCAAGGACACCCGGATCTACGCGCTGGATATGGCGCAGGTCATCGCGGGCAGCAAGTACCGCGGCGAGTTTGAGGAGCGCATCAAAAAGGTGCTTGCCTGCGTGCAGGAGATGGGTAGCGTGATCCTGTTTATCGACGAGATGCATACGCTGATTGGCGCGGGCAGCTCGAGCGAGGGCGGCCTGGACGCGGCCAACATCCTCAAGCCGGCGCTTGCCCGCGGCGAGGTGCGCGTCATCGGCGCGACGACCTACAAGGAGTACCGCAAGTATGTCGAAAAGGACGCGGCGCTGGCCAGACGTTTCCAGCGCATCGACGTGCGCGAACCGGATCACGAAGAAACTCTGCGGATACTCGGCGGCCTGCGTGAGCGCTATGAAAGCTATCATCATGTGACGATTGCAGACGACGCGCTGACCGCTGCCGTTGAACTGTCTGCGCGCTATGTGACGGACCGCTGCATGCCGGACAAGGCGATTGACCTGATCGACGAGGCTTCCTCGATGGCCAAGATCGCCGGTTGGACGTTGGAAAACGGCTTAAGCGAGATGGTCATCCATGCCGCTGACGTAGCGAAGGTGGTCGCCCAGTGGACGGGCGTGCCGGTTGAGCGCGTCGGCACGGATAACCAGCAGGATATCCTGAATCTGGAGAAGACGCTGAAGCGCAGAATTGTCGGGCAGGATGAAGCGGTGGCCTCGATTGCCCGGGCGCTCAGACGCTCGCGCGCGGGTCTTGGCGATCCGACGCGCCCGCTCGGCGTGTTCATGCTGCTCGGCCCCTCCGGCGTGGGCAAGACGGAGCTGTGCAAGGCGCTCAGCGAAGCGCTCTTTGGCAGCGAGGAAGCGCTGATCCGCATCGACATGTCCGAATACAGCGAGGAAGCGACGGCCTCCAGGCTGATCGGTTCGCCGCCCGGCTACGTCGGTCATGGCGAGGGCGGCCAGCTGACAGATGCGGTGCTGAAGCGCCCATACAGCGTCGTTCTCTTTGATGAGATCGAGAAGGCGCATCCCAAGATTTTCAGCCTGCTTCTGCAGCTGCTCGACGACGGCCGGCTGACCGACAGCGTGGGCCGCAAGGTAAACTTCAAAAACACCATCGTGGTGATGACCTCCAACGCGGGTGTCTCCTTTGATATGGAAAAACGTCTGGGCTTTGCCTCCGGAGCAGAGGCGCATGATCCTGGCAAAGCCATTATGGCACAGGTCAAGCAGACATTCCGGCCGGAGTTTCTGGGCAGAATCGACGAGCTTATCGTCATGCACAGCCTGACGAAGGAGGATGGCGCACGCATTGCCGCACTGATGCTCGGCAGGATTGCGCAGCAGCTGGGCCGTTTGGGCGTTATGCTTGAGGTTGACGACGATGTGCCCGTGCTGCTCGCAGGAGAAGGTGTGGATGCGATGAGCGGCGCGCGTAATCTGCGCAGGGTGATTGCCAGGCGTGTGGAGGATCCGCTCAGTGATCTGCTGCTCACGGGCAATCATGTGGGCGAGCGGATTGTGCTGCACACAGCGGGTGACAGGATTGACATCGAGATACCGCACGAGGAGCTTGTTCCTGTGTGACAGCAAAGGCGGGCAGATGCCCGCCTTTGCTGTCTGCATCAAGGGTTTTGAGCCATACTGAATAGAACAGGATGCGAAACCGCCTGCATCTTGATTTGCATGAAGATGTACTTGCACAGCGCGCACAGATGCTTTACAATAAGATAGAATCTAAACTGGTGTGGTGTCGGCTGCAACACCGGCAAAGTGATATCAATCCCGTCGCTCCGTGCCCGGGAACGAAGCTTCACGGAATGATTCACATCGTAAAATGAAGGGCTGAAACATGGTTCGACTGGAAGCAATCAAGCAGATGAAGAGGCGGCTTCCTGAGCTGGTCTCGATGATATGCGCAGCGTTTATGTTGTGTGTGCTTCCGCTGCTCTTTCGAAATGCATTCTTTGATATCAACCGTTTCAAGGTCGAGACGGTCTGCCGGATTGTGCCGGGGCTTGCGCTGTTGATGGCTGCGGCAATGCTGCCCGGGCGTGGAAATGAAAAGCAGATGAGACATCCGGGCAGGCTGAACAGGATGCTGATGCTTCTTTTTCTGTTGTGCTGCGTGATAGCCTGCGCACGAACGGGGTTTGAATCCGCAACGCTTGACGGCAGCGAGGGGCGTTACTGCGGTCTCATTTTCATGCTCTGCTGCGGAGCGGCGTTCTTCGTCATCAGCGAGGGAAAAGGCTGCGGACAGCTGATTGTACCCATTGTGCTCTGCGCGACGGCTGTTGCGCTGTTGGGACTGCTCAATGCGATGGGCGTTGATCCGCTGGGATTCTATGCGCGGATCAAGAAGGAACAGAAGACGTTATTTCTGTCCACGATCGGCAACTATGACTTCTTTGGCACCTATCTGGTGATCCTGTTTCCGCTCGCGGGCGGACAGTTTATCTTCTCGCAGAAGAGGAGCATGCGTGCGTTCGGGCTGGCGTGCGCCTGTGTGATCGCCCTGGGCGGGATGGTGTCGCGCACGGACAGTGCACTGGCAGGCATCCATCTGGCGTGTTTTGCACTGCTGCTGGTCTCCTGCGGAAGGTTTTCGGAGATGGCCCGCGCGCTGGCGCTCTGGGCAGCGGCCTGCGCGGCAATGCCGACTGGACATGTACTGCTCAAGCACAGCGCTTTTAAGCCCAGGATCACCGGTCTGCCTGAACTTGTTTATCATCTGCATGCCGGAGAGATGCTCTGCGTTTTGCTGCTCGTGCTGGCAGCGATCTGTCTGTATCTTGAGCGCTGCGGAAAAAAGGCGCCTGACCGGAGAAGGATGGCAGCGGTGCTGCTGACGTGCTTTGCAATTGTGGTGCTCCTGCTGCTGGGCACGATGGTTTACTTTTCATTGATCGATACGGAGAAGAACCTGGGTGAGGCAGCTGCTATTTTGAGATTTGACGATCATTGGGGTTCACAGCGCGGATTTCCCTGGATACGATCGATGCGCGCGTTTGCCGACGCCGGGCTTGCACAGAAGCTCTTCGGCGCGGGCATGGAGCTGACACTGCGCGTGCTCACGCCGTATTTTGATGATCCGACCATGCTGCGCGGAGGCGTCTTCAATGATCCGCATTGCCAGCCCCTTCAGATGCTTCTGACCTGCGGTGTGCTGGGCATGACCGCCTTTGTCCTGTTCTACGTCTCCATGCTGGTGACGCTTCTGTGCCATGCGGGGCGTGATCAGCTGATTTGCGGCGCGTTTGCGTCGGTCTTCGCGTACAGCATTGTCATGCTCATCAACGTCACGCAGCCAATCCTGATTGCGACCTATTTCTCCGTTTGCGCGCTCGGCCTGAGCCGCCTGCGCGCGCAGCGCTTCGATTCGGGAGGAAATACACATGAACCTTGAACAGCTTCTGGACAGGCTGAAGAATACGACGGCGTTCATGGAAAACGTCACGCATTGGGAGACGATCCCGGCGCGGGAGGCGATCTATGAGGATTTTCCGCCGGAAATGGACAGCCGCATTGCGCCAGTCTTGCAAAAACGCGGCGTATACCGGCTGTACAGCCATCAGCGTCAGGCGTTTGATCTGGCGGCGCAGCATAAGGATCTCTGCGTCGTCACGCCGACGGCCTCCGGAAAGACGATGTGCTACAATCTCCCGGTGCTCAATACGATCCTGCATGAGCCGGATGCGCGGGCGCTGTATCTCTTCCCGACAAAGGCGCTGTCCGCCGATCAGGTATCGGAGCTTTACGAGCTGATCGAGGCGATGGGCGTGGACGTAAAGACCTACACCTATGACGGCGATACGCCCGCGGCGGCGCGCCGTCAGGTCCGTCAGGCCGGACACATCGTCGTCACCAATCCGGATATGCTGCACTCCGGCATCCTGCCGCATCATACCAAATGGGTCAAGCTGTTTGAAAATCTGCGCTACATCGTCATCGACGAGATTCATGCCTATCGCGGCGTGTTCGGCTCCAATCTGGCCAACGTCATCCGCAGGCTGCTGCGCCTGTGCCGGTTCTATGGTTCCAATCCGCAGTTCATCTGCTGCTCTGCAACGATCGCCAACCCTGCTGAGCTGGCACGGACGCTCATTGGCCGTCCGGTGGAGCTGATTGATCAAAGCGGAGCGGCAAGCGGCGAAAAGCACATTGTATTTTATAATCCACCGGTGGTCAACCGCCAGCTTGGCGTGCGCAAGTCTGTGCTGCAGGAGACACTCCGCATCGCGTCCATGCTGGTGGACAACGACATCCCGACCATTGTCTTTGGCAAGTCACGGCTGACGGTCGAGGTGCTTACGCGCCATCTGAAGGAGCGCGTGCGCGACCCGCTGGGCAACGCAGGACGCGTGCGCGGCTATCGCGGCGGCTATCTGCCCACGCTGCGGCGCGAGATCGAGCGGGGGCTGCGTAAGGGAGAAATCCGTGCCGTCGTCTCGACCAATGCGCTGGAGCTCGGCATCGACATCGGCCAGCTTGACGCGTGCGTGATGTGCGGCTATCCAGGCTCGATTGCCAGCACCTGGCAGGAAGCGGGACGCGCGGGCCGGCGCAAAAATACGGCGCTGACGGTCATAGTGGCGTCTTCTTCTGCATTGGATCAGTATGTCGTCACACATCCGGAGTACTTCTTTGGGCATTCTCCTGAAAACGCGCTGGTGCACCCGGACAACCTGTATGTGCTTCTCAATCACGTCAAGTGCGCGGCATATGAGCTGCCCTTTGAGAAGGGGGAACGATACGCTGACGGCGTTTCCACGCAGGAGCTGCTGGGCTATCTGTGTGAGGAACAGATACTGCATCTGACGGGCGGCCGGTATTACTGGATGGCAGAGGAATTCCCGGCTGCTGACCTGTCGCTGCGGTCCGTCACCAGCGAGAATTTTGTCATCATCGACATCACGAATCCCGCGCATCACAATGTCATCGGCGAGATGGACCGATATACCGTTCCGATGCTTTTGCATGAGCACGCGATCTACATGCACGAAGGCCAGCAGTTCCAGGTGGAGAAGCTCGATTTCACCGAAAAGAAAGCCTATGTCCGCAGCGTGAACGTGGATTATTATACCGACGCCGACCTCAATACCAGCGTGAAGGTGCTCGATGTGCTCAGGAAGCAGCCTCTGGGGACGGGCACGATGGCCTATGGTGAAGTGCTGGTTACCTGGCTGGTGACGATGTTCAAGAAGTTCAAGCTGGATACCCAGGAGACGCTGGGCTTCGGTCCGGTCGATCTGCCGGAATTGGAGATGCCGACAAACGCCTGCTGGTGGGCGCTGGATGAGCATCTGACCGGCGGGCTGTCCATGGACGACCTGCAGGGCGGCATGCTGGGCATCGCCAATGCTTTGCGGCAGATCATCCCGCTGTATCTGATGTGCTCGCCGAGCGATATCTGCGTGCAGTACAGGGTGCGCGATCCGTTCACCAAGCTGCCGACGATCCTTGTCTTTGACAACTATGCCGGCGGCATCGGCTTGAGTGAGCGCGTATACGGCATGCGCAGCCTGATTTTCAGCGACGTACATGCGCTGCTCAAGGCCTGCCCATGTGAGTCGGGCTGTCCGTCGTGTGTCGGTCCGCGGGCTGAGGTGGGTGAACGCGGCAAGCAGACGGCGCTTTTGCTGACTGAAAGGCTGATGGCGCTATGAGAAATCTACGCGAGAGGCTCATGGGGGTGAGCAAGCCTGCAGTGCCCAAGCCCGCGCCGGAGATCAAAGAGGAACCGTTTTTCTGCCGGGAGCAGATCGTGCCGCTTGAGCAGCTTTGCGGGATTGAGTATACGACGCTTGATGAAATCCGCGCGTGCGATCCGCTCTTTGCCGGCGAAAGCTGGGATATTCGCCGCGTGCTGTTTCTGGATACGGAGACGACGGGACTGAGCGGCGGCGCAGGCACAGTAGCCTTTGAGATTGGCGTGGGCTTCATCGACGGGCGCGGCATGGTCATCCGGCAGTATGTTATGCGCGATTACAGCGAGGAAGCGGCGATGCTTGAAGAGATTGCGGCACTGCTTCGAAAGGCGGACACGGTCGTCACCTTCAACGGCAAGACGTTTGACCTGCCGCTGCTGGAGTCGCGTATGGTTCTCAGCCGCATCCGTCTGCCTGTAACGCAGATGCCGCATCTGGATCTGCTGCACGCCGCGCGGCGCGTGTACAAGCTGCGCCTGAAGCGCTGTAATCTGGCAACGCTTGAGGAGGCGGTGCTCGGCCAGCCGCGCCATGACGATCTGCCGGGCGCGCAGGTGCCGCAGCGATACTTTGATTATGTGCGCACGAAGGAGTTTGCCCTGCTGGAGGATGTGCTGCGGCACAACTTTGACGACGTAAAGAGCCTGGCCTGTCTGACGGGCCATCTGTGCTCGGCATTCCGGGCACCGGAAACGCTCGAACATCCGGAGGATCTTTTCGGCGTGGGCAGAACGCTCATGCGCGGCGGCAGAACGCTGCAGGCGAGAACCTGTTTCAGGATTCTCGGACGAAGCACACTGTCCGCGCAGGCGCACATGCATCTGGCTGCCAGCTACAAAAAGGAAAAGGAATGGGCCGAAGTCATCGAGAGCTGCCAGCACATGATTGCGCAGGGTGCAGGCGGCGTCTGGCCGTACATTGAGCTGGCGAAGTACTACGAGCATATGGCAAAGGACAACAAGCGCGCGCTATTGTATGCCAACGGCGCACTGCGCTATGCGCTGAATACAGCGCCTCTCTGGGGCACGGATGAACAGCAGGTGGCGCTGATCCGCAGGCGGATTGATCGGCTGCACAGAAAACAGGAACGGGAAACGAGATTAAGGATTCAGGAGGAAGAACTGCAATGAGCTTTATGGGCAACATGGCCGGCAACAAGGCGCTGACCGCGCACAGCAAGGGAGATTACAGGACGGCGCTTCAGCTATATGACGAGGCGTACGCCAAGGGGATGGACAAACCGCGTCTGCTGCGCGGATACAGCGTGCTGCTGATCCGCACCAGCCAGTTTGATAAGGCGCTGGAAGTGCTCAAGAAGATGGAGAAGATGCCGCTGGATGCGAAAGAGAAGACCGATCTTCACATCAATTATGCGATCATCCTCTGGCAGAAGGGCCATCTCGACCGCGCCATGGAGATTCTCGACGACGAGTTCCGCCACACCAAGAACGGCACGCTGTACTCCATCATCGGCTATCTGAAGATAGAGCAGGGCGACGCAGAGGAGGCGATCCGCTTCAACAAGGAAGCGATTGAATACGACGAAGAAGATCCGGTGTTCCTGGACAACCTTGCTCAGACGTATTACCGGCTCGTGGGCGACAAGGAGACGGCGAAGGTTTACTTTGACAAAGCGATTGCCCTGAAGCCCAAGGCCATCGATACCAACTACTTCCTGGCGCTGTACGACATCGAAAACGGAAACTATGAGCGCGCAAAGGATCGATTGGACACAGCACGCGTGGGCATGTTCTCTCCGCTCAATTATGCGACGCCGGAGATGATCGATGCCAAACGCGACGAACTGAGGACTCTGTAACTGCATATATCAAAAAGGCATTGAGGAAACACAATTCTTCAATGCCTTTTTCATCCTGAGCATTTATTGTGTCTGCACAGACAGCGCCGGAATCAATCCGAGCAGCCCGGCGAGGAAGCCGCTTGAGGAGGAGGCAACCTGGGCCAGCTGCACAGCCTGCTTTCCCTCCAGCCAGACGCCCTGCTGCAGGAGCTCCTCGTGGATCGGAATCACGCGATAGGTATAGAGCACACCGGGCACTGCGCTGCGGTCGCTGTAGGTGATGTTTTGTCCCGCAGAGCCGATCATTTCCGTCAGAATGACGGATTCGCCGACAGCGTCGCGCTGAATGCGGTATCGCGCGGTTCCGGCTGCTTTGAAGTGCAGCTCGGGGTAGCCGCCTGCGTCGTGCGACACATAGAAGGATGCCGGCGCTGGCGGCGCATTCCAGACGTCAGAGACAGCGTATGGCCGGTTGTTGGCGATGAAGACCTCGCTGAATCGGTAATCCTTGGGCGTTGTGTCGTCGGCAAGCATTACGGAGCCGCGCGCAGTGATGGCTCGCTTGTCCAGCGTCAGCCAGACGAGACCTTCCGGTTCAGTGAATTTGGGCTTGTCCCGGTCGGTATAGGCCTTTTTGAAGAACGCTGCCGCAACAGATGCGGTATTCTTGCCGCCGGTAATGCCGTTGGGAATCTTGTGCTTTGCATCCGTTTGATCAAAGCCCATCCAGACGGTGACGGAAAGCTCCGTGTTGTAGGCCGCCATCCAGATATCCCGGTTGCCGCCGCTCATGGAGACCGTGCCCGTTTTGCCGGCGACAGGCGTGTTGGCGGAAAGCATGCGCGTGCCTGTTCCGCTGGAGACGACGGATTGAAGCAGCGAGGTCATCAGATAGGCGTTCTGCTCAGAGATGACGCGCTTGCCGCTCGTCGTGTGCTGGTAAACCACATCGCCGCCGGAGGATACGATCTTTTCCACGCAGTACGGCGTGTGGTACACGCCTCCGTTGGCGTAAGGTACATAGGCGGCTGCCAGTTCGACAGGCGTGACGCCGTAGGTCATGGAGCCCAGCGCAAGGGAGAGGTTCTTGTCGCTCTCCTGCGTGGGAATGCCCATCTTGGTCAGGTATTCGATGGAACTGTCGATGCCGATTTCCTCGAGCAGGCGCACTGCCGTCGTGTTCAGTGAATTGCGCACGGCGGTGCGCATCGTCACGTTGCCGTAATACCGGTCACCGGCATTGCGGGGCGTATAGCCGCCGGCAAAGCTCGTCTTTTCATCCAGCAGGACGGAGGCCGTGGTGTAGCCCTTTTCGAGCGCAGGCCCATACACAGCCAGCGGCTTGAGTGCGGAGCCGGGCTGACGGCGCATCTGCGTCGCACGATTGAGGCCGCGCTTGATGGCATAATCCCGACCGCCAATCATCGCACGTACGGCGCCGCTGTTTGTATCCACGACGGCCATAGCGCTCTGCATGGGCGTACCGTCGGATGCTCCTGCGGGGAATAGGCTGCTGTTTGCGTATACCTCATCTGCGATGCTCTGCAAGCGGGCGTCGTAGGCTGTGTAAATGGAGAAGCCGCCGCGGATGACTTCGTCCGTCGTTAGGCCGAGCCGTTCGCTGCTCTCGCGCAGCACCTCGTCCACATACCAGCTATATACCTGCGTATCCTCCTGTTCAGCCAGCACCCAGAGGCTGTGCGACGTGGCTTCATCATATTCCTCCTGCGTGATGAATCCGTTTTCGAGCATGGTCTGCAGGATGTAGTTTCTGCGGGATTTGTTGCTCTCCGGACTCATGTGCGGCGCGTAGAGGGAAGGCGCTTTGATGGCCGCAGCGAGGCTGGCGCTCTGAACAAGCGAAAGGTCGCGGACATCTATGCCGAAAAAGGCGCGCGCTGCTGCCTGAAGGCCATAGGCACCGCGGCCGAAGTAGACGGTATTCAGATACATTTCCAGAATCTCATCCTTGCTGTATACACGCTCGATTTGAAAAGCGAGGGAGATCTCCTCGAGCTTTCTACGAATGGTCTTTTCGCTGCTCAGGTGCGTCAGCTTGGCCAGTTGCTGGGTGATGGTGCTTGCGCCCTCAACACGCGATCCGCTCCGAAGGTTGCTCCTCAGCGCGCCGAATATACGGTAAACATCGATGCCCTTGTGTGCGTAAAAGCGCAGATCCTCAGCAGCGATAAATGCCAGCTGTGTGTGTTTCGGAATCTCAGAAAGAGAGACGAGCGTGCGGTTTTCCGCGCCGCGCAGCTCGCTCATCAGCGCACCGTCTGCATCGAAAAGCGAGGAGGTTTGCGCCAGAGCGTGCAGACGGCTGGGGTCAAGTCTCTGCCAGTTCGGCACATCAAAGATCACGAAAAACGCTGCGGCAAGGACGAGAAGCAGAGCGAGCAGCACAGACATGCCGATCAAAGTCCGCTTTTTTCGCTTGCTCATGCGCGCATGCCTCCCCGCGTTTTCGTTCTGATCATCGTGAATCACATTTCTTTTGCCCTGAATCCTTAATTCTATGCGTAAAACAGGCATTTGTTTGGCTGTGATTCATATACATATAGGGCATGTGGTTCACAAAGGACTTGGGGAGGCGTGAACATGGTCAAGTCAAGGAAAAGCGGCGATCAGTTGATCGTGTATCTGAGCGGAGAAATCGATCACTGTTCAGCGGACAGGATGCGCGGCGAGATCGAAACGCTGCTGGAGGATGCAAGGATTCGCAGGCTGGTTCTCAATTTTGAAAATGTTGGGTTCATGGACAGCTCCGGTGTAGGCATGATCATCGGACGATACAAAACCATGCGCGAAAGGGGCGGTACAGTCATTGCGTGCGGCTTGAAGCCGCCGACAGAGAAGCTGTTCCGCATGGCAGGACTGCACAGGATCATTGCGCAAGAGGATGCGGGAAGGCAGGAATGAGCATGAACAATCGGATGGAATTGAGCTTTTTGTCGCTTGCAGAGAATGAAGCGTTTGCGCGGATGGTCATCAGTGCGTTCTTAATGCAGCTGAGTCCGACGATGAGCCTGGTCTCCGAGGTGCGCACAGCAGTCAGCGAGGCGGTGACCAACGCTGTTGTGCATGCGTATTCGGGGAGGGCGGATGGAAGAATCTTCCTTCGCGCTGCTTTGGATGAGCAGAAGGTTGAGATCGAAGTGGAAGACTTTGGCTGCGGTATTGAGGATGTCGCTCAGGCGATGACGCCGTTTTATACCTCGCAGCCTGATCAGGAGCGCACAGGCATGGGCTTTTCATTGATGCTTTCCTTTATGGACGGCGTGCATGTGACTTCTGCGCCGGGAAGCGGTACGCTGGTGAAGATGACGAAGCTGCTGCAGGAAGAGGATATCGATGCTGTCTGATCACGCTGCGGATGAATCTGAGCTCATCGCGCTGGCGCAGCAAGGAGATAAAGCGGCAATGGGCATGCTCCTGGCTCGGTTTCAGCCGATGCTGTGGTCGCTTTCAAAAAGATTGGGCAGCACGGCGGCGATTCCATGGGAAGAATGGGTGCAGGCTGGCAATCTTGGTCTGATGCGCGCGGTGCGCAGGTATGACAAAAAACAGGGCACACGGCTGACCACCTATGCCGTGCCGTGGATTCTGGGAGAAATGCGGCACACACTGCAAAATATGCAGTTTCATTGTCTCTCACTGGAGGAGGAACACGGAGCAGAGAGACGGTCGCTGATGGAAAGCCTGCAGGGCGAAGGCGGTGTGAATCTGGAACACGTAGATCTGCGCCTGGCGATGCAGCGGCTCCCGCCGGAAGCACAGACGCTGATCTGCCTGCGCTATTTCCGGGACAATACACAGGCGGAGACGGCACAATTGCTGCATAAGAGTCAGACACAGATCAGCCGCATGGAGCGCCGGGCGATTGACCAACTGCATGCCATACTCACACAATGAAACGGGCATAGAGAACTGCCGTGAAGCAGACCGAAAGCACCGCGCGAAGCAAGGCAAAGGCGACCAACTGCGAGAAGCGGACGCCAAGCGGACTGAGAAACGCATAATTTTGCGAGAGAATCGATAAACCGCTGAAGCTGCAGAGCGCCGAGATAAGAAGGGTGCGTTCGAAATCCGGCATGGACGCCGAACAGAGTGCATGAATCCCGCCGGAGACTTCCAACAGGCCGTGTACAAACGCACAGATATTTTCGCTGAAATACGGAAAGAGCTGAAGCAATCCGGCCAACACGCTGTAAAAAATGATGCATCCGCCGACCTGCAGGATGGCGTCGATACTCTGCACGATCGGGCTGCACACCGTGGTAGTCTGCAAAGCACAGCACGCGGGAGCCTTGTCACTGCAGACGAGAAAGACAAGACCACCGGCGAAAAAAGCCGCCAGCAGTTGACAGAACAGCAGCAGACGGCACATGGCAAGGTTTTGCGTCCAGGAAAGGACTGTCCCCAGCGTGAACATGGGGCTGATGGTGCCTGTCAGGGCGCACAAGGCCAGGAGAGTCTTCTTTGAAATGCAGCTGCCGTACGCGGCGAGCACCGATGCGCCGGAGGGAGAGCCGCCCATCAGGCCGAGCAGCGCGGCAACGGGAACAGCCGGTATATTCCGCTCGCGCAGTCTGCTGGCCAGCATGCGGCAGAGCACCATATACGGAAACAGGCTGGGCACCACGCTTAGGCTCCAAATGCGCAGCGCCTCAGCGGCGGCGCCTGATGCTTGCTGCGGAAAGAGGAGCAGCATGCAAAGGACGACCAAGAAAAAAGCAATGCTCATAAGCACCTCCCGCTTCTGCGTTTACGGGATTGTATGAGATTGCGATTGCGCGATTGACGGCGCTGTCCCGGAAAAGACTTGAACTTTTTGTCAAAAAACAGGAGAAAATCCTGCGTGCAAGGTTGCGCGCAGGGTAAAAGCCGTGCTATAATGACCGATGTAGCAAAATCAACCGGGAGGTTTTCAGTTATGTCAGGCCATTCTAAGTGGGCAAATATCAAGCACAAAAAGGGCAAGGCGGATGCTGCGCGCGGCAAGATCTTTACCAAGATCGGCCGTGAGATTGCCATCGCCGTGCGTGACGGCGGCAGCGATCCGACGTCCAACGGTAAGTTGCGCGACGTGATCGCAAAGGCGAAGGCCAACAACATGCCCAATGACAATATCAAGCGCTCCATCGCGAAGGCAGCCGGTGAAATCGGCAGCGTCAATTACGAGGAGATCCAGTACGAGGGCTACGCACCGGGCGGCATGGCTGTGATCGTTTCCACGGTGACCGACAACCGCAACCGCACCGCGTCCGATATCCGCCATATCTTCGATAAGAACGGCGGCTCTCTGGGCACCAACGGCTGCGTTTCCTACATGTTTGACAAGGTCGGACTGATCGTCATTGAGCGCAAGCCGGGCATGGATGAAGATGAGGTCATGATGGCGGCGCTGGATGCCGGTGCTTCCGACATTCAGGCCCTGGAGGACAGCTTTGAGGTCACCACGGAGGTCAGCGATTTCTCCTCTGTTCGCGAGAATCTGGAGAATGCAGGCTACAGCTTCCTGAGTGCCGAGCTGACGATGATTCCGCAGAACACCAACGAGATCACCGATCCGGACACGCTGACGAAGATCCAGAAGATGCTCGAGATGCTCGATGATCTGGATGATGTGCAGGATGTCTATCACAATGGCGAGCTGCCGGAGGATGAAGAAGAGGACGATTGATTCGTTCTGAACCGAGGATCCAATCATCAACGCCTGGACACTTGTCCGGGCGTTATCTTTTGCGCTGTATTCTTGACATTTTCACATGAATGTGAAACAATAAGATGATGTGATTTGCAGAAGACCGAGAAGGAGATTGGCATATGAAGAAAAGCATGACGCTCATCGTGCCCTGCTATAATGAGGAGGCGTCCCTGCCGATTTTTTACGAGGCGGTATGCGATGTGGCGAAGACGCTTGAGCATTGCGACGTGACGCTGCTGCTGGTCAACGACGGCTCCAAAGACAGTACGCTTGCCATCATGCGTGAGCTGGCTGAAAAGGACAGCCGTGTGCGCTACATTTCTTTTTCACGCAACTTTGGCAAAGAGGCTGCCATGTATGCCGGTTTCTGCAACGCGAAAGGCGATTATGTCGCTGTCATGGATGCGGACATGCAGGATCCACCGTCGCTGCTGCCGCAGATGCTTGAAATTCTTGAGACACAGGATTACGACAGCGTTGCCACGCGCCGCGTGACCCGCGAAGGCGAGCCGCCGATTCGTTCATTTTTTGCGCGGATGTTTTACAGGATTATCAATCGGATTTCTGACGCAGATATCGTAGACGGAGCGCGCGATTTCAGGCTCATGAAGCGGGAGATGGTGGACGCGATTGTGGCGATGTGCGAGTACAATCGCTTCTCGAAGGGCATCTTCGGCTGGATCGGTTTCAAGACAAAGTGGCTTCCCTACAAGAATGTGGAACGCGTAGCCGGCGAGACAAAATGGAGCTTCTGGGGCCTGTTCAAATACTCCATCGACGGCATCGTAAATTTCTCACAGGCGCCGCTGTCTCTCGCATCCATGATGGGCCTGCTTCTGACCATTGTGTCGTTCTGTGCAATCGCGTTCATCGTCGTGCGCAGGCTGATTTTCGGTGATCCGGTTGCCGGCTGGGCCTCTACGGCGTGCATCATTCTGTTTATGGGTGGTTTGCAGCTTTTGTGCATGGGTATCATGGGGCAGTATCTGGCCAAGACGTACCTGGAGGTCAAGCACCGTCCGCATTATATCATCGCCGAAACCAACGATGAATCGGCAAAGCTGGTCGGATAAGGAGCCGGCAGGAGGAATCTGTATTGAAACATAAAAAGCACAGCTATGGCGGCGAGTTCCACCATAAGCACAGCCTTGGGCAGAATTTTATTGAGGATGAGAGCCTGCTCAATCAGCTGGCGGATTTATCCCTGGTGACGAAGGAAGACTGCGTTTTGGAAATCGGTCCGGGTTTCGGCGCGCTGACCAAGCCGCTGGCACAAAGAGCAAAACAAGTCGTTTCTCTGGAGATTGACCCCACGCTGTTTCCGATCCTGAATGTTGCGCTGGAGCATGTTGACAATGTGCGAGTGGTGCAGGGCGACGTGATGAAGACGGATCTGCATACTCTGGCGGAGGAGTCCTTTGGTGTGGAATGCTCGCTGCGCGTGGCGGCGAATCTGCCGTACTACATCACCACCGACGTGCTGACCAAGCTGCTTGTGACACTGCCTGAGGCGAAGTCCATTGCCGTCATGATCCAAAAAGAGGTCGGCGACAAGCTGCTGAGCCAGCCTGGCGACGAAGGATACGGTCCTCTGGCGATTCTCTGCCAGTATTTCTGTGAGGTTCGGCGCGCGCTGGATGTGCCTGCTGCCTGCTTCACGCCGCCGCCCAAGGTCGATTCGAGCTTTATGGTGCTCGAAAGATGGACAGAGAAGCCTTTTTCTGCGGATGACGAAGCCTTGCTTCTGCGCCTGATCAAGGGCGCATTTGCCATGCGACGCAAGACGCTGATCAACAATCTGATCGCCTGCTTCCCGATTGACAGGGCGCAGGCCGCTGCGGCAATGGATGCTGCAGGCCTGGATGCGCAGTGCCGCGCCGAAGCCCTTTCCATTGGGCAGTTCTGCAGCCTGTGCGGGCAGATCGGCAAAACGCTGTCATGAGGATATCTATAAATCTTGTAGGTGATACATTATGAGAAAAACTGTCTTTGGTTTAGCAGTGCTGTTTGCGCTGATGTGTGTCTTTTCTGTCGGCGCAGCTGCGCAGATGGCACGCGATATTACAGAAGAATGCAATCCAACCTCTCCGGGACGATACACCACCAATCTGCATGACGGTAAGTATACCAGTTATTTCAGCAGCCGTGAGCAGCGCAATCCGTTTGTGGAGTTCACTGCGCCGCAGGGCGAGAAGGCGGAGTACCTGTACATCTGCTTTGGCGATATGCCCAAATCCTGGGCGATTGAGGAAGAAGTTGGCGGCGAATGGGAGACGCTGCTTGAGGGGAGATATGACTATCATCATGTGCTTCTCGAGCTCGGCGGCAAGACGCACTTCCGTCTGATTGACACTTCAGGAAAGACTACGAAGTTTAAAATCAACGAGATCTATGTCTTCACGGAAGGCGAGCTTCCGGACTGGGTGCAGCGCTGGGAGCCGACGCCGGAAAAAGCAGATCTGCTGGTGCTGTCCGCGCATCCGGACGACGAGCTGATCTTCTTTGGCGGCACAATCCCGACATATGACACCGAGCGCGGCATGGATGTCGTCGTGGCGTATATGACGTATTCCAATACAACCCGCCGCAGCGAGCTGCTCAACGGGCTGTGGTCCATGGGTGTCCGCAGCTATCCGGTGATCGGCGAATTCTACGATGCATATACCAGCAAACTGGACGACGCCTATTCAAGATGGCGCAAGCGTGATGTACAGCAATTTGCAATGGAGCTGCTGCGCAGATACAAACCGGAGGTCGTCGTTACGCATGACGTGAATGGCGAATACGGCCACGGCGCGCACAAGCTCTGCGCAGACGTGATGCGGTATTGCGTGCCGAACGCCGCAGATCCGGCGGTGATGCCGGAGCTTGTCGCGCAATACGGCACCTGGGATGTCAAAAAGCTGTACCTGCATCTGTATAACGAGAATGCCATCACGATGGACTGGAACGTCCCGCTGGCTTCCATGAACGGCAAGACTGGTCTGGAGCTGGCTCAGGAAGCGTATTTGCTGCATGCCACGCAGCAGCGGACCGAATTTGTGGTGACGGACGAGGGGGAGACAAGCTGCGCTGAATTCGGCCTTGCGTACTCTACGGTGGGCGCAGACGTTCTGGGCGGCGATTTCTTCGAGAATCTCGAGTGGAGCGCCACACCGCGGCCGGATGGAACGACGCCGGAACCGACGCCGACCCATGCGCCTACGCCAACGCCGCTGCCAGCCGAGACGTCGCTGCCAGATGAGAAGCCGCTGCTGCTGGCCGAAATGCCGCCGGAAGCGCTCGAGCCTGTACAGCAGTTCGTCTATGAAAAGCCTGCAGCCAAGGTGGCCTGGCCGGAGGAAGGACAGCAGAAGGATGACAAGGGCTATCTGCTGGACGGCGAATATGTGTATGAGAATGCAGAAGAGGGCGTGTGGTTCTACGCTTCGCCGACATTGGTGGTACGCGTAGACAGAAAGTTTGACAGCGAAAAGGTGCTCACCTGGTACGAGGCGCATGTTTTCTGCGATCCGAGCGAGGAGCGCGTTGGCGCGGTGCTTTATAACCCCGAGAAGCCGCAGAGCAAGCATGTTCAGGCAGCGGAGATTGCCCGCAAAAACCAGGTTGTCTGGGGCATGAATACCGACTACTACACCTATCGTCTGGGACGAAAGACCATTACCGGCATGGTAATCCGCGGCAAGAATGTGTTTTTTGAACGCGTTCCGGCGGCCAACCGCAGCCAGTTCCCGAATTTGGATACGCTGGCCATGAATGAGGATGGAAGCTGGAATGTCTATATGTCCGACGAGCTGACAGCGGAGGAATACCTGCAGCGCGGCGCTGTGGATGTTTTTTCCTTTGGCCCGTATCTGGTACGCGACGGCGAGATCAACCCGTTCATCAGCAAGATGACC
Organism: uncultured Clostridia bacterium; assembly: GCA_945948915.1. GTDB lineage: Bacteria > Bacillota > Clostridia > Christensenellales > Aristaeellaceae > Ventricola. The sequence continues at coordinate 38,726 of CAMFCQ010000006.1, read as the reverse complement.
AACGGCAAGACGGATCAGCCGCGCTGTGCAATCGGCATGATCGAGCCGGGGCATTACTATGCGATGCTCGCAGAGGGCCGAATCCGCAACGTGAGCGTAGGCGTCAACGTGCCATTCCTGGCGGATCACATGCTTGCGGCCGGCTGTACGCAGGCGCTGAATCTGGATGGCGGGCAGACGGCTGTCATGATGTTCATGGGCAACCAGATTACCCGCATCGGCAAGTACAGTGGTGGACGTACAAGCGCCCGTGCAACCACTGAGATCATTGGCGTGGGCCGGTCTGATCTGATCGATCCTACGCAGAAGCCGATTTATCCGGAGCTGCCGTAAGGCTTTTGAAATGGTGAGCATAGAACTGCCCCATTTGCATCGGTACTGGTGCAAATGGGGCAGTTTTTGTGAAGATGCTCAGAACTTACGAAGTAGGCTGACAACCTTGCCAAGAATCTCGACGGAAGGAACGATAATCGGTTCCATGGCATCGTTCTCCGGCTGCAGGCGGAAATGACCGTTTTCTTTATAGAAACGCTTGACCGTTGCATCGTCACCGACCAGCGCGACAACGATCTCACCGTTGTGCGCGTCTGGCTGCCTGCGAACGACAATATAGTCATTATTAAAAATGCCGGCTTGAATCATGCTGTCGCCGCGAACGCGAAGAATAAAGTGCTCGCCCTCACCGACGAAATCGACCGGCAGCACCATCTGCTCATCAATGCTCTCTTCTGCAAGAATGGGCTGTCCAGCGGCAACGCGGCCGACGACAGGAAGCTGGCGCACGCGGCTGTCATCAATCGTCTCTGAATATGAGGCTGTTTTGGATAAACCCATTGCGCGTGGTTTCATGGCATCGCGATGAAGCAGCCCTTTTCTTTCCAGACGCGTCAGGTGGCCATGAACAGTCGAGGTGGAGCGCAGACCAACCGCTTCGCCAATCTCCCGGACAGAGGGCGGATAGCCCCGCGTTTCGATGACCTCCTCAATATAGGAAAGAATCCTGGCCTGCATATCGCCTCGAGGTCTCTGTTCGCCCGCCATATCGTCACAGCCTTTCTCATGATTTGATTCATTATAGCACACCTCTTATGCAGAAATCAAGCAAAATCAAACAGACGTTCCCATATCGTGCTTGAATCCGAAATCTCAGCGTGGTATAATGAACTAAATCTGAAAGCGGATGGGGGATAAGGATATGGAAAGGGTACGCTGTGTGCTCTATGATCGCGAATGTATTGAGTGCGGAGAGTGCAATCTTTGCGATCTGGATCCGACAAAAGTGTGCGATAACTGCAAAAAGTGCATTGGCCTGGACAACAGCACGGAGTACCGGGCGATCAAAATCGACGGTATCATCGATGAGAGCCTGGATCCGAAGGAATATCTGGATGAAGAATAAAGCCTGGCAAACCGCCAGGCTTTATACTACTCTCAAATAAAATCGGCCATGCAATAACCGGCCGTCAGGTAACGCTTCGCTCCCTGACTGCTTTTCTTTGATCGCTTCGCGATATGGAGACGTTGGGGGATTTCATCCCCCAAACCCCTAGCCTGGGGACCAGTCCCCAGACCCCTTCTTCGCTTCGCGCTTATAGCTCGTTTCTATTTGAGAATAGTATTACATTTCAACAAGGATCAATCGCTGTCCGGCGATACCGGATCATCCCGAAGCACAGTCTTCTGAGCAGCAATTCTGCGATGATCTTCGGAGATCGCCGCGTAATGCTTGCGCGTGGTATTGACGTCGGAATGACCGAGTACATCGGCGACAAGGTAGATATCGCCGGTTTCCCGGTACAGATTGGTACCGAAGGTGCTCCTCAGCTTATGCGGACTGATCTTTTTTTTGAGCGGCGCGGCGATGGACGCATACTTTTTTACCATATTCTCAACGGCACGCTGCGTAATGCGCCTGCGCTGAATGGAGAGAAAGAAAGCGCTTTCATGTCCGGGGAGAGCTTCAATCTCACGGCGCTCGGCCAAATAATCCTTGAGTGCATCCGCAACTTCGTCTGAGAGATACAGAATGACCTCCTTGCCGCCTTTTCGGGTGACGACGAAGGCGTTCTGCTCGAAATCAAAATCGTCGATGTTCAGCCCAACGCATTCGCTGATTCGGATGCCTGTACCCAAAAACAGCGAGAGCATCGCCAAATCGCGCTTCCTGGTCACGTTATGGTATTTCTGATAGGTCTTCGGCAACGCTTGTCCGTTTTCGGCGAGATCCAGAATTCGGGCGACTTCGTCGATATCAAGACGGATGATGGCGCGCTCGTGGAGCTTGGGAAGCGGCACAAGCGCAGCGGTATTGCTTTCAATCAGTCCATCCGAAAAGAGGTATTTGTAGAATGCGCGAAGGGAAGCATATTTCCGCTTGATGCCGTATTCGTGATTGGTGATCTCTTTGGAAGCGATTTGGCCGTCTTCCTGCGCTTCATTTTTGACGTAAAGCGTCAGGTAGCGTGCATAGCGCTCAAGATCCTGTTTACTGACTTGGCGGAGATCGTCAGCCGTGAACGCCGTTATCGGCTTGCCGGAAAACTTTGGCAGCTCTTCAGAGAGATACTGAAAGAACAGCTTGAGGTCATACGCATAGCTCAGCCGTGTCAGCGTGCTGGTCTGCTGTTCGATGGCCATGAAATAATCTGAACAGATTTCCGGCAGTTCGCGCAGGAGTTCACGCAGGCGCTTGGTTCGGGCTAAATTAGCCTGATTGTGGTATGCATTGGCCATTATGCGCATCTCCTTTCCTTAAGACTTCGTAAAACCTGAGTTTTGCGAAGTCTATAGGACTCCTCCTCCCTCAGGCTGTGTGTCAATCTTCAACGCGTATTGGCGGTTCATTTGTCCTTGTGATTGCGAATCTGTCCGGTGGCCAGCTCGTCGCAGCGGTTGTTCCATTTGTTGTCCGCGTGTCCCTTGACCTTGACGATCGTTACGTTGTGCGGCTGCATGACCGTCAGCAGCCATTTCCAAAGGTCCTGGTTTTCGACCGGCTTTTTTGCGGCGTTTTTCCAGCCGTTGCGTTGCCAGCCGTCAATCCATCTCTGAGAAAACGCGTTGACCAGGTACGCGGAATCCGAATACAGCGTCACGTTGCACGGCTGCTTGAGCGCAGTGAATCCCTGTACAGCGGCAAACAGCTCCATGCGGTTATTCGTGGTTTCTGGCATATAGCCGGAGATCTCCTTGATGTGCTCGCCAAAAAGCAGCACGGTTCCCCAGCCGCCCGGCCCGGGATTGCCGGAACAGGCGCCGTCGGTATACATCAAGATATCTTTCAAATCAGCATCCCCAAACCATCAATTCAATAATACTGGTGTTATTTTACAAGCTTGTACGTTTTTTCAATCGTCGCAGCCAGCGCGTCCATCACAGCTGCACGCATGCCGCCCTTTTCGAGCGCGTAGACGCCTTCGATGGTCGTGCCGCCAGGCGAGCAGACTGCATCCTTTAGCTTTCCGGGATGCTCGCCGGATTCAAGAACCATCTTGGATGCGCCGATCAGCGTCTGGGCAGCTAGCTCATAAGCCATCGCGCGCGGAACGCCATAGCGCACAGCACCGTCGGCCAACGCTTCAATAAACTGGTAGACGAACGCCGGACCGCAACCGTTGATGCTGGTTGCCGCGACAAAAACGTGTTCTTCAACCTGCGCAACCTTGCCGGCAGCAGCAAAGATAGATTTTGCAAAAGCGAATTCCGATTCTGTACATTTGCAGTGACTGCAAAGCAGACTCATGCCTTCCCCAACGGCAAGCGGCGTATTGGGCATGACGCGCACAAAACGCGCCGACTGCGGCAATGCAGCCTCCAGCATGTCATATGTCCAGCCTGCAACGATGGAAATGACGAATTTTCCGGCAAGATCGTCGTGAATCTCCTTCAGAGCCTGAGCTGTATAGACCGGCTTGATGGCCAGCAGAACGCAGTCACATGCGCGAACAAGCTCCTGGTTGCTGCTCATGATGTTCACGCCCTGATCTGCAAAGCGTGCGCACATTTCCGGCATCTTGTCGGCAATGGCTATTTCGCCTGCAAGAAGACGCCCTTCCTTCAGAATACCCTTCAAAATGGCGGAGCCCATGTTGCCGGCTCCGATAAAACCAAGCTTCATTAAGGAATTCCTCCCGACTCTGATCAGATTGATTGTACAAAAATTCTTTCAATTCGTCAATGCTGACGTATGCAAAGATGAACCTATCAATAATTCTCCAAAGAAAGAAAAATTCCTGCAAATCCGAATGGTCTTTCCATAGCTTTTGAAAGAAGAACCCCACCAGAAGTGACTCGAATATAAAAATTCTTTCAAAACACATCAGAATAACGCACAGTTCATTCAAATTTCGCAAGTTTATTTACTCCATCTCCCAAGTTTGTGCATTTCCACTATTGACGGGCAACCGAATGCAGAGATACAATACAAACGAAAAAGATTTGTACTTTGCAGCGGGCACTTAAGCTTTGCCTGCAGCAAGCGGGAGGTGCCCTACATGTGTTCTATTTTCGGGCTGATTGGCAAGTCCATTCCGCAGAATGTCGTGAAAGAATGCTTTGACCGTACGGTTTCTCGCGGGCCGGATATGAGCCGCCTGATGGAAATTCCCTGCGGCTATCTTGGCTTTCATCGTTTGGCCATCATGGGTCTTGATGAACGGGGTATGCAGCCTTTCAGGCTTGACGACGATTACGTGGTCTGCAACGGTGAGCTGTATGGTTTCCGCCCGATACGGGACAGACTGATGGCGAAGTACACGTTCTCAAGTCAGTCTGACTGCGAGATTCTGCTTCCGCTCTACCGCGAATACGGTTTGGATATGTTCCGTACGCTGGACGCAGAATTCGCGCTTATTCTCTATGACGCAAAGAAGAACACCTTGATCGCTGCGCGCGATCCGATTGGCATCCGTCCGCTGTACTACGGTAAGCTTGCTGACGGCGGCATGGCGTTTGCCAGCGAGCCGAAGAACCTGGTAGGGCTGTGTGAGACGATTCTCCCCTTCCCGCCCGGATGCTACTGGGCAGACGGCGAGTTTGTGCGGTACGCCGACGCGGCGCATGTTGATCAGTTCTCCATGGATGACGAGCACACGGTTTGCGACAAGCTGCATGATCTGCTGATTGAAGGCGTCAGAAAGCGTCTGGATGCGGATGCGCCGGTGGGCTTCCTGCTCTCAGGCGGCCTGGATTCGTCGCTGGTCTGCGCGATTGCGCAGCGTGAACTGAAGAAGCCCATCAAGACCTATGCCATCGGCATGGATATTGACGCGATTGATCTGAAGTACGCGCGCATGGTGGCCGACTACATCGGCAGCGACCATACGGAGGTCATCATCAGCGAGCGGGATGTGCTCGAAGCCCTTCCGCATGTCGTAGAACTGCTGGGCACCTATGACATCACGACCATCCGCGCGAGCATCGGCATGTATCTGGTCTGCAAGTATATCCATGAGAATACCGACGTGCGCGTGCTGCTCACCGGCGAAATCTCCGACGAACTCTTCGGATACAAGTACACCGACTTTGCGCCGGATGCGTACAGCTTCCAGAAAGAGGCGGAAAAGCGCATCAGCGAACTTCACATGTACGATGTGCTTCGGGCTGACCGCTGCATCAGCGTCAACTCGCTCGAGGCCCGCGTGCCGTTCGGCGATCTGGCGTTTGTGCACTATGCCATGAGCATCGATCCGGCGCTCAAGATGAACCGGACCGGCATGGGCAAGTATCTGATCCGCAAGGCGTTTGCTGATGACAAGCTCCTGCCCGACGAGATTCTCTGGCGGCAGAAGGCGGCATTCTCCGATGCTGTCGGCCATTCGATGGTCAACGATCTGAAGGCCTACGCAGAGAAGCAGTACACCGACGAGGAAGCTGCCGAGCGCTGCGAGAGGTTTGATTTTGCCAAGCCGTTTACCAAGGAGAGCCTCCTGTATCGCGAACTGTTTGAGAAGTTCTATCCCGGACAGGCGCAGATGGTCATCGATTTCTGGATGCCCAACAAGACCTGGCCAGGCTGCAATGTCAACGATCCGTCCGCCCGCGTGCTTTCCAACTATGGTGCCAGCGGCGAATAAAAACAAACTGTGTGTGGCTGCCGCTTCCGAGATTGAATCACTGCAGATAAGCGCTGTCCTGTACTTGCTTACAAGACTCTTGCGCAATTTCCTATATGTATGTTAAAATATGCCCTGTTCAATGACGAAAGGAGATTATGTTATGCCGCACCAGCCTCAAGGCGTGCTGATCCTGGACTTTGGCGCGCAATATACACAGCTGATCGCCCGTCGCGTGCGTGAAGCAAAAGTCTTCTGCGAGGTTGTCCCCTGCTCGATTTCCGTAGAAGACATCCGCAAGAAAGCACCGGTAGGCGTGATCCTCTCCGGCGGCCCTGCCTCTGTGCTCGACGCTGACGCGCCGCATGTGGATGCCTCGCTCTATGAACTGGGTATACCGATTCTGGGCATCTGCTACGGCATGCAGCTGACAGCGTATACGCTTGGCGGCACGGTCGAAAAGGCAGCTGAGCGTGAGTACGGCCGCGTGCCGGTTACCTTTGACACGACCAGCCCGCTGTGCGTCGGGATGAAGAGCGAGTCCATCATGTGGATGAGCCACACCTATCACGTCACTAAGGCGCCGGAAGGCTTTACGTCCATCGCGCACAGCGCGAACTGCGCATTCTGTGCGATGGCCAATCCTGAAAAGCACATTTACTGTGTGCAGTTCCATCCGGAAGTGACGCACAGTGAAGAAGGTCAGATGATTCTCAAGAACTTCCTGTATCAGATCTGTGGCTGCACGGGCGACTGGACGATGACCGCGTTCATTGACCGAGCGATTGCTGACATCCGCGCCAGGGTCGGCGAAGACGGCCGCGTGATGCTCGGCCTGTCCGGCGGTGTAGACTCTTCTGTTGCCGCTGCGCTGATCAGCCGCGCGATCGGCGATCGGCTCATCTGTGTCTATGTCGATCACGGTTTCATGCGCAAGGGCGAAACCGAGTCCGTCAGCGAGGTCTTTACCCGCCAGTTCCCTGTCAGCCTTATCGTTGTCGATGCGAAAAAGCGTTTCCTTGATAAGGTGGCCGGTGTATCCGATCCGGAAACCAAGCGCAAGATCATCGGTGCGGAATTCGTCGCCTGCTTTGCGGACGAGGCGCGCAAGCTTGAAAACGTCACCTTCCTGGCACAGGGCACGATCTACCCGGACGTCATCGAGTCCGGCTCTGTTAAGGGCAGCGCGGTCATCAAGTCCCATCACAACGTCGGCGGCCTGCCGGACGATGTGGCACAGCGCTTCACCGGCGGCGTGGTTGAGCCGCTGAGGATGCTTTTCAAGGACGAGGTCCGTAAGGTTGGCGAAGAGCTTGGCCTGCCGCGCGACATGGTTTGGCGTCAGCCGTTCCCAGGCCCTGGTCTGGCGATTCGCGTGATTGGCGACATCACCGAAGAAAAACTCCTTACCGTTCGCGAGAGCGACGCTATCCTGCGCGAGGAAATCGCTGCGGCGGGTCTTGACCGGGATGTGAACCAGTACTTCACTGTGCTGACCAATACGCGCACTGTCGGCGTCATGGGCGACGAGCGCACGCACGACTTCGTACTCGCCATCCGTGCGGTGACGACGGATGATTTTATGACGGTTGATTGGGCGCGCCTGCCGTATGAAGTGCTGGCAAAGATTTCTGCGCGAATCGTCAACGAAGTTCCGCATGTTAACCGCATCGTATACGACATTACCACCAAGCCTCCGGCAACGGTGGAATGGGAATGAGCCGAGGCGGCCAAAACTTCTGACGACGGAGGCGGAGAACGCATGAAACCCTTTGACAAAAAGCTTGTTCTGGAGGATAGAAGCGAGTATCCGGGCTATGGATTCGGCGCAGACACTGAGCGCGTATGCGAGGTCGTGTTCAATACGTCGATGACCGGCTATCAGGAGCTTGTCTCCGATCCCTCCTATACGGATCAGTTCGTTGTGATGACCTATCCGCTCATCGGCAACTACGGCATCACGGATGAGGACTTTGAGAGCAAGACGCCATCACTTGGCGGACTGATCGTTCGTGATTACAACGATATGCCTTCAAACTTCCGTTACACCCGCACGCTGGGTGAACTGCTGGAAGAGAATCAAATCCCCGGCCTGCACGGGATCGATACCCGGATGCTCACCCGCAGCATCCGGGACTTTGGCGCGCGTCGGGGAATTATCACGGATATCGCTACCCCAGTGGACGAGGCGATCGCAAAGATTGAAAGCACGCCCGTTCCGCACGATGCGGTCTTCCGTGTTGCCTGCAAAAAGCGCTGGTATTCCCGCACCTCGAACCACCGCTTCAGCGTTGTGGCGATTGACTGCGGCATCAAGCTCAACATCATCCGCAGCCTGAACAGACACGGCTGCAATGTGACGATCGTACCGCCGACGATCACCGCTGAGGAAATCATCTTCATGAATCCGGACGGCGTGTTCCTCTCCAACGGTCCCGGCGACCCGGAAGACGTGACGACCGTCATCGAGCTGATCCGCAAGCTGCGCGGCTGCTATCCGATGTTCGGCATCTGCCTGGGCCATCAGATGATCGCCCTTGCCTACGGCGCGAAGACGTACAAGCTCAAGTTTGGCCATCGCGGCGGCAACCATCCGGTCAAGGATCTGTCTACCGGCAAGATCGAGATGACCTCGCAGAACCACAGCTACGCCGTGGACGCGGACAGCCTCGCGGGCACGCCGCTTCAGGTGACGCATCTGAACCTGCTGGATCACACCGTCGAGGGCCTCGCCTGCCCGCAGGAGCGTGTGTTCAGCGTGCAGTATCACCCTGAAAGCGCGCCGGGCCCGCAGGACAGCGACCACCTGTTTGACCGGTTTATCGATCTGATGGAGGAGGCGAAGAACAATGCCTAAGCGCACAGACATTCATAAGGTACTTGTTATCGGCTCCGGCCCCATCGTCATCGGTCAGGCGGCAGAGTTTGACTACGCCGGCACGCAGGCTTGTCTTGCGCTGCGTGAGGAAGGCTATGAGGTCATCCTGGCCAATTCCAACCCGGCGACTATCATGACGGACACCACCATCGCGGACAAGGTGTACATGGAGCCGCTGACGCTCGAGTATGTGGCACGCATCTGCCGCTACGAGCGTCCGGATGCGATTATCCCCGGCATCGGCGGCCAGACCGGTTTGAATCTCGCGATGCAGCTGGCCAAGAAGGGCGTGCTCGAGGAGTGCGGCATTGAGCTGCTGGGCACCGATGCTCAAAGCATCGAAACCGCAGAGGATCGTGAGCTGTTCAAGGAGCTCTGCGAGCGCATCGGCGAGCCGGTCGTGCCGTCCCACATCACCTATTCCGTGGAAGAAGCGATTGCTGCGGCGCATGAAATCGGTTATCCGGTCATCCTGCGTCCTGCTTTTACGCTGGGCGGCACAGGCGGCGGCTTTGCCGGTGACGATGAAGAGCTGGCCGCCATGATGAAAAATGCGCTTGCGCTCTCCCCTGTCCATCAGGTGTTGATTGAGAAGAGCATCAAGGGCTATAAGGAAATCGAGTTCGAGGTCATGCGTGACGCGAACGACACGGCCATTACCGTGTGCAGCATGGAAAACCTCGATCCGGTCGGCATCCACACCGGCGACTCCATCGTCGTGGCGCCCTGCCAGACGCTCACCAATAAGGAATACCACATGCTGCGCGACAGCGCGCTGAAGATCATTCGCGCGTTGGGCGTCAAGGGCGGCTGCAACGTACAGTTTGCGCTCGATCCGCAGTCCTTTTCCTATTTTGTGATCGAGGTCAACCCGCGCGTTTCGCGCTCTTCTGCCCTGGCCTCCAAGGCGAGCGGCTATCCGATCGCACGCGTTTCGGCCAAGATCGCGGTGGGCATGCAGCTGCATGAGATCATGCTGGCGAATACGCCCGCATGCTTCGAGCCTGCGCTGGATTACGTGGTCACCAAGCTGCCGCGTTTCCCGTTTGATAAGTTTACGCTGGCCTCCAACCGCCTCTCCACGCAGATGAAAGCGACCGGCGAGGTCATGAGCGTGGGCCGTACGATGGAGGAAAGCCTGCTCAAGGCCATCCGCTCGCTGGAAATCGGTCACACGCATCTGCATATGCCCAAGTTCGACAGCGAGAACATGACGACGGATGAGCTGCTTGCCTATATCAAGGAGGGCACGGATGATCGTCTGTACGCCATCTCCCAGCTGATGTGGCATGGTGTGGATCACTCCCGCATCTGCTCCATCACGGGCATCGACATGTTCTTCCTGGATAAGATCAAGCACATCGTTGACTTTGAGAAGGAGCTTGAGCCGGGCATCATCACACCCGAGCTGCTGCACGAGGCCAAGCGCTGGGGCTTCTCTGACGCGTATATCGGAGAGCTGTGGCATCTGACCGAGGATGAGGTCTATGCCCTGCGCAAGAAGCATGGCATCCTGCCGGTGTACAAGATGATCGACACCTGCGCGGGCGAGTTTGACAGCTATGTCCCCTACTTCTACTCGACGTATGAGAAGGAGAATGAGTCCATTGTCTCCGACAAGGAGAAGGTCATCGTTCTCGGCTCCGGCCCCATCCGCATCGGCCAGGGTGTCGAATTCGACTATTCGACGGTTCACGCGATCCGCGCGATCAAGGCGGCCGGCTATGAAGCCATCGTCATCAACAACAATCCGGAAACGGTTTCCACGGACTATACGACGGCCGATAAGCTGTATTTTGAGCCCCTGACGGTCGAAGAGGTCTGCAACATTGTGGAGCTTGAAAAGCCCATCGGCGTCATCTGCTCTCTCGGCGGCCAGACGGCCATCAACCTCGCTGCCCCGCTCTCGCGCAGAGGTATCAGGATCATCGGCACGGACTGCGAAGCCATCAACCGCGCGGAGGATCGCTATGCATTTGAAGAGGTGATCTCCAGCCTGAGGATTCCGCACCCGACGGGCGCGGCGGTGACCGATATCGAGAGCGGCGTGAAGACGGCTGCACAGATCGGCTATCCGGTGCTGGTGCGCCCCAGCTTCGTGCTCGGCGGACGTGCAATGGAGATCGTCGGCGACGAAGGATCTCTGCGCCATTATCTCAAGAACGCAGTTGCGGTTGACGTTGATAAACCGGTTCTCGTTGACAAATACTATGTCGGCAAGGAAGTCGAGGTTGACGCGATCTGCGACGGTGAACAGGTCTTTATTCCGGGCATCATGGAACTGGTGGAGCGCACGGGCGTACACTCCGGCGACAGCACGAGCATCTACCCGCCGATGAGCATCAGCCAGAAGGTGCGGGACACGATCGCCGATTACACAACCAGGCTGGGCCTGGGCATCGGCATCTGTGGTTTGTTCAACATCCAGTTCATCGTGGACAAGGAAGACAACGTGTTTGTCATCGAGGTCAATCCGCGCGCCAGCCGCAGCGTACCGTTCCTCTCCAAGTCAACCGGTTTCCCGTTGGTGTTCATCGCGACGCGCGTCATGCTGGGCCAGAGCCTGCGCGATCAAGGTATCGTGCAGATGATTCCTGCGGACAAGAAGCGCTGGTATGTCAAGGCACCGGCGTTCTCCTTTGCCAAGCTTGACGGCATGGACGCTTATCTCTCCCCGGAGATGAAGTCCACCGGCGAAGCCATCGGCTACGACGACAGGCTCAATCGTGCGCTGTACAAGGCCCTGCAGGCTTCCGGCGTGAAGGTGAAGCAGTACGGCACGGTGCTGGCCACGATTGCCGATGAGGATAAGGAAGAGGCACTGCCGCTGATTCGCCGCTTCTATCAGCTTGGCTTTAACATTGAGGCAACCGCCGGCACGGCGGCATTCCTCAAAAAGCATGGCATCCGCACACGTGTTCGCGGCAAACTGAGTGAGGGCAGCGACGATATTTTGACGTCCATTCACTCCGGATACGTCAGCTACATCATCAATACGCGTGCCATTCTGTCCGGCGCGCACAGCGAGGATGGCATCGAAATCCGCCGCTGCGCCGTCCAGAACGGCGTGACGATCTTCACGTCGCTGGACACCGTGCGCATTCTGCTGGATGTGCTTGAGGATACCATGCCGAGCATTTCGGTCATCGACGCATAATCGATTGGAGGTAAACACTATGTCGAACTGCGCAATCGTGGGTATCAATTGGGGCGATGAAGGAAAGGGTCGGATGGTTGACCTGCTGACGGAAAACTATGATGTGGTCGTGCGCTTTCAGGGCGGCGGCAATGCGGGCCATACGGTCATCAACGAGTATGGCAAATTTGCGCTGCACCTTCTGCCCTCTGGTATCTTCAGGCCCGGTGTGGTCAACATTCTGGGCAACGGTGTGGCGCTTGACCCGGAGAACCTTTGGCTTGAGATGCAGACGGTCATGGAACAGGGCGTGGCGCTGACGCCGGACAACCTGATGATCAGCGATCGCGCGTCTTTGCTGCTGCCGTGGCACCGCATGCTCGATGAGCTGGAGGAACAGCGTCTGGCAGACAAGAAGTTCGGCTCTACTAAGCAGGGCATTGCCCCGTTCTATTCAGACAAGTATCAGAAGAAGACGGTGCTGGCCGGTGAGCTGTTCTATCCGGATCATCTGCGCAGCCATCTGGCGGATATCATGGAGTGGAAGAACCTGACGCTTGAAAAGGTCTATGGCGCCAAGCCGTTCACGATGGAGATGGTCGAGAAGTGGCTTGAGACCTACTGCGAGAAGATCAAGCCATTTATCCGCGATACCGGAGCATTCCTTGCCGATGCGCAGAAGGCGGGCAAGAACATCCTCTTTGAGGCGCAGCTGGGGTCTCTGCGCGATCTGGATTACGGCATCCATCCCTACACCACCTCCTCGAACACGACGGCTGCGTATGCGCCCATTGGCTCCGGTCTGCCGAGTGCAAAGATCGACGATGTGGTCGGCGTGGTTAAGGCGTATTCGACCTGCGTGGGCGAAGGCCCGTTCGTCTGCGAGATGTTTGGCAAGGAAGCGGAGGCGCTTCGCCAGGCCGGCGCTGAATACGGCGCCAAGACCGGCCGTCCGCGCCGCGTCGGCCCGATCGACCTGGTGGCCACGCGCTACGGCGTTGAGGTTCAGGCTGCCACGGAAATTGCGCTGACCAAGCTCGATGTGCTCAGCGATATGCCGCGCATTCCGCTGTGTACAGCATATCAGCTTCACGGTGAAAAGACGGACCGCTTCCCGTTCCCGGCGGCGCTGGCGGACGCCCGCCCCGTAATCGACTATGTGGACGGCTGGTGCTGCGATATCTCCGGTGCAAGAACGTGGGAGGAGCTGCCGGCTGCCGCACAGGAGTATGTGCTGTTCATTGAAAAGGCGATCGGCTGTCCGATTACCTATGTTTCCGTCGGACCCGAAAGAGACAGCATCATTTTGAGAAAGCAGGAGCACAAATGAGCACCAATCGATACGAGTCTCCCCTGTCTTCGCGCTATGCTTCCAGCTACATGTTGGAGCTGTTCTCCTCCGATACGCGCTATCGTACCTGGCGCAAGCTGTGGGTATCCCTGGCTCGGGCAGAGTCTGCACTGGGTCTGCCGGTTACAGAGCAACAGGTGACGGAGCTTGAAGCACACATCACGGATATCGACTATGACTGCGTGAGCCGGCGCGAAAAGGAAGTTCGTCATGACGTGATGGCGCATGTCTATGCCTATGGCAAGGTTGCGCCGTCTGCCGCCGGCATCATCCATTTGGGTGCGACGAGCTGCTATGTGACGGATAACGCAGATCTGGTGATTTACCGCGACGGCCTCAAGTATCTGCGCGGCGAGCTGCTGAAGGTCATCGCCAATCTTGCAGGCTTTGCTGAGGCGTACAAGGCACTTCCGACGCTCGGATACACGCACTATCAGCCGGCTCAGCTCGTGACCGTCGGCAAGCGCGCGACGCTGTGGATGCAGGACTTCCTCTCCGACCTGCATGAAATCGACTTTGCCATCGAAAACATCAAGTTCCTTGGCTGCCGCGGCACGACGGGCACGGAAGCCAGCTTTATGGAGCTGTTCCAGGGCGATGAGACGAAGATCGATGAAATGAACCGCATGATCGCAGGTGACTTTGGCTTTGATGCGTGCTTTGATGTTTGCGGTCAGACCTATCCGCGCAAGGTGGACAGCAGAATCCTGAATTGCTTGTCTTCAATCGCGCAGAGCTGCTATCGCATGGCCAATGACATCCGCCTTCTTCAGCACGACAGACAGGTTGAAGAGCCGTTTGAGAAGAATCAGATCGGTTCCTCTGCCATGGCCTATAAGCGCAATCCGATGCGTTCTGAGCGCATCTGCTCGCTTTCCCGCTACCTGATGGCGGACGCCATGAATGCGCCGATGACCGCTTCAACCCAGTGGATGGAGCGTACGCTGGACGATTCTGCGAATCGCCGTATCTCCATGCCCGAGGGCTTCCTCTGTGCAGATGCGATTCTCCGCCTGGCGCAGAATGTTACTGACGGTCTGCACGTCAACGAGAAGATCGTCGAGAAGACCGTCATGGAATATTTGCCGTTCATTGCGACGGAAAATCTGATGATGGAAGGCGTCAAGCGCGGCGGAGACCGCCAGGAGCTGCACGAGATTATTCGCCGCTGCTCCATGGAGGCGACTGCGCGCATGAAGGCCGGTGAATCCTGCGATCTGCTTGCACGGCTTGCGAAGGAGCCGGCGTTCGGTCTGACGGAAGACGAAATGGCAGCGCTTCTCGCGCCCTCGCTGTATATCGGACGCTGTGCCAAGCAGGTTGAGGCCTTTGTCGAGAAGCTCAAGCCGTTGATTGCCGATACCGCCAAGGGCTCCGCGGAGATCAATCTGTAATTCGGCATCGTAAGAATTGCATACAAAGGCGCCTCTGACGCAGCATGGGCTGTTGTCAGAGGCGCTGATCTTCGATTCTCTTGGTATTACTTGGTGCCAAAGAGCCGGTCGCCGGCGTCGCCGAGGCCCGGGATGATGTAGCCGTGATCATTCAGCTTTTCATCCATCGCCGCCACATAGATGTTGACGTCCGGATGATCAGCCTGAATGCGGCTGGTGCCTTCCGGCGCAGCGATCAGGCAGACGAGCTTGATGTGCTTGCAGCCGCGGCGCTTAAGGAAATGGATCGCGGCAGACGCAGAGCCGCCGGTGGCGAGCATCGGATCTACGAGCAGGATCTCGCGCTCCTCGCAGTCCTCAGGCAGCTTGCAATAGTACTCAACAGGCTCCAGGGTAATCGGATCGCGGTACAGGCCGATATGCCCCACCTTCGCGGACGGAACGAGGCTCATGATGCCGTCAACCATGCCCAGGCCCGCGCGCAGAATCGGCACGATGGCCAGCTTCTTGCCGGCGATTACCTTGGTCTGTGCGCGGCAGATCGGGGTTTCGATTTCGATATCACGCAGCGGCAGATCACGGGTGACTTCATAAGCCATCAGCATGGAAATCTCATTGAGCAGCTCGCGGAATTCCTTGGTTCCGGTTTCCTTATCTCTCATCAGGGATACCTTATGCTGAATCAGCGGGTGATCCATTACAAGAACTTTGGACATGACGGTTCCTCCTTTGTGCGGCAATCGAATGCCGCAGGACTCATTTTATTCATTATAGCATTTTGCGTATGCCGCGGCAAGGTTTTCTTGAACATTCCCGATTTTCGGGCATTTTTCATTTCGGACATTGCCCTTTGCTTGACATGCGGATATCCCCGCGCTATACTAAACCATAATAACAGCCATCAATGTGAAAGAAGCTTCCGGCACCGTCGGAGCTAT
Source organism: uncultured Clostridia bacterium (assembly GCA_945948915.1). Lineage (GTDB taxonomy): Bacteria > Bacillota > Clostridia > Christensenellales > Aristaeellaceae > Ventricola. The sequence goes on along the minus strand of CAMFCQ010000006.1, from coordinate 22,976 downwards.
CGGAGGAAATTATGCTCAGCAGGCCTATGATTGACCGTGTTGCGTTCTTTGGCATCAGCTGGTATGCTATTCTGATTGTGGCAGCCATTCTGATCGGTCTCGCGTTTTGCACGCGTGAGGCACGGAAACTGCAAGTGCCGCAGGATACGATGATCGACTTCCTGCTGTATGCCATTCCGCTTGGTATCATCTGTGCGCGTATCTATTACGTTGTTTTCCGCTTCAACATGTACAGCGAGGATCTGCTTTCGATTTTCAATATCCGTGAGGGCGGCCTGGCTATATTCGGCGGTATCCTCGGCGGCCTGCTCGCAGCACGCATCACCGCGCGCAAGCATCAGGTTCCGGTGCTGACGATTCTGGACATCACCGTGCCTGCGCTGGTGCTGGGTCAGGCGATCGGGCGCTGGGGCAATTATATCAATATGGAAGCCTACGGTCTGCGCATCAGTGAGGAATACCTTCAGTTCTTCCCCTTCGCCGTAGAGATTCCTGTCGGCGACATCTGGTACTGGCACATGGCGACTTTTTTCTATGAGTTCTGCTGGGATGTGCTTGTCTTTGCACTTCTGCTCGTCATTCGCCATCATAAGCGCCGCAACGGCGATGTCTTCTGCTGGTATCTGCTGCTCTATTGCGTCGGCCGCACGGTCATTGAAGGCCTCAGAAATGACAGCCTGACCTTTATTAGCGAGTTTGTGCGCATCTCACAGGTGCTCTCTGCTATTGCTGCCTTTGGTGTTGTCCTTTATTTCTTCCTGCGCATTCGCGACAGGATCAGTCTGGTGACCATCGCGCCGGTGGTCTGCGGCGTGCTCTGTCTGGTAACGACGTTTCTGGGCGAGTTTGAGCGTGGCGCGTACAGCACGCTGTTCCCCTTTTCTCAGGCCAGCCTTGTGCTTCTAATCCTCGCGTCCGGTGTGATCATTGCACTGTGGACGTTCGACAGCGGAAGCTTTGAATTTAAAACTGCGCTTCCGCTGATGCTCAACGCTGTGTTCATCATTGGCCTCCTGATCGCGGGCGTCGGACGGGCCAATGCAGACAATACATATTATGTTTCCCTTCGGCAGAGCGCTGCCATGATTCAGATGATTCTGTGCGGCTGGCTGCTCTGCTACCCCTTCTGCCCGGAAACCAGGAAAGTGAGCGATAATCATGCGTAATCTAACGATGATGACCGACCTGTATGAACTGACGATGATGAACGGTTATCTCCGCTACGGCAAGGACAAGAACCGTGCATGCTTCGATTTGTTTTATCGCAGGCGTGGCGATGTAACGGCCTATGCCGTTGCAGCAGGTCTTGAACAGGTCGTTGAGTATGTCAAAAACCTCCGCTTTACGCAGGATGACATTGAGTACCTCCGCAGTCTCGGGATCTTTGACGACGCGTTTCTGACCTATCTGGGCGATTTTCACTTTACCGGCGAAATTCTCGCTGTGCCGGAGGGCACGATCGTTTTCCCGGATGAGCCGATCCTCCGGGTCATTGCCCCGATTATGGAAGCTCAACTGCTGGAAACGGCGCTGCTGAATATCATCAACCATCAGACCTTGATCGCCACCAAGGCTGCACGCGTGGTTCAGTCTGCTCGAGGAGATAAGGTTCTGGAGTTTGGCCTGCGCCGCGCTCAGGGACCGGATGCAGGTATCTATGGCGCGCGTGCGTCCATCATCGGCGGCTGCCAGGCGACGAGTAACGTGCTGACCGGTCAGCTCTTCGGCGTACCCGTCGGCGGAACACACGCTCATAGCTGGGTGATGTCCTTTGAGGATGAGCTTACTGCATTCCGCGCCTATGCGGACGTCTTCCCGGACAATTGCCTGCTGTTGGTGGACACCTATGATACGCTGGGCAGCGGCGTGCCCAACGCCATTACGGTCTTTAACGAGCTTCGTGCGCGCGGCAAGGAACCGGTCGGTATCCGCTTGGACAGCGGCGATTTGGCCTTCCTCAGTCGGCAGGCACGCGTGATGCTGGACGATGCCGGCTTCCCGAATGCGAAGATCTTTGCTTCCGGCGATCTGGATGAGGAGGTCATTTGGGATCTCAAGGCGCAGGGTGCTGCGATCGATGTCTGGGGTGTTGGCACGCGCATGATCACCAGCATGGACAACCCTGCGCTCGGCGGCGTGTACAAGCTCTCTGCCGAAGAGGTTGATGGAAAATTCATGCCGCGCATCAAGATTTCTGAAAACCCTGCAAAGATCACCAATCCGGGTGTCAAGCAGCTCTACCGATTCTATGACCGTCGCAGCGGCAAGGCACTGGCTGACTTGCTTGCCCTTGACGAAGAGGATTTCTCTTCCGGAGAACCGCTTGAAATCTTCGATCCGGAAAATACCTGGAAGCGCATGACCCTCTGTGATTATCGGATGCGGCAGCTCCTGGTGCCGATCTTCGAGAACGGCGAGCTTGTGTACGAATTGCCTACGCTTTCTGAAATTGCTGATTATGCAAAGAAGGAAATGGAAACCTTCTGGGATGAATACAAGCGTCTAAATCGCCCACATCGCTATAAGGTTGACCTCTCCCAGAAGCTCTATGATCTCAAGCTTCAGCTCTTGGCTAACCGCAGATGATGAGCGACTCTTTCGCGAAGCTGACCATCTCGGTTGTCAAGCGTGTGCACGGCCGAGCCTACTTGACGTTGTCCAATGGGGAAGTTATATCCATGCCGCGCGCGATGCTCAAAGAACGCCCCTATCGCGCCGGCATGCCCTTTGACCGGACAATGTTTGATGCATTCCTCCGTGACCGCGCCTATCCTTTCGCGCTTGAAAAAGCGGTCTCTCTGCTAGCAAGCCGGGCCAGAACAGAAAAGGAAATCGTCGATGCGCTCCGCCAGAACGCCTATCCTGAGCAGGTCATTGCACGCGTGATGGCATGTCTTCAGGAGGAAGGCTATATCGATGATACAGCATTTGCTGAACAATGGGTCGGTGCGCGTACATCCAAAGGGATGGGCGCACGCCGCATTCGCCATGAATTGCGCCTTAAGGGCGTCGGTCAGGATGAAATTGAAGAAGCGCTTGCTTCTGCTGATGAAGAGGAAATCCTGCGTGCCGCTGTCAGGATGGCTGACAAGGCATCACATGGCAGAAACCTTTCTGAACCAGCTGACCGTCAGAAGATCGTTGCGGCACTTGCGCGCCGTGGGTACGATTTTTCGACGGCAAAGAAGGCGCTGCACATCCTCATGGAACAACAATGAAGCTGAACCCACCGTCCGGTGGGTTCACTTTTGTACAAGAAAACAGGAAGAACACGTAAGTGCCCTTCCTGTTTTTATGAACGATTAGTGTTTCACATGGATGCGAACGAGCGCGCGCTGAAGCTTCGCAGAGGCGAGCATCAGCTCCTTGTCGTCATTCTTCGCGGCAGCAATACGGGCTTCAGCTTTCTCCTTCGCGCGTTTGGCACGCTCCAGATCGATGTCATCCGCCCACTCAAATGTCGTCGCGATGAGGTTCGCTTCATTGTGGATCATCGCCAGCATGCCGCCGATACAGGCAGCGGACTTCGTCTGACCATCCGCTGTGACGATCGCAGCTTCACCTGCGCCAACTGCAGACACATAATCCGTGTGGTGCGCCAGCAGACAGACGTCGCCATCGATCATCCGCACACGCAGACGCTCGACTTTGCCGTCAAATGCAAGGCCGTCCGGCGTGCTGATCTTCAGGTGGAACGTACTCATGCCTTTTCACCCTTTGCTTTGGCCACAGCCTCGTCGATGGTACCGACGAACAGGAAAGCGCTCTCCGGCAGATCGTCGTGCTTACCCTCGATGATCTCCTTAAAGCCGCGGATGGTCTCCTTCAACGGGACGTACTTGCCTTCGAAGCCGGTAAACTGCTCTGCGACGCTGAACGGCTGGGACAGGAAGCGCTGCACCTTTCGCGCGCGGGCAACGGTGAGCTTGTCCTCTTCGGAGAGCTCGTCCATACCCATGATCGCGATGATGTCCTGCAGCTCCTTGTAACGCTGCAGAATACGCTGCACGTCGCGCGCAACCTGGTAGTGCTCCTCACCGACAACGTCCGGCGTGAGGATGCGGCTGGTAGACTCCAGCGGATCGACGGCCGGGAAGATGCCCAGGGAGGAAATCGAACGGGACAGAACCGTCGTCGCATCCAGATGCGCGAAGGTCGTCGCCGGAGCCGGGTCGGTCAGGTCGTCTGCAGGGACGTAAACCGCCTGAACAGACGTGATCGAGCCGCGCTTCGTAGAGGTAATGCGCTCCTGCAGCGCGCCCATTTCGGTCGCCAGCGTCGGCTGGTAACCAACGGCACTCGGCATGCGGCCCAGCAGTGCGGAAACCTCAGAACCGGCCTGCGTGAAGCGGAAGATGTTGTCGATGAATAGCAGAACGTCCTGGCCCTCGCGGTCGCGGAAGTATTCCGCCATCGTCAGACCGGAAAGAGCCACGCGCATACGCGCTCCCGGCGGCTCGTTCATCTGGCCGTAGACCAGCGCCGTCTTATTGATAACGCCGGACTCCTTCATCTCGTTGTAAAGGTCGTTGCCCTCGCGCGTGCGCTCGCCGACGCCCGTGAAAACGGACAGGCCGCCGTGCTGCTTGGCAACGTTGTTGATCAGCTCCATGATCAGAACCGTCTTGCCGACGCCAGCGCCGCCGAACAGACCGATCTTGCCGCCCTTGGCGTACGGCGCAATCAGGTCAACGACCTTGATGCCCGTCTCCAGCATTTCAGCAGAGGTCTCCTGCTCATCATAAGCCGGTGCGGGACGGTGAATTGCCCAGCGCTCCACGCCCTCCGGGGCCGGCTGATTGTCAACCGGTTCACCCAGCAGGTTGAAGATGCGGCCAAGGCACTTCTCGCCGACCGGAACGGTAATGGAGGAGCCGGTATCCACGGCCTGCGTGCCGCGGGTGAGGCCGTCCGTGCTGCTCATGGCGATGCATCGAACGACATCATCGCCAATGTGCTGTGCGACCTCGACAACCAGCTTCTTCTCACCGCTGCCCACCTCAATGGCGTTCAGCAGCTGCGGAAGCTCGCCGGCTGCAAACTTGATATCCAGTACCGGGCCAATGACCTGCACCACGGTACCGATGCTTCCTTTAGCCATATCGTTGCTCCTTATCAGTCTCAGATAGCACGTCAGTGCTCCGCGCCTGCGACGATCTCAGTGATCTCCTGCGTGATCGCACCCTGGCGGGCACGATTGTAGCGCAGGCTCAGATCCTCGATCATCTCCGCCGCGTTCTTGCTGGCTGCGTCCATCGCCGTGCGGCGGGCGCCCTGCTCGCTGGCCACAGATTCGCACATGGCGCCGTAAATCATACCGGCGATGTACCCCGGAACAATCGCGTCATATACCTCTTCAGGGCTTGGCTCATAGAGAACCAGCGTATGCGACTCCCTCTGCTTCCGGCTTCCCTCCGCCTTGAGCGGAAGCAGGCTTTCTGCCTTGGGGGTCTGCGTGAGCATGGAGACAAACTGCGTATAGATGATGGATACTTCGTCAAACTGTCCGCTCAAATAGCCCTGCGTCACCAGATTGCTGATGGTGAAGCAGTCAGGAATCGAGATACAGCCGGCCTCGGCAAACTCGGTCGTCAGGATTTCAACGCCTTTGCGGGCGCAGAAATCCACGGCACGCTTTCCGATGGGCAGGATGCAGACGGGCATGCCGTCCTGCATCTTCTCCGTAACGGCCTTGATGATGTTGCTGTTGTAGCCGCCGGCGAGGCCGCGGTCGCCCGCAATCATGATCAGACAGCGCTTTTTGACCTCGCGCTTCTTCTGATACGGAGAGACAAAGTCGCTGGAATTGGACTCGATCTCAATCAGCGTCTCCTTGAGTCCCGTGAAATACGGACGGCTGCGCTCCTGGCGCTCCTTGGCTTTTCTGAGCTTGGAGGAGGCGACGAGTTCCATCGCTTTGGTGATCTGCATGGTGCTCTCAACGCTGCGAATGCGCAGCTTGATATCCTTCATGGATGCGCCAGCCATCACTCCCCCTCCTTTCAGTTACTTCATGAGAAAGTCTTTCGTATACTGCGTGAGCGCAGCAGCGAGCTTCTCTTCGGTATCCTTTTCGAACTTGCCCGTGGTGCGGATGGTTTCCAGAATATCGGCATGCTGCAGATCAAGGCGTTCATACAAGCCCTGCTCATACTTGGAAACCTTCTCCACCGGCACCTCAGCCAGATAATCGTGCGTGACGGCATAGATGATGCAGACCTGCTTCTCGACGTCGATCGGGGAGCTCTTGCCCTGCTTGAGCACTTCCACGACGCGTTCGCCCTGAGCCAGACGCGCCTTGGTATCGGCGTCCAGATCGCTGCCGAACTGGGCAAAGCTCTGGAGCTCACGATACTGGGAATAGATCAGCTTAAGAGAGCCTGCTACCTTCTTCATCGCCTTAATCTGCGCGTTGCCGCCGACTCGGGAAACGGAGATACCCGGGTTGACAGCCGGCATGACGCCGGAATGGAAGAGCTCGCTCTCCAGGAAGATCTGACCATCGGTGATGGAGATGACGTTCGTCGGGATATACGCGGAAACGTCGCCCGCCTGCGTCTCGATGATCGGAAGCGCGGTCAGGCTGCCGCCGCCGTACTCCGGCGCGATGCGCGCAGCACGCTCCAGCAGACGGCTGTGCAGGTAGAAGACGTCGCCAGGATACGCTTCACGTCCCGGCGGACGGCGGATCAGCAGGGACAGTGCACGGTACGCGACGGCATGCTTGGACAGATCGTCGTAGACGACGAGCACGTCCTTGCCTTGCGCCATGAAGTATTCGCCCATGGCACAGCCAGTGTACGGCGCAATGTACTGCATCGGAGCCAGTTCGGACGCAGTAGCGCTGACGATAATGGTGTAATCCATCGCGCCAGCCTGAGTCAGCTGCTCCACCAGCTGCGCAACGGTCGAATTCTTCTGGCCGATGGCAACATAGATGCAGATGACATCCTTGCCCTTCTGGTTGATGATGGTATCGGTGGCAATCGTCGTCTTGCCGGTCTGGCGGTCGCCGATAATCAACTCACGCTGACCGCGGCCAATCGGGATCATGCTGTCAATGGCCTTGATACCGGTCTGCAGCGGGACGCTGACGCCCTTGCGTTCGATAATGCCAGGCGCTGGGCTTTCGATCGGGCGCGTCATCGTGGTATGGATAGCGCCTTTGCCATCGACGGGCTGGCCAAGCGCGTTGACCACGCGGCCGATCAATTCCTCACCAACCGGAACGGAAACGACACGTCCGGTGCGCTTGACGGTGCTGCCCTCATGCAGGCCCGCATCGCTGCCCAGAATGACGATGGAAACGAAGTTTTCCTCCAGATTCTGCGCCATGCCGAACTCGCCGTTTTCAAACTCGACCAGCTCATTGGCCATGCAGTTGTCCAGGCCGCTGGCACGGGCAATGCCGTCGCCGACGAGGATAATCGTGCCCGTCTCGCTGGTTTCGAGCTTACACTCGTAGTTTTTAATCTGTTCGCGAATGATTCTTGTGATCTCTTCGGGTCTCAATTCCATACCGCTCCTGCTTTCTCCCATCAGAGTATGGTGTTCTTGAGCATGCTGCTCACCGCGTCGAGGCGATGGATGATTGTGTCATCGACGCGCTTGCCGTCGTAATCGAGGCAAATGCCGCCGATGCACGCCGGGTCAATGGTATTGGTCAATTCAATATGCTTTCCGGTGATTTCCGAGAGCTTGGCCACCAGCTTTTCCTTCTGTTGATCCGACATGGGCACAGCCGTCACAGCAGAAACGGGCATGATGCCATGATCCTCGTTGTAACGCTCGCGGAAGACCTGTACGCAGCTGCTGAATTGGCGAATATAGCCCTTTTCCATCAGGATTTTGAGGAAATTGAGCAGATATGGATCCGCCTTGCCCGCAAAGCAGGCATCCAGAATCTCTTTGCGTTCAATCTTTGTCAGATTGGGTGCGCTCAGAAGTCGGAGAAAATCCGGCTCGGCTGCAAAGCTTTCATCAAGCGCCTTGAGCTGCTCGAGCATCATGTTGCTCTTATTTTCATCCTTGGCGAGCGCATACAGGGCCTCACCGTAAACGCTTGCAGCCTCTGTCATACTTCCTCACCCAATTTGTCGATAAAGCTGTCCACCATCTTGGCGTGATCGCTTGCGTTCAGCTCGCGACCAACAACCTTGCCTGCGATGGCCATTGCAATATCAGAAATCTCATTCTTGGTCTCGTTGAGCACGCGCTTCTTTTCCTGCGCGATCTCGGCTTCAGCCCTCTGCTTCATGGCAACAGCGGTCTTCTGCGCGTCGCTGATGATCTGTTCGCCGCGCTTTGCAGCGTTCTGCTGAGCGTTCTGCAGGATCTTTTCCGCCTCCGCCTTGCTTTCAAGCATGTTCTGCTCGTAGGCAGCCTTGATGACCAGGGCTTCTTCCTTTGCCGTCTTGGCATCGGTGATCTCCTTATCAGCGGCCTCGCGGCGCGCATCAATGATCGCCTTGATCTTATCCAGGAAAAATACCTTCACGAGGAACATCTGCAAGAACAGGTTGCAGATCTGCGCAATCAGGGTTACGGGGTTTACCGTCACAAGGGACTGGTAAAGATCCATTGTGCTGCCTCCTTCCGGCAAATCTTCTCGCTATGAATCCGCCTGGAATCAGCCCAGGAAGTTCATGAACATGCCGGGGGCAACGAAGATCAGCAGAAGGCCGGTAACAAAGCCGTAGATACCGGTGGTCTCGGACAGTGCGATGCCCAGAATCATGGAGCTGGTCACATCGCCCTTGCATTCCGGATTGCGGCCGATGACTTCGCAGGCACGCGCCGCGCAGTTACCTTCGCCGATACCAGGGCCCACACCGGCGATCAGAGCAAGACCGGCGCCGATGGCGCAGCCAGCCAGAGCGATACCTTTTGCCAGAACAGTGAAATCCATAAATCTTTTCCTCCTAAAAATGAATTGCAAAGTAGTTATTCAAATGGCAGTTTAGGCTTAATCGCCGGCTGCCTGTTTGATGAAGAGAGTGGTCAGCGTACAGAAGATGAACGCCTGAATGCAGCCGCCGAACCAGTCAAAGTACAGGCTCGGAATGGCCGGGATGCCGACGATCAGCCACGGATAGGACGCGCCAAGATTTGTGAAGACAGCCAGCACACCGAGGACAGCGGCAATCGCACCAGGAATCAGAATGCGCTTTTTCTTCTGCTTATAGCCAAGAGCCGACACGGCAAGACCGAGCACCATCACAAGGATCGCTATAACAAGGCTGGAACCCAGCGCACCGAAGAGCGCGCTGCTTGCCGCTGTCAATGCCGCATAGATCAGCGTGCTGATGACCATGCCGGAAAGGATGTTGCCAAAATGACGGCACGCCATCGAGACCGGCGTGAAGCACTCGGACATGACGTTGATGGGCAGCAGGATGAAGATCGGATCGAGGAATCCTCGCAGATAGCCCAGAATGCCCGATGCCTTGATCTTGTGATATGTAATCAGCACGAACACCACAAGCGCCCACGCCAGCTCCGTCATCAGGTCGGCCGTCGGGCTCCAGATGCCCAGCAGGCTGATCAGGTTGGAAATGACGCTGGTGATGAAGATTGTGCAGACTAGCGGGATGTAGTGGTCAAACTCCGGACCCATGTTGCCGCGCACAAAGTTCACGATGGCGTTGTATCCCATTTCCGCGACAGCCTGCTTGCGGGAGATATTCGTCACCTTCAGGCCCGATCCCAGCCAAATGCACAGCCCCGTAATGATGATCATCACCAGCCAGCTGACCGCCAGCGTCTGTGTGATCTGCACGGTGCCCAGCAGCGGCACGTTTTCAAAGGTATGGAGAATTCTTGCGCCGGTAATGGATACTTCCATAGTATTGCTCTCCTCGTCGTATTGATAAACGATACTGTTGTTTACAAATTCATTTACACTTCGAAGGTTTCCTTGTGATCCTCAAGATCTTCCATCTCCTCGGGCGGCGGATTCTTGCGGTCGCTGGGCGTCACCAGCTTGCCTCTCGCCTGCAGATAGAAGATCACTAGGTTGGGAAACAGCAGCGGGATTGCCGCAGCAAACACATTGAACCAGGGCATCAGATAGGCTGCAACAATCCATCCGGCCTGCAGAAGCAGGCGTCCATTGTAGCTGCCCTGAATGAACGACTTCATATTCTTTTGTTCGGCGATATTTACCGCGCACTGAATCGTCAGGCACATCAGCGCAAAATTGACGACTGCTACAATGCATCCGCCAATCGCGCCTGTGATCACGCGATAGTCAAATATACCAATACCGATCTTGCTGAGCGCATACATCACAACAACAAGCACTACACCGCCAACAGCCGTACCGCAGGCAATCCGTTTGACTTCATGCCTGGAAGCAGATTGTAATTCCATGAAGATTCCTCTTTTTTCAACTCACATTCTGAGCGTGCAAACGCTCACAGAGCATTTATTGATTCTTGCTGATTCGGTCAATCTCTTTGCGCATGGACTTCAGACATGAACGCGCTGTACTGATGCTGGTACAAAACCCGATTATGCCCAGCACAATGACGACCCACATGCCAAGGTCAAACCGTTTCTGGAGATAATTGCCAAGCATCAAAAATAAGCAGGTCGGAAACAAACAAGAAAAACCAAACTGCCCCACCCAGACCAATAATGACAGATACTTCATCAGATCTCCCTGCAAACATCCTGATTATCAGCGTATGCATAACCCGGAGACAACTGATCGATAATCTCCGACTTACCTATTATACATGAAAGTCCAAGAATTTACAACGTCGTTTTTTGCGGAAGTCACATATTATTTGGTGGAGTCAGATCACTCGTCATCCATATTCTGTGACGTTTGCATCAGGATTACTGCGCAATTATACGAAAAAAGTCCGCCTCCCAAAAGGAGACGGACAGGATAGGAGTTCTTGTGATTCGGAGAATCAGGCTGCAGCCTTCACGGAGATGATGTGCGGATTCGCGCCCTCATACCAGTACAGGAAGCCCTCGATGTCCACGACGTCGCCGGCCTTGAGCTCGCCCACAGCCTTGTACACGTCAGTCTCGGTGCCGGTCAGATACACTTCCACGCAGAAGCTGTAGCTCTGGCCGTTCACAGAAGCAGTCACATAGATGTCATCGCCCGGCTGGCCGTTCTTGTACTCGATTGCCTCAATCGTCATGCCCTTGAAGACGGACAGCTCATTCTGGTGCGCAATCAGTTCATCGGTGCCCAGCAGCGCGGTCATGTCAACCGGTTCGGCGATGAAGCTGCCCTCGAGGATTTCAAACGTCGCATCGACGATCTCCACCTCGCCGGCCCATTCGGCCTTATAGCCGGTCACCTTGATCTTCGTGCCAGGAACCAGCTTGGCGTAATCCTCTTCCGAGCAAGCCATCTCATACAGGAAGTACGCGCCGTCCTCGGACTGGCAGTACACAGTGGCCTTGTTGTCCCACCAGGACTGCTTGGCCTGCACATAGGTTTCAACGACGACCTCGGCGTCAATTTCCGCAGCGGCATAGTCCGCATGCGTCATCACGCCCTCGGCCAGCGCAGCGCAGCCAACCAGAATCATGGAAAGGGTCAGCAAAACAGCAACAAACTTCTTCATACTCATTTCCTCCTCTATGGCGTATGCTTAAAGCATGGCATCATTATACAAACAAAGCCGCAATAAATCAACGACAATCTGACCTGATCTGTTACTTTTTCTTCTTCGTTTGTTCCCGCAGGACATATGCGCCCATCACAATCCATGTGCCGGCAAGCACGGCGATCAATGCGGCGGAAGCGCGCGGCAGCGGCCCGAGATCGTCAGCGCCGACCGAGCCTTTCCCCTGCTCTGCACGCTGATTAAGACGGTACAGCGACGTCATGTCCGCGTAGAGATTGTCAATGAACGCATCGTCGACCGTCTTCTTCCTTCGGACGGCCTTCGTCACGTCCTCGATCATCTGCCCCGCGGCGCTGCGCAGCGAAGCGGAGCCATTGTACACCGGCGTGACAAACGTGTTCTGCGTATTCTCAAGCAGCAGCCTCGACGCCTTGATCTTCACATCGTAATGCTCGTTGTTGTTTTCTCCGCTTCTGGCCAGATAATCCTGGTAAGCGTCAGAGCTTTGCGCTTTGGACGTGACCGGAACGTAGCCCTCGGTGCCCGCATAAGCGATCTGCACGTCGTTGGTCAGCAGATACTGCGCAAACAGCCACGAGGCCAGCACTTCCTGAGGATCCTCCTTGTTAAAAACACAGACCGACGGTCCCTGAGAGATCATCTGAGGAACATCGGGATCAAACTGCGGTATCGTCATGACCTCGATTTCAAAATCCACCAGCTTGTCTTCGCTGATGTCGATCAGCGGCGCATTGGGGCCCATCCAGGTTGCGCCCGCCGTTGAGTCCACCGCAAAGATGCATTGCCCGGCATTCAGGAAATTGGCCGGATAGCTGGAAATTTTAAATGTCGAGAAGGCGCCGCTCCTGGCATGTTCCGCGACGGTGCGAAGCAGCGACCGGGTTGTATCATTGAAGATCTCGATTTCCCCATCTGCGGTCGAATAACCGGCGCCCATCTGTCGGAGCATCTGGATCATCATGTTGTCGGTGGATTTGTAGATGAAGGGAATCAGCACCTTCTGACCGTTGACCAGGTAATTCCCCGCTTCATCCTTTGCCATCGCCGCCTCGGAAACCGACCAGACGAAATCCCATGTCAGCGTTTCAGGCAGCGTATAGCCAAGTGCCTCAACATAGGTTTTGTTGACGTAACAGGCTTCCGTCGAGCGCATGAACGGAACCGCGTAATGTCTGCCGCTCAGCACGCACTCGCCGAGGAACTGCTCAATAATATCATCCCGTCCGGGCGAATCGAAGCGAACCTCGCTGCCGCCAAGACCATACTTGTCGTCTTCAAACAGCGCGTCAAGCGGCACGACGCTGTTCGTGCCTGTCATGTACGTCGCAATATGGTCCGGATATGTGATGCAGACGTTCGGCGTAGTCTGGGTGGCGATGTTGGTGATGACGTCGTTGTAGATTTTGCTGTAATCCGTATACAGGCGCAGGTTGACCTTAATGTTCGGGTACAGCGCTTCAAACCCTTTGATGGCGTCCTCGTAAATGGCGACCTGGGTCATGTTGGTGTCGTTCTTCGCCCAGAACGTGATTTCGTGCTGCTGCGCTTCATCAAATTCTTCGGGAATATCGAAAACCTCCAGCCCTTTGGAGCCATGGCAGCCTGTCAGGGCAAGCAGGCAGACAAGCAAATAGGCAAGCAGAAGCCCCTTGCGCTTTTGTCTCATCCCTTTGTGCCTCCTCTCGCCACGCCGGCCATGATCTTCTGCCGGAAGATCAGGAACAGGACGATCAGCGGCACAGAGATAGAGACGACCGCCGCCATCATGGCCGGGATGTTCTCGCGGCCGAATCCGCTTTCACGAATTGCCTGGATGCCGTTGGACACCAGGAAGTAGTTTTCATCATCCGTGACCAGCCTCGGCCACACGTAGGAATTCCAGCATTCAATGACCTTGAGGATTGCGATAGTCACGATCGTCGGCTTGCAGATCGGAATCATCACCTTGAACAGATACTTGAGATCCGATGTGCCGTCCACCTTGGCCGCATAGTAGAGGTCGTCCGGCACCTGCTCAAAGTTCTCCTTGAGCAGATAGATGTAGAATACGGACGTGACCGACGGCAGAATCAGGCCCAGAAACGTGTTGCGAAGGTCCAGATTGGTGATGGTCACATAGTTGGTGATGACAACCAGCTCACTGGGAATCATCATCAGAGAGAGGAAAACCACAAACGCTGCGTTCTTTCCTCTGAAATTGAGCCTCGCAAACGCATAGGCCGCCAGAACCGTCACCGCCATCATGATCGCCGTCGTTGCAACAGTGAAGATGAGCGTATTGACGAAATACCTGGCCAGCGGCACCACGGTGAAGGCTTCCAGATAGTTTTCAAGCGTTGGCGACAGCGTAAACATCTGCGGGATATACTCCGAGTTGTATGCGCTATAGCTCTTGACGGACGTGAGCACCATCCAGTAGAACGGAAAAAGCACCATCAGCGCCCACAGCGTGAGCAGCGTATAGATCAGTACATTCATCGTTCGTCCGCGGAATCTGGCCGATCTTCCGGTTCTTTTGTAATCAGTTTGTCGTGTCATCTTTCAGCCCTCACGAATAATGGACATGCTTTTTGGAAACCAGCAGGTTGACACAGGTGATGGTCAGCACCACGGTAAACAGAATGATCGCCGCCGCAGAGGCATACGAAGGATAACCGCCGCTGTTTCCGTAGAGCATGTCATAGACATAGCCGACGATCGTATTCATGCCGGCTGCGTTCAAATCTGTACCGAAGAGCGCCACCGCATCGCTGTATGCCTTGAAAGCACCGATAAAGCCGGTGATGATCAGATAGAAGACAGTCGGCGAGATCATCGGCAGCGTAATCCTGATGAATGTTCGCCATTTGCTTGTGCCGTCCACCCGGGCTGCATTGTAGTACGTCTCGTCAACAGAAGCCAGCGCACTGGTCAGAATCAGGATCTTGAAGGGCATGACGACCCAGATCGTATAGAGGCACAGGACAAACATCTTTGCCCAGTACGGGCCATCGATGAAGTCGATTGCTTCCCCACCAAACCAGCTGATGACCAAATTGGCCAGACCGTCTGAATAAGGCGTCTTCTTGAACAGGATCATGAAAACCAGGCCAACCGCCAGCGTGTTGGTCACATACGGCAGGAAATAGATCGTCTGATACAGATTGCGCAGCGGCCTGATCGAGCTGAGCGCCACAGAGATCAGCAGCGCAAAGCCGGTGGAAAGCGGCACGGTGACGATGACCAGAATGAACGTGTTTTTGAGTGCCTGCAGGAAATACGGGTCGCGCAGCACATAGGAGTAATTGTACAGACCGACACCGTAATACGTCTGGGATGCGGAGTTGTATCCCTCTTCAAACGAATAGATGAAGACGTCAATGAGCGGATAGACCATGAAAACGCCCAGAAATAGGATGGCCGGCAGCAGATAAAGCCAGCCCTTTGCGCTTTGCTTCTCCATGCTTGTCCTCCCGCTCATGCCTGCTCAAGAGGGATGCGTGCTTCCGTTTCCTTGTCGAAGACGAAGACCTTGCCCGGTTTCAGAGAGAAGCGAACCGTCTGATCCTGCGTGTTCACCTTGCTGTCCGCGCTGATGATGGCGCGGATGGCGGCGTTCTCGCAGCACCTGTGGGTCGATACGACGCTGATGTCGCGTCCCATGACCTCTATGCCGGAGAAATCACAGTGCAGCGGGCCGTTTTCGTTGGGCACAAAGCCCTCCGGACGCACGCCGATCCAGACATCCTGACTCTCTGTGCCGGGCACGTCGAGCACCGTGTCCTCGCCGATCATCAGCCTGCCGCCGTCAATTCGTCCGCTGAACACATTGATCGGCGGCGTGCCCAGAAATCTGGCGACAAACAGGTTGACCGGGTTGTCATAGACCTCCTGCGGCTTGCCGATCTGCTGAATGACGCCGGATTTCATGACGACGATCATGTCGGAAATGCTCATAGCCTCCTCCTGATCGTGCGTGACGAACACGGTAGTGATCTTCGTTTCGCGCTGAATGCGGCGGATCTCCTCCCGCGTCTGCAGCCTCAGCCGCGCGTCGAGGTTGGAGAGCGGCTCGTCCAGCAGCAGCACGCGCGGCATCTTCACCAGCGCGCGCGCAATCGCGACGCGCTGCTGCTGTCCGCCGGAAAGCTCACTGGGCTTGCGGTCCAACAGCTCGTCAATCTGGACGAGCCTTGCGGCTTCACAGGCCTTTTCTCGCATGACCTCCTTGGAGAGTTTGTCCTTGCCCTTGAGGTTCTCCAGCGGGAACAGGATGTTTTGCAGCACCGTCAGATGCGGATAGAGCGCATAGCTCTGAAAGACAAAGCCTACGCCGCGCTTTTCGGCGGGCAGGTCGGTCACATCATCCTCGCCGAAGAAAATTCTGCCGCTTGTGGGCTTTTGCAGGCCGCAGAGCAGATTGAGCGTCGTGCTCTTGCCGCAGCCGGAGGGGCCGAGCAGGCCGATCAGCTTGCCGTCCGGGATTTCAAAGGAAAAGTCCTTCACCGCCACAACATCTTCGCGATTGCCTTTGCCGCGGCTTGGGAATCTCTTGGTCAGATTCTGCAATACGATTTTCATGCTGTACCTTCCCTATTTCATTACACCCTGACAGATGGATCAGCGGCGATAGCGCGCCGGGCCTTCCTCATAGAGATTGCCGCCGTGCGCATCGATTGCCACGATCAGCGGCAGGTTTTCAACCTCCAGCCTGCGGATCGCCTCCGTCCCCAAATCTTCAAAGGCGATCACCTCGGCGGATTTGACGCTGGTGGCAATCAGTGCGCCCGCTCCGCCGGTCGCCGCAAAATAGACGCCGCCGTTGCGTCTGATCGCCTCGACAACCGCTTCGCTGCGCTGTCCTTTGCCGATCATGCCGATCAGCCCCAGGTTGCAGAGCGTCGGCGCATACGCGTCCATGCGGTAGCTCGTCGTCGGGCCGCAGGAGCCGATGGGATCGCCCGGCTTTGCCGGACAGGGCCCCGCATAGTAAATCGCCTGATTGCGCAGGTCAAATGGAAGCTCCTTGCCTTCGTTGATCAGTGCGCAAAGCCGCTTGTGCGCCGCATCGCGTCCGGTATAGATGACGCCGCTGAGCAGCACGCTGTCGCCTGCGCGCAGGCCTTCCAGCTCCTCACGGCGAAGCGGCGCATGGATCGTCTTGCTCATATGCTTTTCCTCCTATCCTCAGATGACAGCCGTCTTGTGGCGCGCAGCATGGCACTGCATGTTGACCGCCACGGGCAGGCCGGCGATATGCGTGGGCATCTGCTCGATGTGCACGGCCAGCGCCGTCGTCCTGCCGCCCAGCCCCTGCGGGCCGATGCCCAGATTGTTGATGCGCTCAAGCAGCTCGCGCTCCATCTCCGCGAGCATCGGGTCGTCAGACGGCGTGCCGCATTCCCGGGTCAGGCTGTGCTTGGCCATCTGCATGGCGCGTTCCGCCGTGCCGCCGATGCCCACGCCGACCACCACGGGCGGGCAGGGATTGCCGCCGGCCAGCCGCACGGTTTCCACGATCGCGTTTTTAACGCCCTCTATGCCCTGAGACGGCGTGAGCATCCAGAGCCTGGACATATTCTCTGAGCCGAAGCCCTTGGGCGCCGCCGTCAGCGTCACCTGCTCGCCCGGGACGATGCGCATGTGCACAATGGCGGGTGTGTTGTCCTTCGTGTTGAAGCGCGTAAGCGGAGAAAGCACGCTGGCGCGGAAGCAGCCGTCCCTGTATGCGCGGCGTACGCCGGTTTCAATGGCCTCGTTGACGTCGCCGCAGGTCAGATGCACATCCTGGCCCAGATCCATAAAGATGACCGCCATGCCGGTATCCTGGCAGATCGGCATTTTCTTTTCTGCTGCAAGCCGGTCGTTTTCAATTAGTTGACGCAGGACTTCCCGGCCGAACGGCGATTCCTCGGTCTGAAGGTTCTTTTGAAGCAGGAACAGCACATCCTCGCCGATTTCACAGCATGCGCTCATGAACAGCGCATAGACGGTATCCTCAATGCGTTTAACGCTCAGTTCTCTCATGGTTGATGCCTCCGTGCAAGCCTGCAGATTTGATGTGATTAATATATCGCATTTTGCGCCGGTTTTCAAGCACGCGGATCCGCCAGAGGGACATTGACTGGACAAAGTTTCTATCTGAATGCTGTTTCCTTTTGACAAAGAAAAGGGTATAATAAAAAGAGATTCTGTATACGGGAGGCTACAACATGCAGCTTTCAAAGGATACCAAGCGTTTTCTGTTCGCGCTTTCGTCGTTCACGGTAGTACTCGTGCTCTGCGTCATTCACTTTAAGGAGGTCGGCGGCTGGATTGGCGCGGCGCTGGCGGCCTTTTCGCCGTTTGTCGTCGGAGGATGCATCGCCTTTATCCTGAGCGTGCCGATGCGCCTGTTTGATCGCCTGCTGAGCAAGGAATACAAGAAGGGCTGTCCGCTGGTCAAACCTGGCAAACGCAAGGCGCTCAGCCTTGTGCTGGCGATTCTGTTTGTCTTCCTCTTGATTTCCATTTTCAGCGGCATTGTGCTGCCCCAGCTGGTCAATACGGTCACTGCACTGGCTGGCTCCATCATGCGCTTTGTTCCCACGGCGCAGCAGTGGTTCAATAACCTGCTGACCTGGCTGGAAGGATACCCGGAAGTCCATGACGCCATCGCTCCGATGATCCCGGACCTCAACAAGATGGCCGCTTCGCTGATCAGCATTGTGCAGCGGTATGCGGGCATTGTCGTCACTTCTCTTGCCGCCAACGTCTCTTCGATCTTCGGCAGCGTGACAGACGTCATCATCTCGTTCGTGTTCGCCGTTTATGTGCTGCTGCAGACGGAATCCCTGTCTCGCCAGTGCAAAAAGCTGCTTTACGCTTTCCTGCCCAAGCAATTCTGCGATGACGTGCTCGGCATTGCCCGCCTCATGCACAAGACATTCTTCTCTTACGTCACCATTCAGTGCACGGAAGCGGTCATTCTCAGCGGGCTGTGCTTTATCGGCATGCTGATCTTCCGTTTCCCGCACGCGCTGGTGATTACGGTGATCATGCTCTTCGGCGCGCTGATTCCGATCTACGGCGCAATCTTTTCGTGCGTCATCGGCGCGTTCCTGGTGCTCATCGAGAGCCCGATGAAAGCGATCGGCTTTGTCGCCTTTATCCTCATCCTCCAGCAGATCGAAACCAACCTGATCTATCCGCGTGTGGTGTCCACTGCCATCAACCTGCCGTCGATGTGGGTGCTGCTGGCTGTTACGGTTGGCGGTGCCATCTTTGGCATCCCGGGCATGCTGACGGCTGTACCGATCGTTTCCGTCACCTATACGCTGCTTGGTGCCGCCGCAAACCGGCGTCTCTCCGAGCGCAGTCTATCGACGTATGACCCTGCTCCGCCGGAGGATAAGAAGGCCTGAGAGGCGCTTTACAAAAGCGAGTGAAAACGATATAATGCGCTTAGCGACAACTAAGCGCTTTTCTTTGCGCGGAGCACAGGAGGAACGAACATGAGCCGTTTGGGCGATTTGATTTTGCTGGAACGCAGCCGTCAGAAGCTGACCCGTAAGCAGGTGGCCAGAAAGTGCGGTGTATCCGAGAGCTATCTCAAGGACGTCGAGGAAGGCCGCCGCATTATACAGGATGATCAGGCACGCCGAATCCTCAAGACGCTGGGCACCAGCCAGCGCAACGAAGCCGAATTCTCTCTGGACGAGATTGCGGCGACGGTCGATCTGGGCACGCTTGCGCCCGCGCCGAAGCCTGCGGCGCCCAAGGCCGCCGAACCGCAGCCCGCTGCCAAACCGCAGACCAAGGAAGAACAGAGCGGCATCTGGCTGGATGCGCTCAGCAGCGTTCTGAAGCCTGTTCCCGTCATGAACGCCGCCTGGATTCAGGTTTCACGCCGCATGGTGCCGATTCAGGACGGAAAAATTGAAGGTGCGAAGCCAGACAAGGTTGTCTACTTCCTCTCACCAGACGATACCATGCGCGCCATGCGCATCGAAAAGGGCGACCTGGTGCTGGTGATTCCGCAGACGCTGCCCATCGACGGCGCGATCATGCTGGTGGAATATGGCGCGCATCGCTGCTTGCGCCGCGTGAAGCTGTTGGGCAACAACAGCATTCTCTTGCAGAGCGGCGACCGCGATCTGGGTGCGGAAACCGTCAATATCAGCGAGATCAAGTTCGTTGGCAAGGCGGTTCGCGTGGAGATCGCGCTGTAAGCTATGCGCAGGGTGAAACTCCCCTTCGCCCTTCCGCTGGAGGATGCAGAGATTCTTCGCCGACGTTCCCTCGTTCTCGCAAAGCTCTGCATGCTGGATGAAGGATTCTGCACGATTCCTGTACGCGGAATCAAAGAAGAAACGCTCGATGCCCTGCTGCATCTCTACGATGATCTCTTTCTGGACAGCTATCTCGGTCGGACAATGCGCTGCCTGCGTGTCACGATCTCGACCCGTCTGACCAGCTCCGCCGGAAAATTCCTTTGCACAAAGGGCGCGTTCAGGCAGATCAAAAGCGCGGAAATCCGCATGTCCGGTGATTTCCTAATGCGCCTTGACGAAGGCCCCTTTTTTCTCAACGGCTTTTCCGTCGCTACGCCGCAGGAGGCATTTCTTGTCGTTTTCGAGCATGAGCTATGCCATGCTCTGGAAACGGCGCTCTATGGACAAACCGGTCATTCCGCGCGGTTTCTCGGGCTGGCGAAAGGATTGTTCGGTCACACGGCAATGCGCCACAGTCTGCCGACGCGCAGGCAAGAGGCAGCCAGAGCGGGCCTGTTTGTCGGCAGCCGTGTCTGCTTTCCCCTTAAGGAAAGCACGGTCAGCGGTGTGGTGACCTATATCGGCAAGCAGGCGACGGTTATGGTGCCCGACGCGCATGGAGAATACCAAGACCGTCGCGGTCATCGTTATACCAAGTATCGTGTGCCGCTTGATCACCTGAAAAGAATTCCATAATTTCTTTTGCCCTTCCGTTACGCGAAGGGCGTTTTTTGCATCTACTTATACAGAAGCATTCAGGAGGTGATGAAAAGTGGATCGGGAGGAATTTGAATCACGCGTATTGCGCAGCCAAAGAAAACTGAAAGCCATTGCCCGGCGCATGCTTCCGCCCGACGAATGCGAGGATGCGGTGCAAAGCGCCATTCTTCTGGCATGGGAGCATCTGCCGCAGCTTAAGCATGAAGGCGTTTTTGAAGCCTGGCTGACGCAGATTCTCGTCAATCAATGCAGGCAGACGCTCAGACAGCGCAGTAAGGAGATTCAGGCCTTTCATCATCTTCAGCAATTGTACGACGAGGCTGTGCCGCAGGAAATCGATGTGGACGAAGCGCTTGATAAGATGCCGCCGGAGGCGCGCAAGCTGCTTCTGATGCGCTATAAGGATGGATACTCTGTCACCGAGATCGCACAGAAGCTGAATTCCTCCGAGGATGCCGCGAAGATGCGGCTGTACCGCGCGAGACGGAGACTTCGCATCCTGCTCATTTCGCTTGTGCTGCTTCTGCTGATGGCCGCTGCAGCTATCGGCACGGGCATTTGGGATGTCAGCTGGTTTCTGAGTAACCGACAGGCCTCGCCTGCCAGTTCGGTCTGTACAGACTTTGGGTCCGCCCATTCTATTTCGTACGCCGGTCGGTATTTGACTGCGGAGCTTATCGATGTAAAATGGGATTTGGAGAGCCTTGACCTTCTGGCAACATATTCCCTCGCAGGTACAGACGAACAGGCACTGACCGTGCACAGCGGCTGCATCGGCGTGGACGGCGAGCGCCAAGATCACATCTGGGTAGACGGAGAAATTCTCCCTATCGAAGACTGGGCGCAGGGAAAGCCGGTACATGTGTTCGCACTGGACGGATGGCGCATCGGCAGCATGCATCTGAACGGAAGCGAGGATTTCCTGGCGGATGGCCTCGGCGAGAGCTTCTTTGCTAGGCTGCATCTCGATGTTCTGTCCCCTAAGTTGTACGCGTCCCTGCTGGATGAGGACGGTATGCTCACGCTTCAGTGCGGCGTCACCGTCCGGGATTTCGCCAGCAATGAAACGCTGGAAACGGGCTTGCTGACGCAGCGTGTTGCCGCACCTGATGCGGAGGAATGGAGGAAGCTGTATGATGCGTACAATCGTTAACCTGCTTGTTTTTTTGCTTATGCTCTGCCCTGCTGCGCTGGCGCAGAGTGATTTGCTTAACGACCTGACCGTTGAGGACGGCTGGGTGCGTTGCACGGCAACGGGAGTTTTCGGCGCAGACAGAATCCAAAAACCGATCAGGATCGATAGTCCTTTGCCTGAAGATTCCTATCCTGCGGAGATTCTGACGCTCAAGAAGGGCTATGTCAGCAAGAAGCAGATGCAATCCGCGCTCAGGGCTGCCGGCCAGAGCACGCAAGGCCAATTTTTCAATCCGCGCGGCAGTGCCATGTATACCGGCGACTGGCGCGCCAAAGCCGCAGCGGATATCTCGAATGAAGAAGCTGCGGCACAAGCTGTCCGGATCGGTCTTGCCTATTTTGAAGCGTTGGGCGTGGAGGTCGATCCTGTGCCGCGCTCAGTCAGCCGGCCGTATGATTTCGATGCGTACATGGAGGGACAGACTGCCGTCTATGCGCATGCGTTTTCGGATACATCGACGTTCATCGACAATGCTCGTGCCCATTGGAAGCGCAGGATGAAGTATGAGGATAAGCAGCCGGAGTATACCGCTGTTCATTTCAATCTGATGGTCGGCAGCATGCGGCTCTGGAGCAATCCCACCTACCCCGCGCACTATGCAGACGAGCCGGATGCGTGGGAGGGCTTTTCGACCGGTGCGCATGTGATCGTCTCCGACAGCGGCGTGCTCGTGGAGGCTGCCTGCGATCTGTTTGAAATCAAAGCCCGCCGTCCCATCGAAGGCGACGCTGTATATAGCGATTATCTCGAAACGTTTCGCCAGCACGGGAGCAACGGCGTCTTTCCGGCGCAGGACTGGCAGAATGCGCTGTACATTGCTCTGAGCAATCCGGACATTGGCGGCTTATCCTGGGGTGCGGAAGAGCAGCCCTATCAAAACCAGTACATGACGGAGCCGATCACTGCCTATGGCTTTTCAACCGTCATCACAGGGATCAAGCCATACCTGTCCGCAATCTCCCGCAGCGATTGGGTGCTCTTCTGGCGAATAGAAACCACGGACGAGTTTGCCGACGGCTGGCGCCGCCCTTGATTTTGTTTATTTTGTACATTTATCATCCAATTATTCTCCGAATTTGATCTTTACTGACTTTTGACAGCCGTGGTATACTGACAGCGTCAAAAGACACAGTAAACGTAAGCGTTCATCGGACGGCTTGCCGCCCTGAACATAAAGGAGGATGATTTGGATGGATGCCAACCGTTTCACCCAAA
>CAMFCQ010000005.1 GCA_945948915.1 uncultured Clostridia bacterium | reverse complement strand
TTGCAAGTTTTATTTGCTAACTGTCATTGATTCTACTTTAGAAACACACCCTAATTCGCAGTTAAAATGCCTAATAGAGTGCATCAGATTTTTCGCTCTGACGAAGCCGAGTGAAGTGAGGCGTTACTTAAGGTACGTTGAACGGAACAAGGCAAAGTCAGAGCGGAAAAGATGGTGCGCGGATTAGGCCATTTTAACAAGAATTAGTATAAATTCAAACAGAGCCAGCCATGTGCTATGCCCAGTCAGGTAACGCTTCGCTCCCTGACTGCTTTTCCTTAATCGCTTCGCGATAAGGGTGCGTTGGGGGATTTCATCCCCCAAACCCCTAGCCTGGAGACCAGTCCCCAGACCCCTTCTTCGCTTTGCGCTTATGGCCCATTTCTTTTAGAAAACAGTATCATCTCGCCTTTTCCCGGCTGTGCGCCGCGCGGCCTTCCAGCAGCTTCTCGTAGCGCGCGTCCGTTTCCGCGTCAAAGGGCAGCGCAAGCGTCCTTTCCTCCGCCGAGGAGAGCAGCATGGCGTTGGCCAGTTCAAGCGCGTTCAGGCCCTCGCGGCCGTCGGCGATCATCGGTTCGCCATAGAGGATGTGCCGGGCAAACGCGCGCGTCACGCCCGCGTGCATCGCGTAGTCCTCCGTGGGCGTGATGTCCTCCTGCGTGATCTGCGGCTTGCCGTAGCCGCCCGGGTATTCCCGGATAAACCGGCTCACCGGCATCTCCGTGCGGCGGATCGTCAGGCGGTCGTTTTCCAGCAGCAGCTGCCCGCCGTCCATGGAGAGCTCAAAACGGTTGGTGCCGGGCGCCTCGCCGGTGCAGGCCATGAACAGCCCCGTCGCGCCGCTTCCGTACTCCACATAGGCGGTCACGTCGTCCTCGACCTCGATGTCGTGCCAGCGGCCCAGCCCGCAGAACGCGCGCAGCTTCACCGGCATGCCGGCGATCCACTGCCACAGGTCAAGGCTGTGCATCGCCTGGTTGAGCAGCACGCCGCCGCCCTCGCCCTTCCACGTCGCGCGCCAGGTGCCGGAGTCAAAGTAGCTCTGCGCGCGGAACCAGTCGGTGACAATCATGCTCGTGCGGCGGATTTCGCCCATCTCGCCGGAATCGACGATTGCCTTGATCTTCCTGTACACCGGGTTCGTGCGCTGGTTGAACATCGCGCCGAACGCTTTGCCGCTCGCGTCCGCCGCCGCGTTCATCTCGCGCACCTCGCGGGTGAACACGCCCGTCGGCTTTTCCAGCAGCACGTGCATGCCCGCGGCAAAGGCCTCCTTCGCCTGCGCCACATGCGCCCTGTGCGGGGATGCGATGAGCACCGCGTCGATCTCGCCGCTTTGGTACATCTCCTGCGGCGTGTCAAACACACGCACCGCCGCCCCGCCGGGCAGACCGCGCAGCGCCGCGAGGTTTTTCTCGTTCCTCGTCGCCACGGCGGTCAGCCGCGCCTCAGGCACCTTCCTCAGGATGATCTCCGCGTGCTCAAGCCCCATCGCGCCGAAGCCGACGATGCCAAACCGAACCTGATCCATGAAATTCCCCCTCTCTTTCATACCGAAGCATTATACAGGGGAATTCGGGACTGACGCGCGTTTTCCTGCCTGCGCAGCGGGTTACGCCTTCTCCGGCGTGATCTGGTTATAGCCCGGGATAGCCGGATCGCGGCCGACGGCCGTGTTGTCCTGCGTGCGGCTGCGCAGCTCGTGCACCGGATGCGGCGCGGTCTCGAAGCGGTAGTCGCGGCCAAGCCTTGCCGCCGCCTGATCGATGACTGCGTGGCTGGCGACCTGCTTTTCGTCCTCTCCGCGTGCAAGATTCTGGAAGCTGAAGAACGATGCGGACGCGTCCAGCGACTGCACGGGCACAATCTCATTCTCCTTCCAGGTATTCTGCACGGTGGTCAGCACGCTGCGGACATAGGGGATGTTGGCCTCCAGCACGATGGGCGCGGGGAACTCGGGATCGGGGATCACCTGCTGCCAATGCTTCCCCTCGTAGCGCTCCAGCAGCTCCGCAGCCTTGTGCAGGTGCGCAAGCTCCTGCCCGAGGTTCTGCTCCCAGATCGAGCGGACGTACGCATCGGATTCCGTCTGCTCGCAGGACCAGTAGAGATAACACTCCGCGTATTCGTGCATCAGATTGCATTCCAGCCAGGTCATGCCCGGAACCATCAGCGCCTCATACTGGGTGACGTGCTGCTCCTCGATGAGGGCAATCTCCTGATAGAGCCTGCGGCCCAGGTCGTTTTTGTAGAATCCGTTCTGGTTCATGTAGTAGTTCATGGTCTGCTGCTCGGCGGCGGTGATGATCATGGCGGCCAGCTTGTCAAACAGCGGCGCGTCCTTGCCAAGCGCGCAGGGCACGCCGTCCATCGGAAAGCGATGCTCGCTGATGGTCGGGCGGCCCGGCATGATCTCCGTGTAGCGGCCCACCAGGCGCTCGGCGTGCTGTCCGTCGTCCATCTCCATCAGATCGGCGTAGCGGTACAGGTGGTCAAAGTCCTCCAGCAGCGCAAGGTCGAGCGCCTGCTTCACATTCCGGCTGGCGACGCGCTTGCCAAGATGCGCCGTCAGATCGACCGCCAGCTGCTCGTAGCTGATGGTGTGCTCCAGCACGGTTTCATCAAGCGGCTTGAGCGCCGAGAGCTTCTTTTGCTGCTGCTGCTCGGTGCGGCGGGTCATCGCCAGCTCCGCGCGAAGCTGCGGATCGTCCACATGCCGGGCCATCTGATGGCTGAACTTGACGGCCTCAAACTCCGTGCCGTTCATCAGGATGATGCGGCACTTGGTGTAAGGGTCAACCTCCATGGGGTGATAGGCCCTGGGATACAGGGCGGCCAGGCTTTCAAACGTCGCGGCGACGGGCGCCGCCTTCTGCGCAAACGGGTTCATGGAATCACGCTCCTTCAGAGCCATTATTTCCCCAAGGCCGCAGCGCTATGCGCCGAGGTTTTCGCCCTGCCGCGGTATTTCGTACAGGATTGATGGATTTATTTTCTGATCTTGTATAGATCAGCAAAAGGGAATATAATGGAAGGACAATGGCATATTCCCTCAGGGGGAGTTCATGAAACGGAGGAAAAACCATGACGCAAATCTTCGGTAATTTTGCGGATCTGACGGTGCAGATGGTCATCATGTGGATCATCGGCGGCGTGATGATTTATCTGGCCATCAAGAAGGAGATGGAGCCGACGCTCCTGCTGCCGATGGGCTTTGGCTGCATCCTGTGCAACATGCCAAACTCCGGCATGGTGCACACGCTGCAGATCCTGTTCCAGGCGGGCGTGGACAACGAGCTGTTCCCGCTGCTGCTGTTTATCGGCATCGGCGCGATGATCGACTTCGGCCCGCTGCTGGCGGACCCCAAGCTGCTGCTCTTCGGCGCGGCGGCGCAGTTCGGCATCTTCTTCACGCTGTCCATGGCGAGTCTGTTCGGCTTTGAGCTGCGTGACGCGGCGTCCATCGCCATCATCGGCGCGGCGGACGGCCCGACGTCCATCTTCGTGGCGCAGACGCTGAAGAGCAACTACACCGCAGCCATCATCGTGGCGGCGTACTCCTACATGGCGCTGGTGCCCATCGTGCAGCCCTTCTGCATCCGTCTGGTGACCACGAAGGAGGAGCGCGCCATCCGCATGGAGTACACCCCGGGCAAGATCACCAAAACCACGCGCATCCTGTTCCCGATCGTGGTCTCCGCCATCGCCTCGCTGGTCGCGCCGGATTCCGCCGCGCTGGTCGGCTTCCTGATGTTCGGCAACCTGCTGCGCGAGTGCGGCGTGCTGCGCAGCCTGTCCGAGTGCGCGCAGAACACGCTGGCCAACCTCATCTCCCTGCTGCTGGGCCTGACCGTGGCCGTGCGCATGCAGGCGGATAGCTTCCTGGTGCCCCAGACGCTGATGATCCTGGGCCTGGGCCTGATCGCGTTCATGTTTGACACCTTCGGCGGCGTGTTCTTCGGCAAGTTCATCAACCTGTTTGCCAAAAAGAAGATCAACCCGATGATCGGCGCGGCGGGCATCTCCGCCTTCCCGATGTCCTCCCGCGTCATCGCCAAGATGGCCCGCGACGAGGATCCGTACAACTTCATCCTCATGCAGGCGGCCGGCGCGAACGTGGCCGGTCAGGTGGCGTCCGTCATCGCCGGCGGTCTGGTGCTGGCCATGATCGGCCCGCTGGTCTGATAAGAAGGAGGAACGTGCTATGTTGATCAATGTGAATGCGTTTATCGCCTCCCTGCGCTACATGGTCGAGGGCTGGCTGGGCATCTTTGTCGTCATGGGCATCATCATCGCGTGCATCTACGGCCTGAACCGCTTCTCCGACAAGCTCGAGGAGAAGGCCGGAAAGAAGGAATCTTAACGCTGTCTGACGCCTGCCGCGGGGCCGCAAGCGGGGTATTCCAGAATTTGTGCAGGAATGCGCGGGCAAAAGGCTGAAAAACTCTGACGAAATGGGGCTTGCGCGATTCGCCCCGAATGGGTATAATAGAAGCCGTACACCGACGGAGAAAGCGGTTTGACCGCAGCCTTCAAGAGAGCGCGCCCACGGCTGCAAGGCGCGCAGGCTGTTCATCCCGCTCCGGCCTCCCGAGTACGCAGGAGAACGCATCGCCTACGCGCGATGAAATCCCGCCGGGCGCTCCCGATACAGGGCAGGCAAGGGCGCAGAGCATCCTTTCTGCGCTGAAGCAAGGTGGTACCGCGAAGTTCAGGCTTCGCCCCTGCAAATTGGGGCGGAGCTTTTTTCGTCCCCCCGCACCGGCATGCTGCCGGCGGCATCACCGACACAGCTCTGCAAATCTTGCAGCCCTGTGCCCGAGGCCGATGCTTTGCGAAAGGATTCACATAACATAAAGGAGAAGATAACGCCATGAAGCTCAGAAACCTCGTTTCCAAGCGCTACAAGGAAACCCCCGCCGACTGCGTCATCGCCAGCCAGGCGCTGATGATGCGCGGCGGCTACATCAAGCCCGTGGGCAACGGCATCTACACCCTGTTCCCGATCACCAAGCGCATCACCGCCAAGATCGAGAAGATCATCCGCGAGGAGATGAACCGCATCGACGGCCAGGAGCTGCTCTTCCCGGTCGCCATGCCGGCGTCCATCTGGCGCGAGTCCGGCCGCTATGACGCCATCGGCAGCGAGCTGCTGCGCTTCACCGACCGCTCCGGCGGCGACATGGTGCTGGGCATGACCCACGAGGAGGCCTCCGTGCACTTCGTGCGCGACGTGGCCGACAGCTACACCCAGTATCCGTTCATGATCTACCAGATCCAGACCAAGTTCCGCGACGAGCCGCGCTGCCGCGGCGGCCTGATCCGCGTGCGCGAGTTCACCATGAAGGACGCGTACTCCTTCCACACCTCCCAGGAGGATCTGGAGCGCTACTACCAGATCTGCTATGACGCGTACAACCGCATCTTCTTCCGCGCGGGCGTGGGCGACGTGGTCGCCGTCGCCTCCGACAGCGGCATGATGGGCGGCAAGGTCTCCCACGAGTACATGCTGCTCACCCCGGTCGGCGAGGACACCATCGTGCTGTGCCACGACTGCGACTACCGCGCCAACATGGAGGCTGCGCCCTGCATCGTGCACGGCGAGGCCGGTGAGGTCGCGGCGCTTGAGAAGGTGCACACCCCGAACGTCAAGACCATCGACGACCTGTGCGCGTTCCTGAAGATCAAGCCGGAGCAGACCTGCAAGGCCGTCGTCTATCAGGAGAACCTGACTGACAAGTACGTCGTCGCGTTCCTGCGCGGCGATCTGGACATCAACGAGACCAAGCTGCGCAACTACCTCAAGGCCGAGATTCACCCGGCGGAGATCACGCTGGAGAGCGGCCTGACGCCAGGCTTTATCGGCCCCAAGGGCCTGCCGGAGGGCGTGCGCGTGGTGTACGACGCGTCCCTGAAGGGCATCAACGCCGTTGCCACCGGCGCGAACGAGGCTGACATGCACTACACCGGCTTCAACATCCCGCGCGAGATGGGCGAGGTCGAGTACGTAGACGTGGCCAAGGCGTATGACGGCGGCATCTGCCCGGTCTGCGGCAGGAAGAGCATCTACACCTCCCGCGGCATCGAGGTGGGCAATATCTTCCAGCTGGGCACCAAGTACACCGAGAGCATGGGCATGACCTACGTCGATCAGGACGGCTCGCTCAAGCACCCGATCATGGGCTGCTACGGCATCGGCGTGGGTCGTCTGGCCGCGTCCGTGTGCGAGGCGCACCGCGACGACTACGGCCCGATCTGGCCGATCTCCATCGCGCCGTGGCACGTGCACCTGTGCTCCCTGCGCGCGGACAACGAGGAGGTCGCCGCAACTTCCCAGAAGATCTACGACGAGCTGACCGCCAGGGGCGTGGAGGTCATCTGGGATGACCGCAGCGTGAGCGCGGGCGTCATGTTCTCCGACGCGGACCTGTTCGGCGTGCCGGTGCGCGTGGTCGTCAGCCCGAAGGGCCTGAAGAACGGCACCATTGAGATCTCCACCCGCGACAAGTCCATGCAGGAGAAGAAGCCGGTCGCCGAGGCCGTGGACTTCATCTACGACTACGTCGTGGGCGAGCTGGCCAAGCTCGAGTGCAGGCTGTAAAGCAGGCCGTGCCTGTCTGCATGCTGCAGGCCGGACATGAACAGAATATTGCTGCCACCGGGCAGCGGTGCGCATTCTGAGCGCGTATGATCTCAGAAAACAAGCACCCGAACACATCGTTAGGTCTTTGCAGATGTGTTTCGGGTGCTTTTTCGCAGGTTGTCTATTCAGATCTGCCCTAAACAAAGGGGGCGGAATCGCAATAGTCGCCTCCGGCTCCGCAGCGATTCCTGTCAATTGCGCTTCGCGTTGGAAGACGATAGGGGCCTCGCCCCCATACCCCTGGGACAATGATCCGGGGAACTCGCATAGTCGCGCCATTGGCGCTCCTTCCGATTCCCGACGCTCCGCCTGCCTGTTTCCCGCACAGCGGGCGGCAGGCTCCGGTCCCTCAGACTTCCTTCTTCGCTTCGCGCCTATGGCCCGATTCTTTTCATTCATCAAGGAGTGCTGCTCATGAACCATAGGGTCTTTCTGCGCTATGTCGCCCAGAACATCGCCGGCATGATCGGCCTGTCGTGCTACATCCTCGTGGACACCCTGTTTGTCTCCATGGCGCTGGGCGCGTCCGGCTTGGCTGCGCTCAATCTGTCCATCACGGTCTTCAGCATCGTCACCGGCATCGGGCAGCTGGTCGGCGTTGGCGGCGGCACGGACTTCTCCCTGCGCAGGGCCGAGGGCCAAGGCGCAGGCCGCTCTCTGCCCACGGCGCTGCTGTGCGCCGGCGCATTCTCGCTGCTGCTTGTGCTCACCGGCATCCTTTTCGCCGGGCCGCTAAGCCGCCTGCTCGGCGCGGACGAGGCGACCTTCGCCCTCACGACGACCTATGTGCGCATGACGCTGCTCTTTTCGCCGGTCTACATCCTAGCCAGCCTGCTGCGCGGCTTTGTCAGCAACGACGGTGCACCAAATCTGGCCATGCTCTCCATGCTGGTGAGCAGCGGGCTCAATATCGTGCTGGACTATCTGTTCCTGTTCCCGCTGGGGATGGGCATGTTCGGCGCGGTTCTGGCCACGGGCATCTCCGCGTGTCTGAGCCTGCCGGTGCTGCTTGCTCACTTTTTCACGCCGCGCTGCACGTTGCGCCTTTCCCGCTGTCTGTATGGCGTGCGCGAGACGCTGCATCTGCTTGCCTACGGCCTCTCCGCGCTTGTGGGCGAGCTGGCCTCGGCCATCTCCCTGCTGACGTTCAACCTGCTGCTCATGCAGCTGGGCGGCTACATCGGCGTGGCGGCCTACGGCGTGATCGCCAACACAGCGCTCGTGGCGACGTCGATCTTCACCGGCGTCGGGCAGGGCATCCAGCCGCTGGCCAGCCGGGTCTTCGGCGCGGACGACCGCACGGGCATGCGCCGCCTGCTGTCCTATACGCGCGTCACCGTCATCGCGCTGAGCGCAATGATCTTCGCGCTGGTCTTCCTCCTCGCGCAGCCGCTCGCCGGCGCGTTCAACCACGAGGGCGACGCGCATCTGCTTCACATCGCCGTTTCCGGGCTGCGCGTCTACTTCACCGGCTATCTCTTCGCCGGGGTGAACATCGCCGCTGCCGCGCTCTTAAGCGCCGTGGGCTGCCCGAAGCGCGCGCTGCTGATTTCGCTGCTGCGCAGCTGCGTGCTGCTCGTGCCCGCCGCGCTGCTGCTCAGCCGCCTGCTGGACGTGACCGGCGTGTGGCTCTCCTTCGTCGTCACGGAGGCGGCGTGCTGCACGCTGTCGCTGTTCAGCGTCAGGGCGGCGCAGAGAGGCTGATGCCTGATTCCATTTCATATCAGACGAACGCGCGCCGAAAAGGTAAACCTTTTCGGCGCGTTGATTATTCCATCCTTTTCACGAGAATCAGCATCAGAACCCCATGCCCATCATCGCCGACGGCGTGACCAGATTCTCAAAATGCAGCGCGGCGCGCACGGACGGCAGCGGCGTCTCCTCCAGCTCCTCGATGGCCTGAAGCTCGCCCGCGAGATACCGCCTGATCTCGTCGGCCGCGTCCCGCAGGCGGCCCATGACCGCGCCGTAGCGCAGCGCGAGCACCTCCCAGCCAAAGCGCTTCATGTCCCGCTCCCAGAGCGCGCGGTGCAGCTTCAGGAGCGTATCATACTGCTCGAGCATGTCCGGCACGGCGGCAAGCGCCACGTCGCGCAGCCAGGCCCGGTCGCCCGCTGCGTACCGCGCCCGCAGGTCACGCATCCAGCGCGCCTTTTCGCGTGCGATTTCAAAGAGCGCCGACGCATAGCGGATCTCAAGACGATCCTCCTGCGCCGCCAGGATGCCCAGCGCCGCGTCGCTGCGCGCAATCGCCGCTTCCAGCGTATCCTCCGTCATCTCCAGCGGATACAGCGGGTCGCACCAGATCAGGCTCTTGCCCGTGCGCACATCCTTTTCGCTGGGATAGAATTCCCCCATCGCGTCAAGCACCGCGCGCGGCATGCCGGTGAGCGCCTCGCCCGCGAGGATCATCTCCTCCTTCGGGCAATCGCAGCCCTGCCAGCAGCTCTCCGAGAAGATGGGCAGCAGCGCGCCGGCCAGGAAGACGTTGGTCTCCGCCGCGTCGTCGCCCCACATCGTCGCCAGCACCGTGTCCACGCGGTGCTTCGCGCAGGCCCTCAGCGCCGGGAACATCGTCGCTTCGGTCTTCTTCACATGGGGCAGGAAGCCGCTCCACGTCCAGACGCCGCCGGCGAACACCGTGCGAGCGCCCATGCGCGCGTGCTGCGTCAGCATGTGGTCGTAGAACGCCTCGTCCTCGTGGTAGTAATCCCAGTAGCACAGATCGACCGGCGGAATGCCGTCGATGACGCACTGCGGGATG
The DNA here is from genome assembly GCA_945948915.1 of uncultured Clostridia bacterium. Classification (GTDB taxonomy): domain Bacteria; phylum Bacillota; class Clostridia; order Christensenellales; family Aristaeellaceae; genus Ventricola. The sequence continues at coordinate 60,579 of CAMFCQ010000005.1, read as the reverse complement.
TCGCTCTCCACGTCGTAATAGTCGTTGGTTTTTGAGCCCAGGCGGAAGAACATGTCGCTCCACATGATCGGCCTGAAGCCATACCTTTCGCAGATGGCGCACACGCGCTCAAGATGCCGGTTCAGCAGCGCAAAGCGGTCGGTCTGGCCGTGCGCAAGCAGATACTGGCCCAGGCCCACGCCGTGCGCCTCGTCCATGCCGATGTGGATGCGGTCTGTGCGCATGCACGCGCGCATCGCGCGGATCTCCGCCTCGATGAACGCATACGTCCGCTCGTCGTCGATCATCAGGATATCCATCTGATCGCGCAGCGCCGCGTTGTCCTGCCACTGCAAGAACTGGCGCATATGCCCCAGCGTCTGGATGCAGGGCACCAGCTCCACGCCTGCCTGAGCCGCGTAAGCGTCCAGCGCCCGCAGGTCATCCTGCGTATAGCGTCCGCGCAGATAGCCCAGCGTCGGGTACTCCGGCACCTCGTAGGTGTCCTCCGTGTAGAGCATCAGCAGGTTCATGCCCAGGCAGGCGAGCTGGTCGATGCAGCGGCACACGGCCTCCGGCTTCATCACGGCGCCGCGCGAGCAGTCCACCATCGCGCCGCAGGAGGCAAAATGCCGCTTCTGGCGCACGGACAGCGCCGTCTTCCCCTCGCGCACGCAGCGGCTCAGCAGGAAGAAGCCGCGCGCAAGCGCATTTTCGTCCTCCGCGGCGATTGCGGCCGCGCCGCCCGCCAGCGTCACGCAAAGCCCCTCGCCCGCCGTCACGTCCACCGCAAACGGAAGCTCCACGCCCGTCACGCGCTGTGCGCGCGCGCGGGCTTTTTTGATTGATTCTGAAGTCAACATGGCGGTTCCTCCAAGTGTATTTTTTTCTCATTATATCGGATTCTCCTCCTCCTGTCTGCATGTCCGGGCCAAATTCTTCCTGTTCTCTTTGAATCGCATTGAGATTGCATTGAGATTTCAATTCACTTTGTGTCATAGATTCGACATGATTGAAGATTCTATAATGTATTCAAAACTGCATGGAGGAATACATTGTGACTGAGAAGTTCGTCATCATCCCCAAGGAAGACAAAGCCGTCACCATGACGATTCGCATTGACCGTACCTTGCAGGAAGCTTACAACGCGCTTTCCATCAAGACCAACCGCTCGCGCAATGAGCTGATCGGGATGGCCCTGCAATATGCGCTGGATCACATGGAAATCAAGGAAAAGGACTGAGCATAAGCAAGGAGGACTTTGTCCATGGCCCTGAACCCCGAAATCGCGGACATCACCTACCGCCAGACCGTCATCCGCAGGATCCCCACAGCCAATAAGGTGATCCTCGTGCTGATGTATGTTTCCGTTGCCATCTTCACGTTTCTGGGCAGCATGTGGGGCACGCTGATGCTCTTCCCCGCGCTGGGCACGCTGTTTTTCGCCTGGTATTACAAGGGCGTGATCTCCGTCAGCTACGAATACCAGCTGGACGGGTATGACCTGCACATCCGCCGCCTGAGCGGCACGCGCACAAGGCCCGTGAACGAGGCGTTCGCCTGCGTGGATCTGCGGCGCGTCATCGTCATCGCCGACCAGTTCACCCCGGAGGTCGAGCAGGGCGAAGCGGCCTTTGCCGCCGCCGACAGAAGACACCGCGTTACCTACTACACCGCCGCGCAGGATCCGGACAAGCCCAGCTGCGCGCTTTACGCCCACGGCTCCGGCCCGGAGGACGGGTATATTGTGCGCATCTATCTGCAGCCCACGAACCAGCTGCTGCACTGTCTGCGCCGGCTCTGCCCGGGAAAGGTGTTCACCCATGCAAACCTCATCTGAAGCCGAGCTGCGCCGTCAGCTGGAAGAGCCGCCCAGCTGCGAGTACCGCAGCTATCCGCCCGCGGAGGACAGCCTCCTGGTGACGATGCTGGATACGCCGTACTACCCGCCCTACATGCCCGACAGCCTGCATGTGCACAACTACCTGGAAATCGGCATCTGCCTGGCCGGCAGCGGGCAGGTGTACCTGCATGACAGGGGCTGGCGCTTCTCCGCCGGCTCGGTCATCGTCGCGCCGCGCGGCGTCTACCACAATCAGACCAACGAGGGAGAGCCGCTGACGCACTGGCGCTATCTCGTCATCTGCGACGACTATCTGCAGCGCAATGTGCCCGACCGCTTCCGCAGCGCGATCTTCGCCCTGCTGGACGGCATCCGGGAGACCGGCCTGTTTCTGGAGAGCAGCACGGACAGCGCGCTGGACAGCATCGTCAAGCTGATGTACGACCTGCACCGCAAGGGTGACGCAGACGCGGAGCAGCAGCTCGAGCTGTGCGTATACCTGCTGCTGCTTGAAATCGCGCGTCAGCACAGCCGCATACCGCTGCTGAGCCCCGGCGAGCCGGTCGATCATTACCAGCGCCAGCCCGTCGAGCCCGCTCTGGCCTACATCTATGAGCACTATAAGGAGGACATCCGGGTCAGCACGCTGGCGCGCACCTGCCTGATGAGCGAGAGCTACTTCCGCAAGCAATTTGCCAAAATCATGGGCATGAGCCCCATGGAGCACGTCAACCGCTACCGCGTGCACCGCGCGATGAACCTGCTGCGCACCACGTCCGACCCCATCCAGAACATCGCCGTGCGCTCCGGCTATTCCTCCATCGCCGCGTTCAACAGGAACTTCAAGCAGTATGCAGGCGTCAGCCCCAGCGAATGGCGGCGCAGCCGTTTGAACAAATAACCCCCGCCGTTTTGTGCGCATCTGGAGCAAGAATGAGCGTATCCGTTCAGGTTTGGAGCGAATCTGCACACATAGCGGCGTTTCTGCACGGTATAATGATACCAACAATTCGGCCTTGGACTTGGCTGAACTGAACAAACATCATGAGGAGGAATATCACCATGAAAAAGCTTGTTTCCCTGCTCCTGGCCCTGACGATCATCGTCTCCTGCGGCGCCGCGCTGGCTGCCGAGGACGGCAAGATCACCATCTGGACCTGGGACCCGAACTTCAACATCGCCGCCATGAAGGTCGCGAAGGAAATGTACAACGCGGAGCATCCGGACGTTGAGATCGTGATCGAAGAGGTTCTCTCCGATGACATCGAGACCCGCGTCATCACCGCTGCTTCCGCCGGCGACATCTCCAACCTGCCGGACATCATGCTCATCCAGGACAACTCCGCGCAGAAGTTCGTGCTGAGCTATCCGGAAGTCTATGCCGACATCACCGGCAAGTACGACTTTGAAGGCTTCGCCGAGGGCAAGCTGGCGTACTCCATCGTGGACGGCAAGAACTACGGCGTGCCGTTCGATGCGGGCACCGTCGTGGGCGCTTACCGCACCGATTACCTCGAGGCGGCCGGCTACACCATCGCTGACGTGACCGACATCACCTGGGAGCGCTTCATCGAGATCGGCAAGGACGTCAAGGCCAAGACCGGCAAGCCGCTGCTGACCGCTCAGGCCGGCTCTGTCGATACCATCTGCATGATGCTCCAGTCCTGCGGCGCGTCCATGTTCAACGAGGACGGCTCCGTCAACTTCGCCAACAACGAAGTCTGCAAGGCTGCGCTTGAGATCTACAAGACCATGGCGCTTGAAGGCGTCCTCGTCGAGGTCAACACCTGGGACGAGTACTGCGGCACCTTCTCCAACGGCACCGCCGGCAGCGCGATCAACGGCTGCTGGATCCTGGGCACCGTCATGGGCGTGCAGGATCAGGCCGGCAAGTGGGCGCTGACCAACATGCCGAAGCTGTCCGGCTTCGAGTCCGCGACCAACTACTCCAACAACGGCGGTTCCTCCTGGGTCTTCACCAACGGCACCGACATCGATCTGGCGCTTGACTTCATGAAGCTCTACCGCAACGTCGACTTCTACAACACCATCCTCCCGACCACCTCCGCCATCGGCACCTGGGCCGGCGCGAAGGAAGGCTCCAACTACACCGCGGGCAACGAGTACTTCAACGGCGACGCGATCTTCGCGAAGATCGTCGAGTACACCGCGCATGTCCCGGCCAACCAGACCGGCGCGTTCTACTATGACGCCCGCGACGCTCTGGGCACCGCGCTGACCAACTACATCAACGGCGGCGATCTGGACACCGAGCTGGCCAACGCTGAGGACACCGTGAACTTCGCTATGGGCTTCTAATTCCCCATCGGTTCACGACCTGTTTCCCCGCATGATAACTGCCGCTCCGGGAAACCGGGGCGGCAGTTCTCCCATGGTGAAACAGCACACACGAATTGAATCCGTTCAATCTGTTGTGCTGTCTCACCATGGGCCATCACCATGAAGAGAGGTGGATTATCCCATGACCAACGCGACCCCCGCGCCCAAGAAGAAGCACCGCTTCTGGTCCATGGAGCGCAAGCAGAGTGCGGCCGGCTGGGCCTTCCTGACGCCCGCAACGCTGATGATTTTTGTCTTCAGCTTCTATCCGATGGTTCAGGCGTTCCTGACCTCGCTCAAGCGCGGCCTGCCGACCGCCCTGACCTACTGCGATCCGCTGTGGCGTAACTATCAGCGCATGCTCAGCGACAAGGTGTTCGTCCAGTCCGTGTCGAACACGCTGACGTACCTGATCATTCAGGTGCCGATCATGCTGGTGCTGGCCGTCATCTTCGCGACCCTGCTCAACAACAAGGATCTGAAGTTCCGCGGCCTGTTCCGTACCTGCATCTTCCTGCCCTGCGCCACCGGTCTGGTCGCATATTCCATGATCTTCCGTACCCTGTTCACCTACGACGGCATGGTCAACGCCGTGCTGACGAACATCGGCATCCTCTCCGAGCCGATCAACTGGCTGAACGATCCGTTCTATGCCAAGTTCGTCATCATCGTTGGACTGGTCTGGCGCTGGACGGGCTACAACATGATCTTCTACCTCTCCGGCATGCAGAGCATCGATTACTCGATCTACGAGGCGGCGCGCATTGACGGCGCGAACCAGTTCCGTCAGCTGATCAACATCACGATCCCGCTGCTCAAGCCGATCATCCTGGTGACGGCCATCATGTCCACCAACGGCACGCTGCAGCTGTTCGACGAGTCTGTCAACCTGACGCGCGGCGGCCCGGCGAACATGACCATTACCATGTCGCACTACATCTACAACACGATGTTCACCAAGAATCCGAACTTCGGTTATGCGGCGGCCATGTCCTTCGTCATCCTGATCATGGTGGCTGTTCTGTCCGCAATCCAGACGAAAGTGGGTGACAAGCGATGAGAGAAGGCGCTCTGTCCAAGAAGGTTTCCCGTTTCTGCATGTACGCGTTCCTGATCGTCGCGTCGTTCATTTCCGTCTTCCCGCTGTACTGGGCGTTCATCTCCTCGTGCAACAACACCCAGCAGATTCTGGGCGGCCGCATGATCCCCAGCACGCACCTGATGGAGAACCTGACCAACCTGTTCGCGCAGCAGGACGTCTGGCGCGCGATGAAGAACTCCTTCGCCACCACGCTGCTCCAGGTTGTGCTGTCCCTGGCGGTCTCCTCCATCGCGGGCTACGGATTTGAAATCTACCACGACAAGTACAAGGACCGCGTGATGGGCATCCTGATGCTGGCCATGATGGTGCCGTTCGTCGCGGTGCTGGTTCCGCTGTTCCAGATGTTCTCCAAGGCGGGCCTGCTCAACAGCTGGGTCGGCTTCTTCCTGCCGAGCCTGGCCACGCCGTTCCTGATCATGTATTTCCGCAACAGCGCGCGCACCTTCCCGAAGGATACGATCGAGGCTGCGCGCATCGACGGCCTGAACGAGTTCCAGATCTTCATCAAGATGTTCATCCCGATGATGAAGCCGACCTACGCGTCCGCTGCCACCATCACCTTCATGAACGCCTGGAACGCCTACCTCTGGCCGAAGGTCATCATGCAGACCCCGGACGCGACCACCATGCCGATGCTCGTTTCCAACCTGATGGGCGGCTACGTCATCGACTACGGCGTCGTCATGGCGGGCGTCACGCTGTGCTCCCTGCCGACGGTCATCATCTTCTTCATCCTGCAGAAGAGCTTCACCAACGGCGTCGCGGGCGCGGTGAAGTGATCGGTTTGCCTCACAAAATCTCCATTCTCCCCTGCTTTGGCGGGGGAGTTTTTTTCTGCCTGTCGAATATTACAACCAGCAAATTCTGACAGTGAGGTTCTGTGTATGGCATTTGATTACAGCAAACTGAGGTCCCCCGCATACTTCGCCGAGAACCGCGTTCCGGCGCACTCCGACCACATTCCATACGCCTCGCGCGCGGAATGGGCCGCAGGCGAAGAAACCAGCCTGCGCTTCTCCCTGAACGGCCTGTGGAAGTTCCATCACGCGCTGAACTTCCGCCAGACGATCGACGGCTTTGAGTCGCCCGCCTACGACTGCCGCAGCTGGGCGGACATCCCCGTCCCCGCCCACATCCAAATGGAAGGCTACGGCACGCCGCAGTACTGCAATGTGCAATACCCCTGGGACGGCATGGAGGACATCGATGTCGGCAAAATCCCCGAGGATTTCAACCCTGTCGCCAGCTACTGCAAGACCTTCTTCCTGCCGGAGGCCTTTGCCGGCAGGCGCGTGTTCGTCTCCTTCCAGGGCGCGGAGAGCTGCGTCATCGTCTGGCTCAACGGCCATTACGTCGGCTTCTCGTCCGACTCGTTCACGCCCAGCGATTTCGAGCTGACGCCCTATCTCGTGCCCGGCGAGAACAAGCTCTGCTGCCAGGTGGTGCGCTGGTGCTCCGGCAGCTGGATCGAGGATCAGGATTTCATGCGCTTCTCCGGTCTGTTCCGCGATGTGTTCCTCTACGCCGTGCCCGACGTGCACATGCAGGATATCAAGGTGAAAACCCTGCTGGACGACCGCTATACCGACGCGACGCTCGAGGTAACTGTGCAGCTCGCGGCCAGGGACGCGCTGCGCGGCCGCCTGTGCCTCGCGCTAAAGGACGAGGATACCGTCGTCATGGCCGAGCAGGATGCCGCTTCCGAGGTCGCCTTCTCCCTGCCCGTGCCCGCGCCCAGGCTCTGGAGCGCCGAGGCCCCGAACCTGTACGATCTGGAGCTCAAGCTGCTTGGAGAGGACGGTCAGGAGATCGAATTCGTCTGCGAGAAGGTGGGCTTCCGCCGCTTTGAAATCAAGGACAGCGTGATGCTCCTCAACGGCCGGCGCATCGTCTTCAAGGGCGTGGACCGCCACGACTTCTGCGCCGAGAGCGGCCGCGCCGTGCCGGAGTGGAAGGTTCGCCGCGACCTCATCACCATGAAGCGCAACAACATCAACGCCATCCGCACCAGCCATTATCCGAACACCAGCTGCCTGTACCGCATCGCGGACGAGCTGGGCCTGTACGTCATCGACGAGAACAACATGGAGACGCACGGCGTTTGGGACATGGTCTACTCCGGCACGAAGCCGAAGGAATACCTGCTGCCCGGCGACCGAATGGACTGGCTCGATATCCTGCTGGACCGCGTGAACTCCACCTACCAGCGCGACAAGAACCACGCCTGCATCCTGATGTGGTCCTGCGGCAACGAATCCGCAGGCGGCAAGGTCATCGACGCGATGGCCGACCGCTTCCGCGCGCTCGACGATACGCGCATCACCCATTACGAGGGCGCATACCGCGTGCCCGGCTATCCCCAGGAGAGCGACGTGGTCTCCACGATGTATATCCCCGTCGCAAAGATTCGCGAGTACCTGAAGGAGCACCGCGACAAGCCGTACATCCTGTGCGAATACACGCACTCGATGGGCAATTCCAACGGCGCGATGCACAAGTACACGGAATACGCCTATGAAGAACCTCTCTTCCAGGGCGGCTTCATCTGGGATTACCTCGACCAGAGCATCCGCACGAAGAACCGCTTCGGCGGTGTGCGCTACGGCTACGGCGGCGACTTCGGCGAGCGCCCGAATGACGGCAACTTCTCCGGCAACGGCATCCTCTTCGGCGACGGCAGCGAGAGTCCCAAGGTGCAGGAGGTCAAGTATAACTACCAGAACATCATCTGCGACGTGACGGAGCGCAGCGTCCTCATTCACAACCGCCACATGTTCCTGAATACCGCCGCATTCGACTGCACCGTCACGCTTGCCCGCGACGGCGTGGAGATTGCGCGCGCGCCGCTCAGAACCGCCGTGGCCCCGCTGCAAAAGCGCCGCTACATGCTGCCCTTCGCGCCCCAGACGCGCGGCGGCGAGTACACCGCAACCGTCTCCTTCACGCTCAGGGAGGACGTGTCCTGGGCCCCGCGCGGCCACGAGATCGCCTTTGGGCAGGGCGTGTGGACGGTGGCCAGGGAAGCCGTCCATGCGCAGCACGCGCCGCTGCGCGTCGTTCACGGCGCGAAGAACCTGGGCGTGCACGGCGAGCACTTCAGTGCGCTGTTCTCCTATCAGCAGAACGGCCTCGTCTCCTACAAGTTCGGCGGCGTGGAGATGCTCAGGAGCATCCCGATGCCCAACTTCTGGCGCGCCCCCACGGACAACGACCGCGGCAACCGCATGCCCGCGCGCTATGGCCAGTGGAAGCTCGCCTCGCTGTACGGCAATCTGCGCAATCCGTCCTTCGACGGCAAGCCGGAGGTCACGGAGCCGGGCGACGGCACCGTCAGCATCTGCTTCACCTACCCGCTGCCGACCACGCCGCAGGCTGTCTGCGACGTGACCTACACCGTCCATCCCTGCGGCAGGATTGATGTGACGCTGCACTACGACCCGGTCAAGGGGCTGGGCGACATGCCGGAGTTCGGCATGATGCTCAAGCTGGACGCCGACTACGACCGGATCCGCTGGTACGGCATGGGCCCGCAGGAGTGCTACTGCGACCGCAGCCAGGGCGCGAGGCTGGGCATCTGGCAGACGACGGCCAAAGACAACCTGACGCCTTATCTCGTCCCGCAGGAATGCGGCAACCGCACCGGCGTGCGCTGGGCGGAGGTGACCGATGTGCGCGGCCGCGGTCTGCGCTTTACCGGCGAGGGCATGGAGTTCTCCGCGCTGCCCTACACGCCGCATGAGCTGGAGTGCGCCGATCATCCGGATGAGCTGCCGCCCATCCACTACACCGTCATCCGCGCGGCGCTCAGACAGATGGGCGTCGCAGGCGACGACAGCTGGGGCGCGCGCACGCACGATGAGTACCTCATCTCCGTCAAAAAGCCGCTGACCTTCACGTTCAGCTTCTGCGGTATCCTTGCATAATCCCCTCTGCAAAAGAATCCCCGAAGGGCCATGCGGCCTTTCGGGGATTTGCTTTATGCACTTATGGCGCCGCCTGCGCAGGCAGCGAGATCAGCATTGCGCCGGGGCCAAACACAATCAATGGGGCATACAGCTTCATCCGCCGCGCGAATGCCGTCTCCTCCGGCTCGGCGCGCAGCGTCTCCAGCGCCTCCGGCGTCAGCGACAGCTTGATCACCGTCGGGCTGATGCGTGAAGCGCGGAAATTCAGGTTGAACGCCTTGACCGGGCTGTCGGTGACAAAGGCATACTGCGTGCGCGGCGCGCCTTCTGTATCATAGGGCTCACCTGCCAGCGCCCGCGGCAGCGAATCCAGCACATATACCGTGCCGTCCTCCATAAACGAGCCGACATGGAAGAGCAGCGTCAGATAATGCCCGAAATCGCCGGATCGCAGCGGCGTGCCGTGTTTCTTTGCGCCTGCACCCACACAGGCCAGGGTCAGCGTTGCGTCGTCCATGCCCATCTCGTGCAGACCGGTGAGAATCTGCAGCGCGTCCGTCCAGTCCGGATGCACGCTCATGCGCCCGACAAACATGAACGGCGTCTGCGCCTTGCCCAGGATCTCCAGCACGTCCTGCGCGCCCAGCTGCTTTCCGCTCACCTGCACGCTGCCGGTGTATGCGCCGACCGTCTTCGCCAGATACGGATACTCCTCCTGCTGGCTTGCGCGCAGCACGGGATCGACCAGCCCGGGCATGTTCTGCAGATCGACGGATCGCTTGCTTCTCTTGCCGCCGGGGACAAGCAGATCGAGCGCCTCCGGCACAATCCCCGCCGCCGTCTCACGATCCGTCACGCCAAAGGCGGCAATCACGCCGTTGACGACCGAGATCAGCTTGCAGCCGCGCTGGCGCACGGTCGCGGTGTTATACGTGATGCCTGCAATCGCCTCGTCCTGCTGGGACATGATGCTCAGACGCTGCATCCGCCTGTCCACCGGATCCTCGAGCAGGGCTTCATTCTCCGCCCCCGCCTGCGTCGCCAGGCACAGAAGCATGAGCAGCAGGGCAAACCATTTCCTTCGCATGTTTCACCTCATCAGAAGCGCCGCTTGAGCGGATGATGCATCTCCACGTGGCTGAACGCCTCGCGCGCATGCCGCTTCATATCCGCATAGTGCTGAGGCATCGTCTCCATCCAGCCGCGCGGAAACACATAGCTGACAAACAGCGCGATCAGCACGCCGACCGCTGTGTCAAAGATGCGGTTCATGGCGTAGTCGATATAGGTGGCCACCGGCGTATTGAACAGCAGGATGCACAGCACAACGCCGCCGGGCTGCACGCCGCCCACCCAGAACATCTGACACGCCATGATCAGGATGATCGTGCCAACGAACACGAAGGGCACCATCAGCAGGGTGAGATGGCCGTCGGGCACAAAGACCAGATACAGGCGGAAGAACAGGATGCCCACCACGCCGCCGATGATCGTGCCGAAAAGGCGGTTGCCGCCGTTCTTGCGCGCATCCTCGAGGTTATAGCCCATGCCGAAGATCACGCCGATGCACGCAAACGCCGGGCTGCGGCCAACAAAGGTATACACCAGCGTGCACAGCGCCACCGCAAGTGCCGTCTTCACCGTGCGCATGCCCACGCCGGGGATTCTCAAAGGTTCCATAGAACATGCCTCCATGATCTTTTGTGATGCCGCGTTCTGCGGCGGCAAGAGCGTTTACGGGGCCTCAAGCCCCAGCTCCTCATAGGCCTGGTCAATCGCCGCGTTCCACGCTGAGACAACCTCCGGGCGCTCGGGCGCCTGGCAGATGGAGCAGGGCTTCAGGTCGGTGTATGGGTAACGGGAAAGCGTGCCGTACTTGAGCTCGGTAAGCGGCAGGTATTTGCTGCGCACGCTCGAGCAATTCTGGTCGGCGTGATACTTCTCACCCCCGTTGGGATTGTAGTATACGGGCACGCTGTCTTCCATCTCATCCAGCTTTCTGCCGTCGTCATCCCAGGCGATGATCTTGATGTTCTTCTCGTACCGCAGGTTCTTCCAGATCCATTCGTGGTTGTAGCCGTCCTCATTGGCCTTGCGCTGCACGCGGATGCAGCCATGGGAAGCGCGGGAGCCCAGCGCGCTCTCGCAGATGCTGTAATCGCCGGTGCCGTCCGCCAGCACGCCGGCTTTCTCGCCATGATACACCGCGGGCACCATGTGCAGCAGGTCGCCGCCGTTGAAGCGGATGGCCTGATCGCACCACAGGTTGCCCGACCAGAAGCCGCCTGTCGGGCTGATGAGCAGGAAATCGCCGGAGGCCGTCTCGCAGAAGCCCTCGTTCTGGCCCGTGGTGGTGCCGGTGGAAACCAGCAGCTCCGTGAGCAGCTTGCCCTCCTTGTACAGGTACAGCCGCTGCGTGCGTTTGTCTACGATCATGCCCCAGGTTTGATTCGGCGTGACGGTTTTGAGGCGGCCGGGACGCACCCAGCCCTCCTCCAGCTCGTCATAGTCGTTGTACGCCTGTATCTTCGACCAGCCATCCTGCTCATCGAGCACGCGCACAGCCACCGATTCTCCATAAAAAAAACCGCGGTGCGCATCCGTGGTCTTCCTGCTGCCATTGGGGGCATCTGAAAGGTAGACCTTTTCCTTCTGATCGACGTTGAGCACCGTGATGTCTTCCATCAGGCGGCTCCACGCCGCCTGCTCGTCATACGGATCGAACTCCCCAAACCAGTTTGCCGCAATCGCTTCCTTCGCCGTTTCCAGCATCGCCTGGGCCTCGGCCTCTGCCTTTTCCTGGGCCTTGTCCTCCGCCTGCCGCCGCTTCTCCTCGATCTCCCCGGCGATCATGTCAAGCGTCGCGCGGTCGGCCACGCCGGTTGCGGAAAGGCCGCGCGCCTTCTGGTAGTTCTTGGTGGCCGTCTGCGTGCCCTTGCCGAACTTGCCGGCGGGCTCGTCGTTGTAAAAGCCCAGCTCAATCAGGTTCTTCTGAAACGCCACAACCTCATCGCCGCTGGAGCCCATCTGCAGCGCCGTGCCCACCAGACCGCTGGTGCGCACGCCGTAGCCGCGGATGGACGCGTCGTCCAGCCGGTAGGTATAACGGCGCACCTGCGCTGGCGTCGGGCCGAGGATGTGGTTGTTGCCCTCGATGGTGTGCACCAGGTAGGTGCCGTCCGTGTCCTGCGTCACAAACTCGACGATGCCCACGTGGTCAAGCCGGTTGTACTTGTACCACTCGATGTAGATGAGGTCGCCGCGCTGCGGAACATAGGGCCTGTCCGCAACGGACACGCCGTCCTCCAGATAGAACTGGCCCTCTTCGCCCTTCAGCCCGCCGTTCACGGTGATGTAGCGCCCGCGCTCCTTGAACCAGGCGGCGCCGTCCGCGCAGGTGGTCTGCAGCGGATAATCCGTGCCGAGCATGGACGTGCCGTAGACCTCGTCCGCGCGCGCCACGCACCAGGAGACAAACTCCGAGCACCATTCGCCGTAGGCATTGCCGCCCCACTCGCCGTACTTGCTGTATCCGCCCTTGGTGGCGGTATAGCCCAGCTCGCTCACGGCGGCGTTGACCAGCATTTCCGCCTGATCATCCGCCAGCGCGCACGCGCCCAGCAGCAGCATGCACGACAGAAGAAGCGCCACAATGTGTTTCATGTTTTCTATCCTTTCAAGCCATTTATCCACAAGACGATCGGGGCTGTGGATTTCTTCCCGGTTCACAGAAGAATCTCCGCTTCCCTCGTCCAGGTTTCCTCGCTGAAGCCGCGCCAGGGCCGCGCGTCCCGCGGCGGCAGCGCAGTGAAGTGCAGCTCTTCCTTCTTCGTGGGATGCACGAGGCCCAGGTGCGCGCCCCACAGCGCGATCTGCTCGCCGGGCCTGCCCGCGCCATAGCGCGCGTCGCCCCAGATCGGGAAGCCCGAATGGGACGTCTGCACGCGGATCTGGTGCGACCTTCCGGTGAAGAGCTTTACGCGGATGAGCGACAGCCCGTCCGCCTCGCCCGCCTTTTCGTAGGTCAGATGCGCGTCCTTCGCGCCGGGCGTGCCCGCCGCCACCGCGCGCACGGTGTTGGTTCGTTCGTCCTTGAGCAGCCAGTCATTGAGCTCCATGTGCTCCGGCGTGCTGCCGCGCACAGCGGCGACATACTGGCGCGCAAGCGTCTTTTGGCGCACCTGTGCGCTGAGCCTGTCGGCCGCCTTGCTCGTCCTGGCCAGCACCACAAGGCCGCCCACCGGTCGGTCGAGCCTGTGCACCAGGCCCAGATACACCGCGCCGGGCTTGTTGTAGCGCTCGGCGACGTACTGCTTCATCGTGCTGTGCAGGTCGGGATCCCCGGAGGCGTCCGCCTGCGTGGGCATGTTCGGCGGCTTGACGACCACCAGCAGGTGGTTGTCCTCGTAGACGATTTGAATGCCGTGGTAGTTTTCCATAGCTTACTTCTGTTGCCAGCGTCCGCTGGTGCCGCAGGGCAGCACGCCGCCGGCGCTCACCGGCAGGCAGAGCTCGTCCGCCTTCACCTCGCCGCCGAAGCGGGCGGTCACGCACATGTCCACCATGTTGCCCAGCACGCTCGCCTGGAAGCCCGTCGTATAGCCGTTGAGCAGGAAAAACAGCGGATCCTCGCACAGCGCCTCGCTCGCCGCCTTCACCAGGCCGTACAGCTCGTTCTCCAGCTTCCAGACCTCGCCGCCCGGGCCGCGTCCATAGCTGGGCGGATCCATCAGGATGCCGTCGTAGAGGCGGCCCCGCCGCGCCTCGCGCTGCACGAACTTGAGCGCATCGTCGATGATCCAGCGCGTGCTGTCCTCCGGCAGGCTGCTCAGCTCGCGGTTCTCCCGCGCCCACTGCACCATGCCCTTGGCCGCGTCGCAGTGGCACACCTGCGCGCCCGCCGCGGCGCAGGCCATCGTCGCGCCGCCGGTATAGGCAAACAGGTTGAGCACGCGCACCTCGCGTCCCTCGGCGCGGCGGGCCTTGACCAGGCTGTTCATCCAGTCCCAGTTGGCCGCCTGCTCCGGGAAGAGGCCCGTATGCTTGAAGCCCGTCGGACGGACGTAGAACCTGAGCGCGTCGCCGTTGCAGCGGTAATTCACTTCCCAGCGCTCCGGCAGCCTGTCGAAGAACTCCCAGCTGCCGCCGCCCTTCTCGCTGCGGTGGTAGTGCGCCTGCGCCCTGCGCCACAGCGACGGATCGCGCGCGGGCCAGATGGCCTGCGGGTCCGGACGGCGCAGGTACACATCGCCCCAGCGCTCCAGCTTCTCGCCGCCGCCGCAGTCGAGCACCTCGTAGTCCTGCCACTTGTCTGCAATAAACATGGGATTCCTCTCTTCCCGGAAAGTCAGTCAGAAGAAGCGCTTGAGCTTCTCCTTCTGTGTCTCCATCATATCAGAAAGCACGCCTTCTGTATAGAGCAAATCGATGCCCGCGAGCGCTGGATCGATCTCCATCGCCTCGCGCAGCGCCACGCGGCTGCCGGAGCATGCCGCCTCGGCGTAGAGCACGTTGGTCAGGCTCAGCTGGCCCATCAGGTCATGCAGCTCCACAGGCAGCTCCACGGCCTCGCCATGCGCGCCCTCCGCCGTCACGACCGCCGGACACTCGACAAAGCGGCCCGGCGCCACGCCCTCGACCGCGCCGTCGCACGGCATGTTGAGGTTGGGCACCCTGCAGTCTCCTTCGCCCCAGAGCGCGCGCAGGATCTCGACCGGCCTTGCCGTCTGCAGGCCGCTTAAGCGGATCTGCCCCCACGCCTGCGCTCCCTTGGGCGACAGCGGGCCGTGCACGGCGAGCATCGCGAGGTTGCGCTTGCGCAGCTCGTAGTCCGCCAGGCCCACGCCGGAGAGCAGCACGGTCTTGCGCGGGCTCTTCTCCGTATCGGCCAGCAGCTCGTACTGCATGGCGCGCTCGCCCGCCGGAATCGCGCCGTACCAGTCGATGTACTGGGCGGAGAGCTCCTCGCGGGAGTCCTCCTGCATCTCCTTCATGCAGCGCGGAATCAGGTCTTCGTCCTTCCTGCGGTCGGCAAGGCGCGTCACCCACGAGAAGTTGTTCAGGCCCGCGCAGGTGATGTCCAGGTCGTCCTCCTTGATGTCCAGATACAGCGCCAGGCGCTTTTTCGTCTGCTCGGTCACGCCGCTCACGCCCAGTGTGCGCACGCCGCAGAAGCGCTGTGCGCACTCGCACGCGCGCGCCAGCTGGATGCCGCCAAAGCCGCTGTCGCAGAGGATCAGCGGCGCATCCGGGCATTCCTCGCTCATCTGCGTCGCCAGGTCGGTGATGAAGTCCAGCACGCGCATCGTCTGCATCGCGCCGCCGATGCCGCCGCGCAGGCGCACCTGCTTGCCAAGCCCCACCTCATCGAGCGCCTTAAGATCCAGCTTCCAGGCTTCCTCGTCGAGGAAGTCCGCGCAGAAGATGACCGCGTCGGCAGAGAATGTCGCCTTGCTCAGCTGCGTCGTGTAGTAAAACCGCGCCTCGCAGCCAAACGCGCGCGCCAGCGCCTGCGCGCCGCGGGCGGACAGCTCGGCCACGTCCAGGTCGCTGTCCACCATCCACACCTCCACCGGCGTGCGCCAGCGCACAAAGAGGTCTTCAAAAATGGCGGGAGCAAAGTGATACGAGCCCGCGCCGGCAATGACAATCTTTTTCATGATGACAATTCGCTTTCTAAAGAAACCCTCCCCGATGGGGAGGGTGCCCGAAGGGCGGGTGAGGTCCCCACGCAGGAACCTCATCCGCCATACCTTCGGCATACCGCCTTCCCCACAGGGGAAGGCCCATTGACTTACGCCTTGCGGACGGAAAGCGTCGCATCGACGCCGTTGATGCTCCAGTCCTTCGTGTACGCGCCCTCGGCAGCGTCGCCCAGCGCAACCTCCAGCGCCAGCACGCCGGCCTTGATGGTCTCCGCGTTCTCGCTCACGATCGCGGCGAGCTTCTCGTCCGCCGTCTTCACCGTCACCAGGATGCGGTCGGTCACCTCGAAGCCCGCTTCCTTGCGCATCGTCTGCAGCTTGGAGATCACCTCGCGGGCAAAGCCCTCGGCGATCAGCGCGTCATTCAGGTTCGTGTCCAGCGCCACGGTCACGTCGCGGTCGGTCGCCACGACATAGCCCGGCTTCTTCATCGGCGCGGTGAGCACGTCGTCCTTCTCCAGCACGATTTCGGTGCCGTCAAGCTCGAAGGTCAGCGTGTTGCCCGCCTCAAAGTTCCTGACGACCTCGTTGCCGTCCAGCGTGGTCAGCTTCTCGCCGATAGCCTTGAGCAGCTTGCCGTACTTCTTGCCCAGCGTGCGCATCTGCGGCTTGAGCTGATAGGTCATGAACGCGGTGGTGTCGTCGGTGAACTCCACAGCCTTGACGTTGAGCTCGTCGGCGGCCAGCGCGCACAGATCCTGCGGCAGCGTCACGCCGGAGACGATCATCTTTGCCAGCGGCTGGCGCACCTTCAGGCCGGACTCCGCGCGGGCGCCTCGGCCCTGGATGACGACATCCAGCAGTGCCTTCATGTTCTCCTCGAGTTCCGGATTGATCATGCTCTCGTCGCACACCGGGAAATCCGTGAGGTGCACGGAGATCGGCGCGGCGGCGTCCACGGAGCACACCAGGTTGCGGTACATGCTCTCGGCCATGAACGGCGTGAACGGCGCGGTCAGGCGGGACATGGTCTCCAGGATATGGTACAGCGTGGCGAACGCGGCTTCCTTGTCGCCGGCCATGCCCTTGCCCCAGAAGCGCTCGCGGCTGCGGCGGACGTACCAGTTGGACAGGTCGTCCACAAAGTCCACCATCTCGCGGGAGGCCTCGGTGACGCGGTAGTTCTCAAGGTGCTCGTCCACGTTCCTGACCAGCGTGTTCAGGCGGGACAGCGCCCACTTGTCCATCAGGCTCAGCTCCACCTTGCCCAGCGGATGGGCCTTCGGGTCAAACTGGTCGATCTCGGCATAGAGGATGAAGAACGCGTAGGTGTTCCACAGCGTGCCCATGTACTTGCGCTGGGATTCCTCGATCGCCTTGGCATGGAAGCGCTTGGGCAGCCACGGCGCGGCGTTGTTGTAGAAGAACCAGCGGACGGCGTCGGCGCCCTGCGCATTGAGCACCGTCCACGGATCGACGACGTTGCCCTTGTGCTTGCTCATCTTCTGGCCGTCCTTGTCCTGCACATGGCCCATGACCACGCAGTTTTCGAACGGGTTGGTGTCAAACAGGCAGGTGGAGATCGCCAGCAGCGTGTAGAACCAGCCGCGGGTCTGGTCGATCGCCTCGGAGATGAAGTTCGCCGGGAAACGGCGCTCAAACTGCTCCTTGTTCTCAAACGGATAGTGCCACTGGGCGAACGGCATAGAGCCGGAATCGTACCAGCAGTCGATGACTTCCTTCTCGCGGTGCATCTCGCCGCCGCATTCCGGGCACTTCAGCACGACATTGTCGATGTACGGGCGGTGCAGCTCGATCTCTTCGATCTCGGTGGTCGCCATCTCGCGCAGCTCCTGCTTGGAGCCGATGACGTGGATGTGGCCGCATTCGCAGGTCCACACCGGCAGCGGCGTGCCCCAGTAGCGCTCGCGGGAGAGGCCCCAGTCGATGACGTTGTCCAGGAAGTTGCCCATGCGGCCTTCCTTGATGTTGTCCGGCATCCAGTTGACGGCGCGGTTGTTCTTCATCAGCTGATCGTGCACAGCGGTCATCTTGATGAACCAGCTCTGGCGGGCATAGTAGATCAGCGGGGTATCGCAGCGCCAGCAGAACGGATAGTCGTGCGCGAACGGCACAGCGGCGAACAGCAGGCCGCGCTCCTTCAGATCCTCGAGCACCAGCGCGTCGGCGTCCTTGACGAACACGCCCGGCCACTTGGTGTCCGCGGTCATTTTGCCCTGGCCGTCCACGAAGTTGACGAACGGCACGTCGTTCTCGCGGCAGACGCGGTTGTCGTCCTCGCCGAATGCCGGCGCGATGTGGACGATGCCGGTGCCGTCGCTCATGGTGACGTACTCGTCGCACACCACGAACCAGGCCTTCTTCTTGAGCTTGCCCACGGCGAAGTCAAACAGCGGCACATACTCCATGCCGCGAAGCTCGCTGCCCGGCATCTCGGCGATGATCTCGATCTCCTTGCCCGGGAAGCACGCGTCAATCAGCGCCTTGGCCATGATGATGACCTGGCCGTCCACGCGGAACTTGGCGTAGGTGTCGTGCGGGTTCACGCACAGCGCCAGGTTGCTCGGCAGCGTCCACGGGGTGGTCGTCCAGGCGAGGAAGTAAGTGTTGTCCTCGCCCTTGACCGCGAAGCGGACGTATGCGGAGGTTTCCTTCACGTTCTTGTAGCCCTGCGCCACCTCGTGGCTGGACAGCGCGGTGCCGCAGCGCGGGCAGTACGGAACGATCTTGTGGCCCTTGTAGAGCAGGCCCTTCTTGTGGATCTCCTTGAGGGACCACCACTCGGACTCGATGTAGTTGTCGTCGTAGGTGATGTACGGGTTCTCCATGTCCGCCCAGTAGCCGACGCGCTCGGACATCTCCTCCCACTCGGTCTTGTACTTCCAGACGGACTTCTTGCACTCCTTGATGAACGGCTCGATGCCGTACTTCTCGATCTGCGGCTTGCCGTCCAGGCCCAGCAGCTTCTCGACCTCCAGCTCGACCGGCAGACCGTGGGTATCCCAGCCGGCCTTGCGCAGCACGTCGTAGCCCTTCATCGTGCGGTAGCGCGGGATGATGTCCTTGATGGCGCGGGTCTCCACGTGGCCGATGTGCGGCTTGCCGTTGGCCGTGGGCGGGCCGTCAAAGAAGGTGAACGCGGGCGCGCCCTTGCGCAGCGCCACGCTCTTCTTGAATACGTCGTTTTCCCGCCAGAACTTGATAACCTCTTCCTCGCGGGCGACAAAGTTCATGTCGGTCGAAACCTTCTGATACATGATCCTTTTCCTCCAACTTCCGGTATAGTAAAAGCAGCCTTCCTCCCATTGGGACGAGGCTGCTCGCGGTACCACCCAAATTCGCACCGGCATGCGGCTTTCCGCATGCGCCGTGCGCACTTCATTGTGCCGTAACGTGGCCATCCGTCCTCGCCTAGCCCGCAGGGGTTCAGCAAAGCCGCTGAACAGGTGATCCCTCGCCGCGCCTCCCGTCCGGAATTTCACCAGCCTCCGGCTCTCTTCGCGCTCATCGCGGCAGCGTCCTGTCTCAAACGCGTTTTGCAATATACGGGAATATGATACCCGTTTTCTTCGGATTTGTAAAGGGTTTTGAGAAAATTTGTCCCTTGCCCTGCCTTTTTGCTGCGCTGGCTCAGCACCCTGTCCGCAGCGGCAAACCGGCTGTCCCCGCTTGTCTTTTCCCGTCCGGGACGATATAATAAGGGTATATCCTATCATCCCGGAGGTCATCATGCAGGATCTGTTTTCCGCGCAGGACGCCGCGCTCAGCCCGCTGGCGGACCGCATGCGCCCGCGCACGCTCGACGAGTTCATCGGCCAGCGTCACATCGTCGGCCCGGGGCGTCTTTTGCGCCGCGCCATTGAGGCCGACCGCATGACCTCCTCCATCTTCTACGGCCCGCCCGGCTGCGGCAAGACCACCCTCGCCTCGATCATCGCCAACACGACGCACTCCGCCTTCGTGCAGCTCAACGCCGTCACCAGCGGCGTGGCCGACGTGCGCAAGGTCATCAAGGAGGCACAGGACCGCCGCGCCCTCTACGGCCAGGCGACGTACCTGCTGCTGGACGAGTGCCACCGCTGGAGCAAGTCCCAGTCCGATTCCATCCTGCCCGCCATCGAGCGCGGCGTCGTGCGCTTCATCGGCTCCACAACGGAGAACCCGCTGGTCGCCATGACTCCGGCTATCGTGAGCCGGTGCCGCATCTTCCAGTTCGAGCCGCTGACGGAGGCGGACGTGCTGCTGGCGATGGAGCGCGCGCTTTCGGATGGTGAGCGCGGCTTCGGCGGCAGGAACGTGAAGCTTGATCCCGACGCGGCGCGGCATATCGCCCGCATCGCCAACGGCGACGTGCGCTCGGCGCTGGGCGCGCTGGAGCTGGCCGTGCTCACCACGGACCCGGACGACAGCGGCGCGATCCATGTGACGCTGGCCGTCGCGGAGGAGTCCATCCAGAAGCCCGTCATCCGCTGCGACGAATCGCTGTATTACGACATGCTCTCCGCCTTCTGCAAGAGCCTGCGCGGCAGCGACGCGGACGCGGCGCTGGCGTGGTTCGCGCGCCTCTTGTACGCGGGCGTGGATCCGCGGCTCATCGCCCGGCGCATCATCGCGCACGCGAGCGAGGACGTGGGCCTGGCCAACCCCACCGCCATGCTGCAGGCCGTGGCCGCCGCCCAGGCGCTGGAGATGGTGGGCCTGCCGGAGGCGCGGCTGTCCCTCGCGCAGGCAATCATCGCCGTCTGCGAGAGCCCCAAGTCCAACTCCGTCGTCATGGCGCTGGATGCATGCGTGGCCGATGCCGAGAAGGGCGGCTTCGGCCCGGTGCCCGCCTATCTGCGCGACACGCATTACAGCGGCAATGAGCGCGTGGGCGCGAAAGGCGATGCGTACAAGTATCCGCACGACTACCCCGGCCATTATGTCCAGCAGGAGTATATGCCGCCCGAGGTGAAGGGCCGCCGCTACTACATCCCGTCCGACCAGGGCCAGGAGCTCAAGCTGCGCGAGCGCAGAAGGGCGCGCGGCGTGATCGACCCATCAGGCTAAACCGCGCGAAGTGAAGAAGGGTCAAGGGATGAAATCCCTTGCGTGGTTTGGGCAGCAGCCCAACGTATCCCTGAAGCTATTCAGGCAAAGCAGTCAGGGAGCGAAGCGTTGCCTGACGCGCTTAGCACATCGCTGTTTTGATTTGAAAAAGCATGATACTACTCTCAAATAAAATCGGCCATGCAATAACCGGCCGTCAGGTAACGCTTCGCTCCCTGACTGCTTTTCTTTGATCGCTTCGCGATATGGAGACGTTGGGGGATTTCATCCCCCAAACCCCTAGCCTGGGGACCAGTCCCCAGACCCCTTCTTCGCTTCGCGCTTATAGCTCGTTTCTATTTGAGAATAGTATGAGATGGCTGCAATTCCCACGACAGACAAAGCTTCGGGCCGTCCTCCCCCGGGAGGACGGCCCTTTTTTATGGCAGCATCGCAAAGAACCAGCCCGCCAGCGGAGACAGGCCGATCATCACCAGCGAAAAGCACAGCGAGGCGACCGACATCAGCGTCGAGCGCTGCGAGGATGGAAACTGATCGTTGAGCAGACCGTCTGTGCGCACCTGCAGCAGATCGTCAAACACATTCGCCGCAAAGCCGCCCGCGACCATCGCCGCTGGCGCATGGCCCGTGCCCAGCAGCAGACCGCCCAGGATGCCGCCGACGCACAGCGCGTACAGTCTGCCATAGCGCATCCCGGCAAGCCGCAGCGCCAGACGCGAGCCGACCGCGCCGCCCAGGCTCATCACAAACAGCGCCGGGCCCAGGTACGCATGCTCAAGCCCGGCCAGCGGCAGCCGCGCCTGAAGGAAGAACGCGAGCAGCGTGGCTCCCGCGCCGGCCAATGCGTTGAGCAGCATCAGCCTGCGCGCTCTTGCCTGCGTCAGCAGAAAGCGAACCGTTTCGCGCACGCAGGACGCGATCCGCTGCGCGCTCTTTTGCTCGCGGAAAACCGGCTCAATCACAATCTCGTCAAGCGTGAGCACCACGAGCAGGCACAAAAGATTCAGCGCCGTGTCCAGCAGATACGCCAGACGATGCCCCATCGCCAGCGCCAGGCCCACCAGCAGCACCGCGCCCGCACGGCCCACGCGATAGATCGCCATATCCAGCGACGAATACCGCAGGTATTCCGCCTCTCTGCCGTGCGCCTTCAGGCTGTCATAGGCCAGCGCCTCGCGCGCGCCGGAATCGAAATTATAGCTGAACGCGCAAAGCACCATCGCCAGACAGACGCCGGTCAGCCCATCTGAAAAGGCCATCAGCAGCGAGGACGCCGCGCCCGCAAGCCGCCCTAGGGCCAGCGAACGCCTTCGTCCAAACACATCGGATAGCACGCCGGACGGAATCTCAAAGAGCAGGCTGGCCATGTGAAACACGCTCTCCGCCACGCCGATTTCCACCATCGAAAAGCCGCGCGCCGCCAGCAGCGCCACCCATGCGGCGCCTGCCAGCTGAAAACTGGTCAGCGCAGAATGCCCCAGCAGCTTCGCCAGCTGGGATTGAAATTTACATATCATCAAAAAAACTCCCTTTCAAATCGAATGCTTCGTTTGATCGGGAGAGGTGTCTATGCTTCTTTTTGCCTGTTATGCGGCCAAAAAGGGTACACTTCTCCCGTAAGCCGGCACACAGCAGCCTTTTTGGGTCCGTACAATGCGCAGCTTCCAGCCCACAGGGAAGCCCCCTTTCCTTCCGATTTCCAGCCTGATTGTATCACGCCTTCGCCCGCAGGTCAAGCATCATCAGCACCATATCAGCATACGTTCCATCCCGATACTTCAGCTTTCTCGGATGGCGTCCAAACTCGACAAAACCGAAGCGCTCGTACAGGGCAATGGCCCGCTCGTTCGTGCCGACGACCTCCAGCTCCAATTGCTCCACCGCCGTCTTCTTCACCTCGTCCACAATCGTTTGCATGATCGCCGTGCCGATGCCCCGGCCCCAGTACGCCTTCAGGATGCAGATGCCCAGCTCTGCACGATGGCGCGCCCGATCCACCGGGGCGCTGGGCAGAAAGCTGCCGATGCCCACGAGCGTATCTCCTAAAAACGCGCCCAGCATCAGACTCTTCGGGTCATCCTCCGTCTTCTTGAGGTACGCGGCCTCCTGCTCCAGCGTCATCGTCCATTCGTCCTCGTAGCGGAGCAGATTGAGCGTCTCGCCCGCCGTCTTCCTGCACACGGCCAGCGCCTGCTGCGCATCCTGCGGGCCCAGGCTGCGCAGGAGCAGCGGCTGCCCGTTTCGTTGCTGCACCTCTTGCTTCATCTTCATCCACACACACTTCCTTTCGTCTTTCATATCGGTATCCTTGCGCTACTCATTCCATCTGTATCCCGGTCCTTTCAAGCTCCAGCGTCTTGAGCGCATACAATCTGTAAACACGGTATCTTTCATAGAAATGCGTCTTTTGCGCAACGCATTCATATAGTTTACTCTCAATCTCTTTATCACACGTTACCACAAAGTCGCTCATTCCCTGCTCGACATAGTCGTTCTGAGTCTCAATCATCTCCTCCAATTCCATGTTTGTCCTACAGAAATACTTGCAGTGCGGCACAATGTCATAAACCGTATAGAAGCCTCCATCCAAGAAACCATAGTTCAGCAGCTTGGGGTTTTCCACTTGATCAACGTATTTTTTGAAAGCAAATTGCGGAAGTTCTTCTTTCGTATACCTCAGCATATAGGCATTATTGTTCAGATATAGCGCGAGTATCACACTTCCAGCAGTAAGCAGCCACCTTTTTTTGTACAGGACTCTCGCAAAGCTGTGCATGGACACTTCTTCCATCATCGGTAAGACTATCGGTACAAATGCCGCAAACACAAACGCATAGTATAGGTGCGCACCACCACAAAACACAGATGTCGCCATGCAGAGCAAACTGCAGAGCATCTGTAAAAAGATCGCACTGCCTTTCATCACGCCAAACCAGAAAAGTCCTAGAAGAATAATAATCGTCATCTCTCTATTATTCTGCATTGCATAAATGCTTTCACATAAAACTCTGTCGATTAGACTGTTTTGAACTTCTTCCACATTCGAATAAACGAACATATTATCGTAAAAATACACCTGCCACAAATCATGAAGCGCGCCGTTCACTGCAAAATACAGAATCACCGGCAGCGTTACCGCAACTACACCTAAGGCAATTGCTACAACAGAAGAGAACAGTTCTTTCCATGCACGTGTGTGAATCATCAGATATGCCGGAACAATAAACCAGCCCAGATAGAAACCAAGTATCGTATATTTGATCCAGAGCACGCAGCCAGAGGTTACGCCGATCATAAAGAACTCTCTGTTCGTCGGCATTTCGCTATTTCTCAAGGCCTTCAAGCCCACCCACAGTGCATATACCAGCAGCGGAAGACAAAACTCCTCTGCGCTGTCTCCATGTGAAAACGCACACGTTCCATAAACAAAGGCGGCAAGAACAGGGATCAGATGCAACACACCTGCGTCTGAACAAAAGAGCAGCGCGATCTTATAGGCATATACAAGAAAAGCAAACGCCGCTGCAATTTCCAGCAGATAAACGCCAAAGAACGACGTATTGGAAATCAGGTATCCCAGCGCATGAAGCACATAAAGATAGAAACCTTTATGCTCAAAAATATCACGGTACAGCACCTTTCCATGCAGCATGGATTTACCCACTGTGAAATAGCAATTTGCATCCACCCAGTCATTGAGCAGATACAACGGAGAAGATTTTGAACAGATGGTAATCATCGCAGCAGCTGTCATCAGCAGGAATGCGTAATTCCTCTTTGATATGCCATATCCGGCGTCAAATAAAGATATCCTTTCTCGCTTATTAACACACTCTCTATAATTCAATCCGGCATACAGCGTAGTGCGGACTGCGTACAACGCTGACAGCGAACCAGCGCACGCCATGACTGCGAGAAAGCTCTCCTTGCTCAAGCGTAATCTGCCCGCAATTCCCGACACCATGCTGGACGACATCCACATGAAATAGAACCGGACTCCCGCCAATGCACAGATCAAAAGCGACCAGATTTCTGTCTTCCAGTTTATCGTTTTCATATGCTTGCGTAGGTCGGGCAGCCTGCTGCCCACAACAGCAAGCAAAACCATCAACAAGCTCGCCCTAATGATGCCACTAATATTCGCAACAGCAAGCAATCCCACAAAAACAATGGCTGACAAAATCCATTTGATTCTATGAACCCATATCTTCTGCTTCATCTCAATTCTCCTTATTTCCTGACAGAACGAAAGCACTTTTCTATCTACTTCATGTTCCACGAGCCTGTTATTAGTTTATCATGCCTTTTCATTTATTTCAATTCTCCGTTATATCACAAACCTCCCCGTTTCCTTTCCTCGGAAACGGGGAGGTTTGTTCTTTCTCAGCTTGCGATTTCCACGCTGTCCAGGATCTCCTGCGCCACATCCACGATGCGGCGGCCGGTGTCCATGCTCTTTTTCTGCATGCGGTAGTGCGCCTCGCTCTCGGACAGATGCAGCGCGTCCATCAGGCGGCCCTTTGCGCGCTCAATCACCTTGCGCTCGGCCAGCTGGCGCTCCAGCTTCTGGGCCTTCTGCTCAAGCGCCTGCATCCTGTTCGCGCAGAAGCTCATCGTGCGCACCGCCTGAATCAGCGCGTCCTGGCTGATGGGGTTGTGCAGCGTCAGCACCTGCGCGCCGTCCAGCTCCGCAGGATCATAGTCGCCCGGCACGATCATCATCGCGCTGGCGGATCCTGCCTTTCTGACCAGCTCCGCGCCGGTCATGTCCGGCAGCCTCCAGCTGGTCAGCAGCAGCGCCTCCTCGTCTTCAAGCGCCGCAAGCGCCTCCTCGCCCGTGCTGAGCACGGCGCTGGGCACGATCTGCGCGGTGGCAAGGATATCCCTGAGCTTCATGGCAACCCCATGCGGGGCGGCAATCAGAAGACGGCTGGTCATCGGATCGGTCATGGTCTGCATCTCCCATTCGGACTCAAGCGGGCCGCTGCGAGCGGCACACATTTGCGGTGATGCCGATATTATACCAACTGTCCCTCGAATTGGCAAGGAGGAATTGACACGATTCATTTATTTTCTTGCATTTTTACGTTTTTTTCAAATAGATTTTTTCAATTTACGAATAATAGCATCATGCATTCCGTTTTTTCAGCCTTGCGCGGTCATCCTCGCCACTGTCCGCGCCAGTGTGAGCACGTCCTCGCGCATGTTGTATATGCCCGGGCTCACACGCACAGCGCCGCTGTCCAGCGTCCCCAAATACCGATGCACGCCCGGCGCACAGTGCAGCCCGCCGCGCACGGCGATGCCTGCCCGGTTCAGCATCGCCGCAGCCTCCTGCGAGCCCACGCCCTCCACGTTGAAGCTCACCAGCGACGCGCCCGGACGCGTATACACGCGCACGCCGCGCATGTTCATCAGCTCCCCGCGCAGCAGATCGCAGAGGAAGACGATATGGGCATACGTCTCCTCCATATGCGCGAGCGCCTCGTTCATCCCCGCCGCCATCCCGGCAATGCCCGGCAGGTTGAGCGTGCCGGACTCCAGGCAGTCGGGCATCATCCGGGGCTGGAACATGCTTTCGGACGCGGAGCCGGTGCCGCCCTGGCGCAGCGGCGCGGCGTTCACGCCCGAGCGCACCCACAGTGCGCCGGTGCCGTGCGGGCCCAGCAGCCCCTTGTGCCCCGGCATCGCCAGCAGATCGCAGCCCCAGGCCCTCGGCGCAAGCGGCAGATGGCCCGCAGTCTGCGCGCAGTCCAGCAGCAGCAGCACGCCGTGACGCCTGCACACCCGGCCCACCGCCTCCACATCCTGCGGCATGCCCAGCACATTGGACATGTGCGTCATCACGACGAGCCGCGTGCGCGGGAGCATGGCCTTCTCGATCTCCTTCGCCTGAATCTGCCCCTGTGCGTCCGGCGGCACGAGCGTCAGCGTGATCACGCCGCTGCGCGAGAGCTCGGACAGCGGGCGCAGCACGGAGTTATGCTCCAGCAGCGTGGCAATCACATGGTCGCCGGTGCGCACGACGCCGTGAATGGCCATGTTGAGCGCGTCGGTCGCATTCAGGCAGAACGCGACGCGCGAGGCGTCCGTCTCGCCCAGCATCTGCGCCGTACTCTCCCGGCAGCGCTCCACGATGCGTCCCGCAGCCAGGGCGAGCGCATGGCCGGCCCGTCCGGGGTTCGCGCCGCAGTTTTCCAGCGCGGCTGCCATCGCCCGCACCGTCTCCCGCGGCTTGGGAAAGCTGGTCGCCGCGTTATCCAGATAAATCACCAAATTCCTCCTTTGGGGCATCGCCCGAACCTGCCCGGAGAGCAGGTTCCCTCTTCCGCTTTCGGCGCGATCGGGAAACCGCAGCAGCCTGAACCCGCAGCCTGCGCGCCGCATATGGTAGAGTATATGAGAGGGCCGCCGCAAGGTAGACCCGGGGAGGGAACGATCATGCAATCATCCTTTGGCATTGCCGCCTTCCGCTCGCGCACGCAGGTGCTGCGTTTGGAGGAGGCGCTGCGCCGCGCAGGGCTGTCTGCCGGCGTGATCTCCACGCCGCGCGAGGTCGCGATGGGCTGCGGGCTATCGGTTCGCTTTGAGCTTTCGGAGTTTGATCAGGTGATGACGGTGTACCGCCGCGTCAATCCCGGCGCGCTGATCGGCTTTTATCGCGTGGATCATTATGGCACGCGGCAGATCTGCCTGACGCCCCTGAAGACATGATCGTCTCCATGCCGCCTGTGTCCTGTCCGGCGGCATGCTTTTTGCTGCTCATACTATTTTCAAATAGAAACAGCCAAGTGCTAAACCCCGTCAGGTAACGCTTCGCTCGCTGACTGCTTTGACCGAATGGCTTCGCCACGTGGGGATACGTTGGGCTGCCGCCCAAACCTGCCTGAGGGATTTCATCCCTCAGACTCCCTTCTTCGCTTCGCGTTTATTGCTCGTTTCTATCAGAAAAGAGTATCACTTGCCTTTTTTCCCAAGGATCGCTATAATAAAGCCATCACGGGAAGGGAGCTGTTTTCATGTCTGCCGCATTTGAACCGATCCTCGCGGAGCTTGAGCGTCTGTATCCCGACGCCAGGCCCGCGCTGCATTTTGACAATCCCTATCAGCTGCTCGTCGCGGTCATCCTCTCCGCCCAATGCACGGACGTGAAGGTGAACATGGTTACGCCCGCGCTCTTCGCCGCCTATCCCGACGCGCGCGCGCTGGCCAAGGCCGATCCGCTCGACGTGGAGCCGCTCATCAAGACCTGCGGCCTGTATCACAACAAGGCCAAAAACCTCGTCGCCACGGCGCGCGCGCTGGTGGAGCACTACGATGGCGAGGTGCCCGCCGACCACGAGAAGCTGACGCAGCTCCCCGGCGTGGGCCGCAAGACGGCGAACGTCGTGATGAGCTGCGCGTTCGGCGCGGACGCGATTGCGGTGGACACGCACGTCTTCCGCGTCTCCAACCGGCTGGGGCTGGCGGACGCCAATGACGTACTGAAGACCGAGCAGCAGCTGATGCAGAATATTCCCCGGGAAAAGTGGAGCCTCGCGCACCACTGGATCATCTTCCACGGCCGGCGCGTCTGCGCCGCGCGCAAGCCCGCGTGCGAGAGCTGCACGCTGTCCGCGTGGTGCGAGTACGCCAACGGCAACCCCAAGGGCAAAAAATGAGCGGCCAGATGGCCGCTTTCTCTTTGCTCTTGATGAACGCGTTTCACGTCTGTCCTGCATTTTTCTCTCCATTTTGCAGCTTGTATGCAATCAGCCCTGTTCCTTCATTCAAAATATAGGGGTGAAAAGGGGTCGTAAAGCCGCGTGCTGCATTTTTGGAAAACCGCAAATTTTTCTTTGTATTTTAAGAAAAAGTAGTGTACTTTTGGCCTTTTCCATGCTATAATAGCTCCGCAAACGGAGAACGGGTACGTCAAGACCGTCTCCCCCATCATCCTGCAAAATTATGAAAGTGAGGCATTCCTATGCTGACCATTCTTTTCGTCATTGCCGTGCTGCTGGGCGCTTCTTCCCTGCTCTCTCTGATCGACGGCCGCTCCAATTCCACCGAGGTGGGCAGCTATCTGCACTACGAGTACAACGCGTCCATGCTCTCCCGCCTGTAAGCGCAGACATTCACGCACGCGCAAGGGACTGTTCCATTGAAGGAGCAGTCCCTTTTTTCATGCCTGTTTGCTTCTCCCGATCTTCATTGCCCGCAGCGCATCCTTCTGCGCCGGCGTGATCCTTCGGCTCTCGATGGCCTTCTGAATCGCCTTGTTGTGAGTCCAGGGCTCGAGCCTTCTCTGCTCGATGTACGGCAGCGCCGCGTCGTACTGCAGCGCAAGCGCCGTCGCAAAGTACCATGCTACGCCCATCCTCACATAGTAATCCTCATGCTGAAGCATTGCGACCATCTCCAGAACGCTTGGATCAAAGGCATTCCCGAGGTACCCTTGCATCAGGCAGTTCACGCCGAAGCGCACGGTATACTGGTGATCAGACGTGAGCCACGCCCGGATGCTGTCCATCAGCCGCGGCAGATTCGTCTGCAGCGCTTTGGGCGACAGCTGGTCGCAGGTCGCCCAGTTATCCACATGCGGCAGGAAATTGTTGACGAGCGCAAGGCATGCGTCAAAGTCCTTTTCCTGCATAATCAGACCGGCGTGCACCTGATTCTCCTCAAAGAGGCAGTGCGGCAGTGCTGCCATAAAGTCCGCCGCCTCCGGCGTCCCCCACAGCTGTCGGACAAGCCGGCGCAGCTGCGGCGTGCGCACGCCGATGATCGTCTCCGGGTCGAGTCCCGGAATCAGCTTTCTCTGGAAGTCCCGATAGGGGATATCCTGCATAGCCAGGAGTTTTTCTGTCAGCATAACCGCATTCTTTCTGCAAAAAGGCCCCCGCTTGCGCAGGGGCCTTTGCCGGTCTTCTTACTTCTTGCTGCGGTCCACGTAGTGGGTGTGCAGCAGCTCATGCGCCCTGTGGCCGTTCGGCTCGCCCAGGTACTCCGCGTAGAGCTTCTTGATGTCCGGGTTCTCGTGGGACTTGCGGATGACCTTCTTCTCGTCCTCGGTGTACAGGCCCTTCGCACGCTCCACACGCGGGTCGATGTCCATGCGGGTCTCGGCGTTGACCATCGGCTGGCCGCCGCCGTTGACGCAGCCGCCCGGGCAGGCCATGACCTCGATGAACGCGTAGCTCGCGTCGCCCGCCTGGATGCGGCGGATGAGCTTCTTGGCCGCGCCGGTGCTGTTGGCGATGGCCACCTTCAGCTCCTTGCCCGCCAGGGTAAAGGTCGCTTCCTTGATGCCCTCAATGCCGCGGGTCGCAACGTAATCGACGTTCTCCACGGAGCGGTTCTCCAGCACGTCGGCCGCGGTGCGCAGCGCCGCCTCCATGACGCCGCCGGTCGCGCCGAAGATCGCCGCCGCGCCGGTGGACTCGGACACCAGCTCGTCAAAGCACTCCTCGTCGGGCAGCTTCGTGAAGTCGATGCGCGCATCCTTGATCATGCGGGCCAGCTCGCGGGTGGTGATGGAGATGTCCACGCTGCGCATGCCGTCGGTCTCCATCTCCGGACGCTCAATCTCGAACTTCTTGGCCACGCACGGCATGACGGCGACGACCACGATGTTCTTCGGGTCGATGCCGGCCTTCTCGGCGTAGTAGCTCTTGATGATCGCGCCCTCCATCTGCATCGGGGACTTGCAGGTGGACAGGTTCGGAATCAGCTCCGGGAAGTTGTGCTCGACGTACTTGATCCAGCCCGGAGAGCAGGACGTGAACATCGGCAGCACGCCGCCGTTCTTGATGCGGCTCACCAGCTCGGTGGCCTCCTCCATGATGGTGAGGTCGGCGCCGAAGTCGGTGTCGAACACCTTGTCAAAGCCGAGGCGCTTGAGGGCCTGGCTCATCTTGCCGGTGACGCGGGTGCCGATCGGCATGCCGAACTCCTCGCCCAGCGCGACGCGCACAGCCGGGGCCGGCTGCACGACGACGAACTTCTCCGGATCGTAGAGCGCCTCCCAGACCTTGTCGGTGTCGTCCTTCTCGCGCAGCGCGCCGACCGGGCAGGCGACGACGCACTGGCCGCAGTTGATGCAGTCGGTCTCGCTCAGCTTCTTCTCGAAGGCCGGGGCGATGACGGTCTTGAAGCCGCGGTTCACCGCAGCGATGGCGCCGATGCCCTGCACGTTGCGGCAGGCCGCCACGCAGCGGCGGCACAGGATGCACTTGTTCGGATCACGGACGATGGACGGGCCGAAGTTGTCGAGCGGATACTCGATGTTCGCGCCGTCAAAGCGGCTCTCATCGACGCCCAGGTCCTTGGCCAGCGCCTGCAGCTCGCAGGTCTTGCTGCGCACGCAGGAGAGGCACTTGCGCTCGTGGTTGGAGAGGATCAGCTCCAGGACGGACTTCCTCGCCTGGCGGACGGCCGGTGTGTTGGTCTTGACGACCATGCCGTCGGAAACCGGCATCACGCAGGCCGCAGCCAGCGCGCGCGCGCCGACGTCGACCACGCACATGCGGCAGGCGCCAATCTTGTTGACGTCCTTGAGGTGACACAGGGTAGGAATATGGATGTGCGCCTGATGGGCCGCTTCAAGGACGGTCGTACCGGCCTCAACCTGCACCTTCACGCCATCAATCGTAACGTTAACCATTGCCATGTTCATTCACTCCTTCAGGCTCAATCAGGAACGGGAGATCGCGCCGAACTTGCACTTCTCCATGCAGGCGCCGCACTTGAGGCACTTGGTGGTGTCGATGTAGTGCGCTTCGCGGACCTTGCCGCTGATGCAGCCAGCCGGGCAGTTGCGGGCGCACAGCGTACAGCCCTTGCACTTGGCCGGGTCGATCTTGTAGGTCAGCAGCTTCTTGCAGTGGCCGGCCGGGCAGCGCTTCTCGTAGATGTGCGCCTCGTACTCGTCGCGGAAGTACTTGAGGGTGGAGAGCACCGGGTTCGGAGCCGTCTGGCCCAGGCCGCACAGGGCGGTCGCCTTGATGGTGTTGGCCAGGTTCTCCAGCTTCTCGATGTCGCCGTCCTCGCCCTTGCCCTCGACGATGCGCTCGAGGATCTCGAGCATGCGCTTGGTGCCGATGCGGCACGGCGCGCACTTGCCGCAGGACTCGTCGACGGTGAAGTCGAGGAAGAAGCGGGCGATATCGACCATGCAGTTGTCCTCATCCATGACGATCATGCCGCCGGAGCCCATCATCGAGCCGATGGCGGTCAGGTTGTCATAGTCGATCTTGATGTCCAGATGGCTGGCCGGGATGCAGCCGCCGGACGGGCCGCCGGTCTGCGCGGCCTTGAACTTCTTGCCGTTCGGGCAGCCGCCGCCGATGTCGTAGATGATCTCGCGCAGGGTGGTGCCCATCGGGACCTCCACCAGGCCGGTGTTGCAGATCTTGCCGCCCAGGGCGAAGACCTTGGTGCCCTTGGACTTTTCGGTGCCCATGGAGGCAAACCATTCCCAGCCGTTGTTGATGATCTGCGGCACGTTGGCGTAGGTCTCCACGTTGTTGAGGATGGTCGGCTGGCCGAACAGGCCCTTGACCGCCGGGAACGGCGGACGCGGACGCGGCTCGCCGCGCTTGCCCTCGATGGAGGTCATCAGCGCAGTCTCCTCGCCGCAGACGAACGCGCCGGCGCCCAGACGCACGTCCATATCGAAGTTGAAGCCGGTGCCAAAGATGTTCTTGCCCAGCAGGCCGTATTCACGTGCCTGCTTGATGGCGATCTGCAGGCGCTTGACCGCGATCGGATACTCCGCGCGGCAGTAGACGTAGCCCTGATCCGCGCCGATGGCGTAGGCCGCGATGGCCATGGCCTCGATGACGACGTGCGGGTCGCCCTCCAGGACGGAGCGGTCCATGAACGCGCCCGGGTCGCCCTCGTCGGCGTTGCAGCAGACGTACTTCTTGTCAGACTTGGAGGCCGCCGCGAACTTCCACTTCATGCCGGTGGGGAAGCCCGCGCCGCCGCGGCCGCGCAGGCCGGACTTGAGCATCACGTCGATGACCTCTTCCGGGGTCATCTCGGTGAGCACCTTGCCCAGGGCCTTGTAGCCGTCAAAGGCGATGTACTCCTCGATGTTCTCCGGATCGATGACGCCGCAGTTGCGCAGCGCAATGCGCTTCTGCTTCTTGTAGAAATCGACGTTCTCGAGGGACTTGACGGTGTTGTCCTCCTCAACGGCTTCCTTGTAGAGCAGGTCCTTGACGACGCGGCCCTTGATGAGGTGCTCGTCCACGATGCGCGTAACGTCCTCCACCTTCATGTGGGAATAGAACGCGCCTTCCGGATAGACGATGACGACCGGGCCGGCCTGGCACAGGCCGAAGCAGCCGGTGCGGACAACCTTGACTTCCTTGTCGAGACCCTTCTCGGCAAGCTGCTTTTCAAACTCCTTGATGATCTCGCCGGAGTTGGAGGACGAACAGCCCGTACCACCGCAGACCATCACATGAGAGCGAATCAGATCCATAATACGTTCCTCCTATTTACCCTCAGCCCTGCGCGCCGATGGTGTACTCTTCCACCGGTCTGCCGTTGACGATGTGGTCGTTGACCACGCGGGCGACCTTCTCCGGCGTCATGTGGACGTAGGTGACCTTTTCCTGATCCTTGACATAGACCTCGACGATCGGCTCCAGGCGGCACATGCCCACGCAGCCGGTCTGCGCGACGGTCACGTTGTCGATGCCGCGCTTCTTGAGCTCCTCGATGAACTCGAGCATCACCGGGCGCGCGCCGGCGGCGATGCCGCAGGTGGCCATGCCCACGACGATGCGGGTATCGATATTGTCATCCTTCCTGAGGTTGACCTGTTCAATCATTCTGGCGCGGATGGCGGCCAGTTCGGCAAGAGATTTCATGAAAACAACCCTCCATGCAATTCATTGATTTCCTGAACCAGGCAGTCCTTGATCCATGCGGAGATCTCCGGATGGTCAAGCGGAACCGGTGCGACCGCTGCCCTGATCTCGCGGGTGTCAAAGACGAAGACCTTCCCGTCGTAATCATAGACAAAGCGGAAATCCGTTTCCGGGTTCATGAGCACCAGCGTGAACAGCGCGCCCGGCACGTCGCCCATCGGCGGCCTGTCGATGTGGGAAAGCCCGAACGACACGCGCACGGTCGTCCCCTTTCCCAGCTCGGAGGCAATGGAAAAATCGCCGCCCGTGGCCTGCGCCGTCATCTTGAGCAGCGGCAGCCCCAGGCCCACCTTGCGCGTCTTGCGCGTGGTGGTGAAGGGATCGCTGACGGCGCTGACCATCTCCTGACTCATGCCGCAGCCGTCGTCGATAAACGCGAGGCTCACGGTGTCCAGCTCATGGCTCACGGTGATATCGATCTCAACCAGGCTCGCCCTGGCCGAGATGGAATTCTGGGCAATATCCAGGATATTGTCCGCTAGTTCACGCATCATGACGCTTCTCTTTTACTGACGGTACTTGGCGATGATGTCCGGGATCTGATCCGGGGTCAGACGACCATACACGTCGTCGTTGACCATCATGACCGGCGCCAGGCCGCAGGCGCCCAGGCAGCGGGTGGCGTTCAGGGTGAACAGGCCGTCCGGCGTGGTGCGGCCGGCCGGAACGCCGAGCACCTCTTCCAGCTTGTCCAGCACCTGCTGGCTGCCCTTGACGTAGCACGCGGTGCCCATGCACACGCTGATGATGTACTGTCCCTTGGGTTCCAGGTTGAACTGCGCGTAGAACGTGGCAACGCCGTAGATATCGCTGACCGGAATGTCCAGCTCCTTAGCGATGTAGTTCTGGACCTCTTCCGGCAGATAGCCGAAGATATCCTGAGCCCTCTGCATGATCGGCATCAGCGCGCCCTGTTCATTTCTGAGCTCGTCGATCACCTTCTGCAAGGCCTCGAACTTTTCCTTTTCGAGAGACATGTCGTGCAAACCCCCTTAATGCTTCCTGTTTGACATAAAGTTATCAATACTTAGACAATCTATTATATCATACGTGTCTGCCATTAGCCTAGACTAATTGCCAAAATTCGACAAATCACGCAGAATAATATACCAATTTTTATCACGGATGTCCTGATATGGCCTCAAATATGGCCGAAATGCTCCGCTCCTGTGCATCCAGGGCGAATTGCGGCTCCAGGATATTTTCCAGATAATGTGCGTCCGAGGACTCCAGCAGGCGGTATCCGTTCAGCTTCACCGGCGGCATTGTGACTTTTTTGGAAATCTCCAGCGCGTCATAGTGCACGTTCTCCGGCAGAAAGCCCAGCGCGTTCAGCACGCCGCTGCTGCCCCGGTTGATATGCGCCGGCACGCACAAGCCGCCCGCTTCCCGGATGCGTCCGGCGCATTCCTCGAAGCTCAGATCGAGCGCGCTGATGAGCAGCCGCTCCTCCACCGCGATCTCCTCGTCCTGCGCGTTCATCACCTGCTGGCGGCCGAAGAACTTCTCGTTGTTGGGAATCGGCGGCAGGTGCGCGTAGATCTCCTGGCCGAACGCCAGGCATTCCTCCACGGTGCGGAAGTAGCACAGCATGTGCGCCTCTTCCTTTGTGGTCAGCTCCATGCCCGGCAGCAGCAGCACGTTCATCATATCGGCCGCCTCCTTGATCGCCGGCAGGTTCCGCGCGCTGTTGTGGTCGCACACGGCGATCACATCCAGCTGCTTGATGAACGCCATGCCCACGATGTTGTTGGGCGTCATCAGCGCGTCGCCGCAGGGCGAAAGGCAGGAGTGAATGTGCAGGTCGCAATAGAGCTTCTTCATGGCTGCTCAGCCCTTTTTCGCCGGCGCCACGCCGTTTTGCGCCAGCAGCATCACCAGCTCATACGCCGTACGGTCGCTGGAGAAGAGGATGATGTCCTCCTCCTGCGCCTTGGC
The DNA here is from genome assembly GCA_945948915.1 of uncultured Clostridia bacterium. GTDB lineage: Bacteria > Bacillota > Clostridia > Christensenellales > Aristaeellaceae > Ventricola. Next base: position 24,835 of record CAMFCQ010000005.1, on the reverse strand, counting down.
GATGATCGGCGCCTCCACCGGCAGATTCTCCGGGATGATGACGCACGCGAAATCCAGCAGCGCAGCCACGGCGATCACATTCATGTGCGCCTGCACGGTGATCCAGGCCATGTCCGCCTGGCCGCGGCCCATCACGTGGCTGAGCAGGTCGCAGGTGTAGCCGCAGGCGATCTCGCGGTCCTCATACGCGCCCGTCAGGCACTTTGCGCCGGACACCTTCTCAAATTCCGAAACCTTCATCCTTATCTCTCTTCTCCTTCCTCGTCGTCGGCGTCGTCGCTGCGCAGCTCCTCCTGCATTTCCTTGAGTCTGGCCGTATCCTGCAGGGTGTTGTAGCGCGTGCTGGCGCCCAGCGTCACCATCTCCGCCGCCAGGGAATTGATGCGTTCGTTCAGGCGGAACACACAGTTGAGCTCGTTGGCAGAGCCGTTCTCGATGTCCTCCGCCAGGGCCCGACACGTCGGCGCGCCGCAGGAGCCGCAGTCAAAGCCCGGCAGGCTGGCCGCCAGCCGCTCAATGCGCTCCTCGCGCGCGATGCGTTCCTTCATCGTGCCGCCCAGCTGCATGGCGTCGCTGGGCTCGATCTCCTGCGTCAGGCGCAGGCTGTACACCGCTTCCTCAAAGACCTCGCGGCGCTGCACCGTCTTCTGCGTGGTGCGGTTCATCACGCTGCGCAGGCGGTTCTTCGCCACAAAGCTGTTCTCCACCGCCAGCGGGCCGCCCAGGCAGCCGTTGACGCAGGCCAGCCCCTCGAAGTAGGTCAGGTTGCGGAAGCGCGCGTCCTCAATCGCCTCCAGCACGTTGATCACGTTCTCGATGCCGTCCACGCACAGCGCGCTCTTGATGCCCACGGCCTCGGCCTCGCCGCCGGGCACCGCCCACTTGATGCCCACCACGCTCGCGCGGTCGATCTCCAGCGGGCTGAAGCCGTCCTTCATGAACAGGTGCATCTGCGTGTACACGTCCTTGATCGCGATCACGCCGTCGACATAGGATTTCTCCAGGCCCACGGGCGACCGGACCGCCGTCATCTTTGCGGCGCAGGGCGTGATGAAGAACGCGCCCACATCGGCGATATCCACGCCGTGCTTCTGCGCGTATTCCTCCTTGGCGATCTTGGCCGCCGCCTCCATGGGCGAGACGAAGTCGATCACATTGTCCAGCAGTGCGGGAAACTTCATCTGAATCAGCCGCATGATCGCCGGACAGGCGGAGGAGATCACCGGCTTGGGCCGGTCCTCCTCGCGCATCGCGCGGCTGATGGCGTAGGAGACGATCTCCGCCCCGCGCGCCACCTCGAACACGTCCGCAAAGCCCAGGCGGAACAGCGATGCGATGATCGGCTCCGGCTGATGCACGCCCTTGAACTGCGCATACAGTGTGGGCGCGGGCAGGGCGATGGGGTATTTGAAGCGCTTGATGGCGCCCAGCGGATCGGTCACCGCCACCTTCGCGTGGTTTTCGCAGACCTTGATGCACTCGCCGCAGTCGATACAGAGCTCGGGCAGGATGGTCGCCCGGTTGTTCCTGATTCGGATGGCCTCCGTCGGACATCGCTTCAGGCAGGTCGTGCAGCCCTTGCATTTATCCTTGTCAAGCCGCACGGAATGGTAATAGATTTCCTGCAAGTCACTTCGCCTCCAGCCTGTGTGGCCCAAACGGGCTGATCAGATGTTGAAGATCATGGAAATATCGGTTCCCTCGCCCACGACGGAAGAGATATGGAAGTCGTCGGCGTTGCGCTTCATGTTCGGCAGGCCCATGCCCGCGCCGAAGCCCATGTTGCGCACCTCGTTGCTGGCCGTGGACCAGCCCTCGGTCATCGCCTTGTCGATGTCCGGAATGCCCGGGCCCACGTCGCGGGCGCGCACGAGAATGCTGTCCTCGGAGATCTCAAAGTCGATCTGCCCGCCGTCGGAATGGATGACCAGATTGATCTCCGCTTCATAGGTGCACACCGACACGCGGCGCATGATGCCGCCGGGTATGCCCAGGCGCTTCATATGCCGTTTGATGCGCGCGGAGACGTCGCCCGCCGCCGTCATGTCATTCGCCTTCACCTGATAGGTCTCTTTGATGATCATACATTCACCCCAGTTCAACCGGCCTCAAGCCGGCCATATACAGCTTTGCGCACGCCTCAAACATCGTGTACGGCGTCTTGAGTGCCGGCAGGCCGATCTCCTGCGCCAGCGCGACCGCGTCGGCCAGCGGCTCCTTGTCGCGCACAAAGACGACGCAGGGCACGTCGAGCATCTCGCAGGTGCGCACGCTCTGGCCGTTGACCAGGCCAGTCAGCAGCAGCGTATCCTCCGTCACGCAGGCCAGCACGTCGCTCATCATGTCGGACGCGAACGCGGTGCTGATCTCCCGCTGGCTTTCCTCCTGGCAGCAGAGCCATTTGGCGCTCAGTACCTCGGCAATCTCCTGAATGGTCATCCTCTTTCCTCCCGGCAATTCCCAGTATATCTCTGTGAATTGTGCACAAATTCAATCCATAGGCTTATTATACTTTATCTTTTCATCCATGTCTACGGGGTAAAAACTAATTATTTTAATATCAAATTGACAGAATGAAACTGGCCGTTGAAAGCGGTCGGCATGCCTGCTATAATAACAAAATACCCAATCACCGCATGAGGGAAGGAAGGATCGTTTATGAATTACGCTGACCGTGCGCTGGCACTGCGGGAAGAGACCGTCGCCCATCGCCGTTATTTTCACACCAATGCCGAAGTCGGCCTGAACATGCCCAAGGCGCAGGCCTATGTCCTTGAGACGCTCCGGGCGCTGGGCATCGCCTGCCAGCCCTGCGGCCACGGCGTGAGCGCCACCATCGGTCAGGGCGGCAAGGTCATCCTGCTGCGCGCGGACATGGACGCGCTGCCCATGCCCGAGGAGAGCGGCGAGCCCTTTGCCTGCCCGACCGGCACGGAGGCGCACACCTGCGGTCACGACTTCCACGCCGCCATGCTGCTCACCGCCGCCAGGATGCTCAAGGAAAACGAAGAAAGTCTCAAGGGCACCGTCAAGCTCATGTTCCAGCCCGCGGAGGAGACCTTCGAGGGCGCCAGGGACATGATCGCAAACGGCATTCTGGAAAACCCGCCGGTGGACGCCGCGCTGGCGTATCACGTCACCAGCGGCCAGATGCCCCTGGGCCTGTACATGTACAACAGCGCCGGCGCGATGATGTTCTCCGTGGACGGCTTCCGCATCGCGATCAGGGGACACGGCGCGCACGGTGCCTACCCGCAGCTCTCCATCGACCCGATCAACATCGCCGTGCACGTCTATCTGGCGCTTGAGGCGCTCATCGCCCGCGAGGCCGACCCGAACAAGGCCTGCGTGATGACCATCGGCAATTTCCACGCCGGCTCTGCCGCCAACATCATCCCGGACACCGCCGTCATGGAAGGCACCATCCGCACCAACGACAAGGCCTCCCGCGAGCTGCTCGTGCGCCGCATGAAGGAAACCGCTGCAAAGACCGCCGAGGTCTACGGCGGCACGGCCGAGATCACCATGCTCTCCGAGGTTCCGCCGCTGGTCTGCGACCCCAAGCTGACGGAGGAGATGGTGGGCTACATGCGCGATCTGGCCATCCCCGGCGCCGCGCCGTATCCGGGCGCGTCGGCCAGCGCATCGGAGGATTTCGCCTCCATCGCCGAGCGCGTGCCCGCTGCGTTCATGTACCTGTCCGCCGGCTTCCTCGACGAGCGCGGCAAGGCCCCCGCGCACAACCCGAAGGTGCGCTTCAACGAGGACGTGCTGCCCACCGGCGCGGCGTACCTGGCGCACTGTGCCACCGAGTGGCTCGCCCATCACGCGTAATTCTGATACTGTTTTCAAATAGAAACAGCCAAGTGCTAAGCCCCGTCAGGTAACGCTTCGCTCCCTGACTGCTTTGACCGAATGGCTTCGCCACGTGGGGATACGTTGGGCTGCCGCCCAAACCTGCCTGAGGGATTTCAGTCCGGGGAACTCGCATAGTCGCGCCATCGGCGCTCCTTGCGATTCCCGACGCTTCGCCTGCCTTCTTCCCGCACAGCGGGCGGCAGGCTTCGGTCCCTCAGACTCCCTTCTTCGCTTCGCGTTTATTGCTCGTTTCTATCAGAAAAGAGTATGAAGACAAAAAACTCCCCGCCGCGCAGATACGAAACTGCGCAGCGGGGAGCTTTTTGGCGTAAACAAATCTGCCTGCAGCCGGAACCAAGGCATCAGGCGTCACTGCATGATGGTGAAGCTGCTTTCGCTGACAAAGCCGTGATTCACATACAGCCTGACGGTGTACTTGCCGGCAGGGATCTCTCCGCAGGCTTCATACAGGTCTTCAAAGGCGCCGTTCATGTAAATCATCGTGCGCCAGTAGCTCTGCCAATTCTTCTTGACTTCCATGTCGCTGTAATCCGTCAGCACGTAGCCGTTGGGCGCAGTGACCACCACCAGCGTCGGCAGCGTGACGCTCTGGCCGCGCGGAGAAACGTTGAAGTTCATTCTGACCCAGAACTGCTTCTCCTGAAGCAGCTCGTAGATTCTGTCATTGGAGAGATCGTGCGCGTAGTTGTAGGAGTAGTCATTGTTGCCCTTCATGACAAAGTAGGTCAGATTGGTGTCCTTGACCGAAATGCGGAACCCGTCATAATCGGGCAGCTCAGGCACCGTGACCAGTTCCATGCCCGCATACTGCAGATCGAGATCCGGGAAGACCAGCACCATATACTCCATGCCGGGCGCCAGATTTGTGAACGTGTAGGTGCTTCCGGTGACATTCTGCTCGATGAGAATCTTGTTGCCGGTATCGCTGTCGTTCATCACACGGCTGCCCACCGTCACGGGGCCGCCGTTCGGGTTGTTCCACGCGATGGTGACTGTGCCGTCGCTGTTGCTGCGCACCGAGGTGATCTCGATGGCTTCAGTCGCCAGCGACACGATCGGGCACAGGCAGAGCAGCAGCGCCAGAGACAACGCCAAGATCCAGGTTTTCCTCATGTTCATTCTTCCCCTTCCGTCTTCATCTGCATATCCAACCGGCATGCCGCCGGCCGCATCCCCCATCAAAGCGCCGTGCATCCCGCCGCGCTGCGCCCGAAGACGGCGCTTTGCAGAAGGATTTGCATAGCAAGCGATCTGTAATATGAGCATAATACATCCTGGGTTTTTTGTCAATGAGGAAACAGGCAGACAGCGCATCCTCAGAATCGCCGGCCCGTCTGCAGGGCCGGCGTCTTCCCGCCCGCATCACCGGTTCGGGACAGCCCGCATGCATCCGGCCTTACAGCGCGTCCGCCAGCGGCTGCATCAGCAGCACGCCCTTTGGCCCGCTCTCCCTCGTGAAGCTTGCCTCGCGCACCGCCTCTGCGCCCTGCGCGCCCATCGCCGCAAGGAAGGTCGTGACCGGCGCGATCGGATACGGGCAGCGCCTGGTCTTCACATGCATGGGAATCACGCACGCGGGCCGCGCGCGTTCGATGATCGCCTTGGCGCCCTGCGCGTCCACCGTGTAGGTGCCGCCCACCGGAATCATCATCACGTCCGCGTCTGCAATCGCCGCCAGCGCCGCCTCGTCCGGCATGCAGCCCTGGTCGCCCATGTGCACGACCTTCAGCCCGTCGATGGCAAAGATGCGGATGGCGTTGGGGCCTCGCTTCGCCCCCTGCACATCGTCGTGATAAGAGCCCACGGCGCGGGCCGTCACGCTTCCGGCCTGTGCCGTCTGCGTGCCGTGTACAATCACCGGCCTGCCCACGATCATGCGCATCTCGTTGTGATCGTGGTGCTCGTGGCTCATCGTGATCAGATCCGCCTCAAGCGGGAGCATCTCAATGCCCACGCTCTCGTCATACGGATCCGTGATGACCACCGTGCCATCCTCCGCCGTCAGGCGAAAGCATGCGTGTCCGATCCATTCAAGCTTCATCCGTCGTTCCTCCCTGCTCCTGTTCACAGTATTCGCGCAGCAGTGCACCGGCCTGGTGCATGCCGCTCCTGTCGCCCCGGCGCTGCATCACCGCCGCCTGCGCACGCAACGCGGGCAGACCCGCCAGCAGCCTGTCCGCGTCAAGCCAGGTCAGCCGCAGCGTCTCCAGGATCAGCTGCCGCCCGGCGCCTGTCAGCGGCTGCCGGGCCGCCGCCTGGAAGCGATTGGCCAGCGCCTGCGCCGGGTGCAGCGGGCTCTCCCAGTCAATCGCTGTCCTTTCGCTTGCGGAAAGCGCTGAAAGCACATCGTCCGCAGGCGTCAGCTCCAGCAGCCCACCGCGCATCTCGCAGACAAAGCCCGCCTGCGCAAGCGCATCCGTCAGCGCAGCGCGCGCCGCATCGTCCGCGCAGCGCCGGATGGCGTCCGTCGCCAGCAGCGCGCCGCCCGCAGGCAGGAACCGCACAAAGCCCCGGCCGCCCGCTGAAAGCATTGCCTCCCGCGCCCGCGCCCGCAGACGCACCGCCGTCACACGCGCCATGTGATCTCCATGCGCGCGCGGGACGTGCGTTCGCCGCCCATGTACACGTCGTAATCGAGCTGAAGCTCTCCGCCGTTTTCCTGCGTGCGAATCCCCACGCTGCGCGTGTCCACCGCCACGGGAATCTCGCCGTAGACCGTCACATAGCTCGAGGCGATCTTCTCGCCCGGCAGGAAGGTGAGCACGCTGGAGACCATGCCCATGCGCTGCATGCGCGCGCGGTTCTCCCGCGCCGTCCTTCCCGGCTTCATCGTCAGCACGATGTGCGCCTTTTCCTCGTCCTGTACGTCGTCGTACTCGAGCACCAGGCCGTCCGCCGTGCGCCTGAGCACGCCCGCGCGGGCATTTTTGATCTCATGCACGCTGCCGTCCGGCTCCGTCAGGCGGGAGACCACGCGGATGCGCGCCTTCATTTCCTCACTCATGCGTTTCCTCTTTTCCCATCGGGATCACGTCAAGCAGCATGCACAGCGCCGCCAGGCACAGGGCGAACGCGTACACCATCGGCAGCATGACCTCCTCCGTCATCGGGTAGCTCGAGGAGGCCATCGTCGCAAACAGCGTCATGCACGCGGGCAGCCGCAGCTTCGGCTCGGCCAGGATGGCGTACAGGCACAGCACGTCCAGCGCCAGCCATGCCGCCGAGGTCACGTTCGGGCATGCGATCAGCGCGCCCAGCGCGAGGATCATCGCGCGGCGCAGCGGCGTTTTGTCCTTCGCGCGCCCAGCCAGCGCGCACACGCCCAGATACAGGGCCAGCCCCGCCAGCGCAAAGCCGCGCATGACGATCTCAAAGTGCTCCTGCGTGTAGAACTGCTGCGCATAGGTCTGCGTATCGAGCGCCGGCAGATGGCGCAGCAGGGACGCATACTGCGGCATCTCCTCCACCGCCGCGCGCGGAATCAGGCTGACCATGCCCGGCGCACCGGCGGCATACGCCGGCATGCCCAGATTGGCCTCAAGCAGGCTGCCCAGCGCGTCCACCACCGGCATGCCGGAGAGCATCGCCGGCACACACAGCAGCGGCATCGCGCAGGCGCCCGCCAGCAATGTCCTGACCTTCATCCTGCCGCGCCGCACCAGAAGGATATACACGGGCAGCGCATACAGCGCCGCACCGCAAAGCGCGCAGGCCGCGCCCCAGCACAGGCCGGAGGCGAGCATCTTCGGCCGATCACAGCCCAGCGCCAGCGTCAGCGAGACGGCCAGCAGCGTCACCGCCGCGATCTCCGGCAGCGCACTGCACGCGGCGTTCATGAAGCCCTGCGGCAGAATCATGCACAGGGCCAGCAGCACCTCGGCGCGCAGGCCCAGACGGTTCCGGTCCGCCGCGCGCATCGCCAGCAGCCCTAACAGCAGGTCGCAGCCGATAGCAAAGAGCTTGAGCAGGTACATGTCGTACACCGGCCCGCGCGTGATCCCATACAAAAGCAGCAGCATCGGCGCGGACACGCCGGAGGCCAACGGGATGCCCGCCGCCAGGCCGCCCTCGTCCATCGCGCGGATGACGGGCTGCATCACATTCACATAGGCGTACGTCTTCTGGTTGATCGCCAGCAGCAGGATCACCATGCCCGCCGTGACGGTCAGCTGCCGCAGAGCCGTGCGCGCAAGGCTGACGCGCGAGAGCAGCGCGCACAGCAGCAGCATGGACAGGTGAACCACGGCGCTCATGCCGATGAACAGCGCGCGGTTGTTCCAGCCGCCGATGTCGTTGAGGTTGTGGAGCGGGCCGGAGGAGACGTTGCTAAGCGCCAGCGCGCCGGTCAGCAGCAGCGCCAGCAAAGCGCTCAGGAGCAGGCGATGCCGGTTCGCGATGCGCTCAGACGCAGCGAAAGCGTCCTTCATCCGGTTCATCATGCCGCCTCGCCTCCCTTCCGAATCACCGTGAGCGCCGCGCGGTTTTTGCGCATGCGCACAAGCAGGTCACGGCCCACGATCACCAGCGCCGCGAGCATCATCAGCGCCAGCACGCGCTCGTCGATGGGCCGCTGGCGCATCAGGTAGGGCACATAGCACATCAGCGACGCACCGACGACCAGCAGCGGCATAAACCTGCGCCGCGGATACTTTGCCGCATAGAGGATGGACAGCATGTCCGCCAGATAGAAGTACCGCTCGTGCATCTTGGGCATCACAAACGGCAGGAAAATCGCGCAAAACAGCGCGAACTCCAGCGTCATGTCCGGCGTGATCTCCTTCCAGTGAATCAGCCAGTAAATCACCGCGATGAGCACCAGCATCACACAGGCATACAGCGCGGCATGCTGCAGGTCAGGCATCAGATCCGGATTCAGGAAAGCGTTCGTGCCCTTGCCGTCGATCCCTTCGATGCAGCGCATCCAGGTGAATTCCTGGCTGCTGGCAAACTCCAGCATCGGGAAGAAGAGATACAGGTTCGGCGCATTGTAGGTCAGCCGGTCGTAATACTGGCCCATCGACTGGTTTGCGTACACGGACAGCGCGTCAAAAAACGGCCGGCCCGCCATCAGCGCGGGCAGCATCGTCACGACGTACGCCGCAAAGAACGCCAGCGCGTCGCGCAGCCTGTACTTCCTGTGGATGAGCCCCAGCAGCACCACCGGGAAGAAGAAGATCGTCTGCAGCTTGAAGGCAAAGGCGACCGACAGGAAAACAGCCGAGCGCACCGGCCTGTCCGTTTCAAGGAAGTACAGGCTCATGATGATGAAGAACACGTACACCGAGTCGCACTGCGCCCAGCATGCGCCGTCCAGCAGCGTCGTAGGCAGCGCCATCACCGTCAGCAGCACCGGCAGCGCCGCCTTCTCCCCCGCAAACCGCTCCGCCGCGCGCATCATGGCCAGCGCCAGCAGATAATCAAAGACGACCGTCAGGTACTTGATCAGGTACAGGTCATGCAGCGGCGCCCTGGAAACCAGCAGCAGGAAATACTGATAGATCAGGTTGTAATCGCCCACATTCTCCGCCAGCATGGAAAAGCCGCCCTCGCGGAACATGCCCACCCATCCGGAGAGAAAAGAGACGTAATCCGCCGTCACAAAATCCAGCATGCTCACGCGCGCGAGCATGGTGATGGCGGCAAACACGCCGGTGAAGACGAGCGTGCCCGTCTTCGGCTTTTGAAAGCAGATGAACGCGGCCATCGCGCCGCCGTACACCAGCGCAAACAGCGCCGAGAGGACAAGCGCCTGCCCCGCGCCGGAAATATAGGAAAGCGAGCTGCCCATCCATGCAGCCTGCACGGCAAAAAGCGCCAGCGTCATGCCCAGCGCAATGAAAAGGCTTCGGGCCCTGCTGTTGTGCTCCATGCTTCATTCTCCTTGCAATCATCTCGATTTCAGCATTATATCATATTTCCCTGTGCATCACAATCTCCGCATGCCGGCAAAGCTGGCATGGTCATAAAAATACGAACTGGCTATTTACCGCATGCCAGTTCGTGCTATAATGCAGTTACAACCCAATCAAACACAGGGAAGGAAGTTTTTACCATGGCAAACAACCGCAACAAAACTTTCAGAATCTGCTTCATCGGCCTGATGGCCGCCATCGTCTTCGTCGTCAATTACCTGCGCATCCCGTTCATGGGCACGCAGCTGCACATGACCAACGCGCTGTGCGTGCTGTGCGGCCTGCTCTTTGGCCCGGGTGCGGGCTTCCTGGCCGCGGGCCTGGGCTCCGGCCTGTATGACATCGTCGCCGGCTGGGGCGCGGAGTGCATCATCACCTTCATCAACAAGGGCGCCATCGCGCTGGTCGCCGGCCTGATCGCCTACAAAGCCGCCCGCAAGGACACGACCGACACCGCCGACCACGCCAGGATCATCGTCGGCAGCGTGCTCGGCGCGCTGACCTACGTCGCCCTGTACATGCTCAAGACCTTCGTCTTCGGCCAGCTCGTCGATGGCCTGACCTTTGACGCCGTCATCGCCAAGATGCTCACCAAGCTGCCCGGCAGCCTGATGAACGCCATCTTCGCCTTCATCGTCGCGCCGATCCTGCTGGGCGCGCTCAAGCCCGCCCTCAAGAAGGCCGGCCTGTACGAGAAGCTGTGATTACACGCAATCCCCCGCGCCGATCTTTCTGGCCCGCTTCCAAAGCGGGTCTTTTTTTGTCACCACGCGCACGGTCTTTCCGCCGCCCGCGCACAGCGTCAGCGTGATGCGCCCCGGCGCGATCATCGGATGGCGCAGCACACGCGCGCTGCACGGCGCCTTGGGCGCCTCCCGCGTCAGCGCCAGATAGGCAAACTTCTCGTCCTCATATGGCGCGTCGCCGCCCTTGAGCGCCTTGTGCAGCCGGGTGCGCTGCACGCGCACGGTGAAGTGGCACCAGTCGTCCCCTTCCATCGGACAGCGCGCGCAGCCCGCCGGGCACGGCGCGGCCACATGCGCCCCAAGGCCTGCCAGATGCGCGCGCACAGCAGCCAGATTGGCAAAGCCCTGCGGCGTCCCCGGCTCAATGAGCACCAGCATCTTTTCCGCCGCGTCCCAGAGCCGCTCCGCCGCCGGCAGGCGCAGCTCCTCCCGCAGCTCGCCGAGCATATAGCCCTCCGCCACCAGATCGGCCCCGGGGAGCGCCTGCGCCTGCGTCAGATCCCACGCCGACCAGACCGCCTCTGCCAGCGCGCCGGATCCCGCGCGCATGAGCGTGCTGCCCACGCTGCGCATGGCGTCCTCGCGCTCCAGGCAGGTGATGCGCGCCAACGGGAAAGCCTCTGCCGCCGCCCAGCTGACCGCGCCCGTACCCGCGCCGCAGTCCAGCAGCGAGCGAATCTCCAGGCCGCTCGCGTCCCTCGCCTGCCAAAGCGCCTCCTGCGCCGCGGCAAACGTCGCCGGCATGCGCGAGGCCGCATAAGCAGCCGCCTCGCGCTCCTTCGTCAGCAGGCGGCCGCCCTGCCCCGTGCGCAGGCGGTAGTTTTCGCTGATCGTCTGCGCGTCACGCGCCAGTGCCGCTGCATCCTCCCCCGCGACCAGCATGTTAAGCGCCGCACTCAGCTCCTGCGGGAATCCTGACATCATACCTCTTCCTTTCGCATGTCCCGCTCCACGCGCGGCATCACGTCCCTGCCGCGGGAGATCAGGCAGTCATAGGCTATCGTGCGCACCGCGCCGTCCGGCGTGAGGTCGTATTCCGTGGAACGCAGGCGCGACGGATCGTGCACAAGAAACACCCACAGATCAGCCTGCTCCCGCACGATCTCCCCGTGCAGCACGGCAAGAATCGCCTCGAGCTTCTCCTGCGTCATCGCATCCGTCTGCACATAGGTGGACAGCACGCGCCTTTTTCCGAACACGTAGACCTTTTTGCCCAGCATCGCCAGCTCGCACGCGGGCAGGCTCATGTCCATCAGGCCCATGCCCTCGCGCCTGAGCCAGTCCTCGTCAAGCCCCAGCCGCCTGGCCTGCTTTTCGCCCCAAGCCGCCTCCTCCGGGGTGATCTTGGCGCTCTTGAGCGCGATGGTGTCCAGATACAGCGCGGTGACCGCCAGGCGCTCGTCCTCCGGCGTCACGCGCGCACCGGCCTCCTGCATCAGGCGCAGCACCATCACCGCGCATGCGCCGCAGTCCCCGATCTGCACATAGGGGAAGTCCGGCGGGTAGTCCGTCGGATGGTGATCCACGCAGACAATGACCTGTCCCGCGCGTGTCGCCTGGTGGTGATCCACGAGGATCAGCGCGTCCTCCGGCGTCGTTTCGCCCTCGAGCGCCGATACCTCGACGCCGAAGCGCGCCATCACGCGGCGGGACTGTCTGTCCGGCGTATGCAGCGCGATCTCGCTTTTGACGCCCCACGCGGCCAGAAGGCGCTGCATCAGCACACAGCTGGCGGCGGAGTCGAAGTCCGCACGGTCGTGGCCGGTGATGACGAGACGGCCGCGCGCGGCGGCGGCTTCGCACAGCGTATAGAGATGAGTGATTCTGTCAGTCATGTTTTCTCCTTGGGCTGCCGCCCAAACCCAGCAGGGGATTTCAACCCTTCTTCGCTTCGAAGCGGCTTTCAGCCGCTTTGAAAAAAGCGGGCTGCGCCCGCTTGAGTTTAGTATGCTGTCGTCCATTCAGTCGGATAGTCGCCCACTGCGGCCACGCCGGTGGACTGATACGTCTTTTCAAACTCCTTGTTCAGCTCGAGCAGATGCTCGACGATCTCGACGCTGTGCGCCGCATCCGCTGGGGTGGGCTTGAAGTCATTCACCTTCTCCTGCGAGGAGATGGAGCATGGCACGATGCGGAAGCCCTCGTTTTGCACCTCGCCCGTCTGCAGGTACACGCGGAAGCGCTGCTGGAAGATGTAGGTGTCCATGTCGTCCGGGCGGGTGTTGCCCGCGAAGGAGAAGTTGCCCAGCGAGTAGCAGATGTACTTGCCCTTGTATTCCTCGATCGGGTTCATGCGGTGGCTGTGATGGCCGAGCACCAGATCCGCGCCCGCGTCGATCGTCGCGCGGCCCAGCGGCACCTGGCGCTCGTTGGGCAGATAATCCTTCTCCTCGCCCCAGTGATAGGAGACGATCACCAGCTCGCAGCCCGCGTCGCGCAGCGCCTGGATGTCGCCCTCGATGGACGCGTAGATGTTGGCGTAATTGCCGTTGAACGTCTGATAGGACAGCATGCCGATGTGAACGCCCGTGTCGGTCGTGCAGATCGATCCGCCCAGATGGCCGCTGTACAGGATGCCCGCGCCGGACAGCGCCTCGCAGGTATCCGCATAGCCCTGGTTGCCGTGGTCCAGGATGTGGTTGTTTTCCAGCGACACCGCCTCCACGCTGCCGGAGGTGAGCACCTGCACATACTCCGGCGGCGCGGCAAAGGAGAAGGTGTTCTTCGTCTTGCTCTTCGTGTTGGTCAGCGTGCCCTCGAAGTTGACGATCGTCATGTCGTCCGCCTCCAGAATGGCGCGCACGTTTTCCATCGGGAAGTCAAGCCCGGACGGCTCCAGCTCCAGCTGCTTGTCAAACACGCTGGGGCTGCCCTTGCGCGTATCGCCGCCGATGGTCACGTCGCCCGTCGCGGAAATGGTCACGATGACGGAGCCGTCGTCCTGCAGGCGCCAGTCGCTTCCGTCCTCGCGCGCGTACCAGGGCAGCGTCTCAAACACGGCGTCCTCCCAGGACTCGGCCGCGGGCGGCTCGCCGCTCTCAAACAGGGACAGGTCAAGCGTCTCGCCAAGGCCGCACGCGGGCAGCGCCAGTACGAGCAGCAGGAGCGCCAAAAGCCCCTTTGCGTTCACAGTGTGGTTCATCATAGCATCCTATCTTTGTATTTCCGTCTTACGGGTTGTTCAGCAGCTCGTGGAACTTCGTGCGGTTACTCTTCCAGTTGACATTGAGCGCGGAGGACGAATCTCCGACCGTGCCGTAGGAATAGGTGCCGCTTTGCGGGATGGCGAATTCCTCAAACGCCGCGCCGCCGGCCACCAGGCCGTAGCCCTTGGAGATCGCGCTCAGAACGCCCATCGCCGAAAGGCTCATCTTCATGCCGGAGGACACCTGATTGTACACGCCCACCAGCTCCAGCAGCGACAGGTCGCGGCACTTGTCAAACAGTTGGCCGACCACCTTGCGCTGGCGCTCGGTGCGGCTGAAATCGCCGCCGGAGCCCGTCGCGCGCGTGCGCATATACGCCAGGGCGATGCGGCCGGTCATGTGGGTCATGCCGGGGCCCTTGGGCATGTTGGGATCCTTGCCCAGCAGAATGCTCCGGATGGCCAGGTATTCCGCCTCCGTGATCACGATATCCACGCCGCCCAGCGCGTCGATCACCGGCTTCACATGCTCAAAGTTGACGAGCACCGCGCCCTCGATCTCAATGTCAAGCTCCCTCTCCAGGCAGGAGATGATGCCGTCAAAGCCATGGTAGCGATACAGGAGGTTGGCCTTGGTCTCATTCCCGTTCGGGTTGCTGATCTTGCTGTCGCGCAGCACAGAGGTCATGATCACGCGATTGTACTTCTCATCCAGCGACACGATGACGATGGTGTCCGTGCGCGCATCCTCGACGATATCCTCCGCATAGCCGTCCTGGCCCAGCAGAAGATAGTGCGTGAGCCGCGTGTTGACCTCCGTTTGGGCCTCCGTCTCCTCCACGACCGCCGCACAGGGCAGAAGAAGCAGGAGCAAAAGCAGGGAAATGAAGCGTTTCAGCATAAATGTCTCCGTTCAGGAATGTATAAAGAATAGACGAACACGCCCGGAATTTTCTTCCCGGCCTTACGCGAAAAGCGCGCGCAGGAGCATCGGGCCCTCGCTGAGGAAATCGCCGGTTTCGCGGGCATGCGCCTCGTCGAACTTGCGCGGCGTGCCCGGATGGCGGCTGTCGTAGATGGCAAAGGGCACCGCGTGGCCGTCGTGGCCGCGGGTGGAGAGCAGCGTCGGATGGTCGGAGAGGATCAGGATGCGGAACTCGGGATCCACCTGCGGCAGGCGCTCAAGCAGCGGCCCGACCACGCGGCTGTCCAGCCGCCGGATGGCCTCGCACTTGCCCTCGACATCGCCGCCGTGGGCGCACTCGTCCGGCGCCTCGACGTGGATGCAGCAGAAGTCCGCGCCGCCGCGAAGCGCCGCAAGCACCGCATCGACCTTGCCCTCGTAGTTGGTGTCAAGCTCGGCGTTCGCGCCCTCGACGCGCGGGGTATCCACGCCGCACAGGTTCGCGATGCCCCAGACCAGCGGCACAGCGGAGACCGCGCTGCCCGTCTTGTGATACAGCGTTTCAAAGGAGGTCAGGCTCATCGCCGCGCCGGGGCCCCAGGGCCAGATGCAGTTGGCCGCGAGCTTGCCCGCCTGCCTGCGCGCCCGGTTGACCGGATGATCGCGCAGGATCTCAAAGGATGCGCGCATCAGCGCCGTCAGCTCCGCGCCCATTTCGCCCGCCGGCAAATAGCCCGCGATGTCGCTGCCCAGGATGTTGTGCGGCTCGGTAAAGCGCATCTTTGCGCGGCTGGGCTCATGCGCCGCGTCGATCACGCCGGTATGGCGGAATGTCGGCGTGACGTGAATGCGGAAGCCGATGGCCGCCGCCAGCGCAGCAAAGCGCGGATCGGCGCACAGATCCTCCATCAGCGTGACGGCCTCCTCGCCCTCGATGCTGCCGCCGTTGTGCGAGAGGATCCTCGCCGTGTCAAAGCTGTCGCCCTCCAGCGCGCAGAGGTTGACGCGCAGGCTCGTCTCGCCCGGCGCGATCACCACGCCCATGCCTGCCGCCTCCAGCGCGGAGCGGCCGGTATAGCAGGTACGCGGGTCATAGCCAAAGATGGACAGAATGGCCGTGTCGCTGCCCGCGGCCACGCCGTGGGGCACGGTCTGGCACATGCCGAGCCTGCCGCCCGCCAGGGTATCGATATACGGACAGTCAAGCGCGGCGAGCGGGGTCTTTCCGCCCAGCTGCGCGACCGGTTCATCCGCGATGCCGTCTCCGATGACAAGCACATACTTCATATAAAGCGCCTCCATCGCCGCACACAGCGCGGCATTTTGGTCTATTATACCGCAAATTCCCTGCCGAGGCAATGCTTTTGACGCCGCAGCGCGGTCATGACGCCGCCGCAAAATACATAGACTGTTACCGTCAGAGCCCACGAAAGCGCGAAACCGTATAAAACGCCTTCACCATGTACATCCTTCTTATATGCAAAGGCGCCCCGCCACGGGGCTGCAATTCCCCGCCGCGAGGCGGGAGTCAACCCAAGGAGGGGCGAAGATGGAAATGTCCTCTGGTTGTTTGCCGGTACAGGAAACCGAGCCTGTGCGGCGTCCGGTCCGCGGGCCGCACGGCGGCTGGCAGAAGAGCGAGATCGACGCGCTGACGCGGCGCGTCGATGAAGCCGCCAAAACCGGCGAATCCCTGCGCAGCGTGTTTGATCAGCTGGGTCAGGAGCTGGGCCGAAAGCCCAACAGCATCCGCAATTTTTACTATGCGCAGGTTCGCGCGCAGGGCGAAGAAGGCATGGGCCGTGCGCTGCCGTTTGAGACGTTTTCCCCGGACGAGGTGGAGCAGCTTGTGCGCAGCGTGCTCACCGCGCGCGCCCAGGGCATGAGCGTTCGCGCCTGCGTGCGCAAGCTGGCCGCCGGCGACCAGACGCTCATGCTGCGCTATCAGAACAAGTACCGCTCCACGATCCGCACGCGGCCGGAGCTGGTCAGCCGGGTGATGGCGCAGCTGCGCGAGGAGGGCGTCGCCTACGTGAATCCCTATGCCGGCGAGGAGCCTCCCGAGGGCGAGGCCCTTCCGCGCCTGCACAGGCAGGCGGAGCTCTCCGGCGATCCGCAGCTGGCCCAGCTGTTTTCCTCGCTGGATCATCTGCTCGGCCTTGCCCTTGCGCCCAAGTCCCCTGTGCAGGACAGCGACGCGCAGCGCAAGGCCGACCGGCTCAGCGCGCAGCTCGACATGCTGCGCATGGCGCTGGATGACGAGCAGACTCGCAGCGCCAACCTGCGCACCGAGACCGAAGGCATGGTCACGCTCATCAAGGAATTCATCGCCCTCCCCAAGGGCGACCGGCTCAGCCATGCCGAGCAGTTCTGCCAGCAGGCCGCCGCACGGCTGAGCGCCGTGGAATGCGCGCTGATGAAGCCCTGAGCCTGCTAACCAGCATCGGCTGCGAAGAATCAACCAAACCCTACGGCGCATCGCGCCAATGACCGGACACCCGTCCGGTTTTTCCTGTTCCCGGATATGCAAAAAGCCGGGCGGGCACGCAGCCCGTCCGGACGTGTTCATCCTTTACTCGCAGCAGAAATCGTCTTCCTTGTTCTCCCTGCGCACGGCGGCGTACAGGCAGATCACCGTCACCAGCAGCAGCACGCTGGCCCAGAAAACGCCGTTCCAGTCCGCGCGGGACATGCCCAGAAACTCCGGGCGCACCACGCGCAGGGCCACCGCCTCGCCCAGCTGCATCGCTTCCTCGCCGACGCTCCACGCCAGGGACGCGCCGATCAGCTGCTCGCCCAGGTTCTCCTGCGGCGCGTCGGCGACAACCGGGATCTCGATCACCTGCGTCGTGGCAATCACGCCGTCCGCTGCCTCGCTGGCCGCGTCCATGTGCACGGCAAACATCAGCGTTCTGTCCTGCTGCGTCATCACGCTCTGCGCCGCCGGTTCGCCCGGAACAGCCGCGCCGGTCCTGGGCAGATCGTCGCCGCCGTCCGTCAGCGCCGCCTGCGCCTCCGCCGACGTCGCTTCTTCATGCGCTTCCTCCGCCTGCACAAGGGACAGGCCCTCGGGCAGCGTGCAGGACAGATGCACATCCGCCGCGGCCAGGCCGCTGTTAACCACCACGACGTTCAGCGTCGTCTCCTCGCCGGCGGAGAGGCGCTGCGTATCCGCCAGCAGGCGCGCGTTGATCTTCGCGTCGCACACCTCAATGCGCTCAAGCGGCACGCGTTCGCCGTCCGCGCGCAGCGTGCCGGCAATCAGCTTGTGCGCGTCCGCATCGCCCTCCAGCGCGTCCTGGGCAATCATGGCCGGCAGCGTGAGCTCCACGCTGCTGGGCGTCTCTCCCTCCGCCGCCTGCGCGTGCACCTGGCCGCGAATCACGCTGCCCGCCTGCGCAAAGCCCTCGGGAAGCGCCTGCGTGAGCGTCACATCCTGCGGCAGCACCATCTCAAGCGTCACGTCCTTGGGCGCGTCGCCCGCGTTGGCGATCTCAATGCGGTAGGCGAATGCGTCGCCCGGCTGCATGCGGTGGTTCTCGGCTCCATCCACGCCCGCGCTGACACTGATGTCCGGCACGCATAGCGCCAGCGGCGTCTGTGCGCGGTAAAACCGCGTGCCCATTTCAAGCTCGCTGCCGATGGCGATCTGCGCGCTTTCGCCGCCCGCAAGCAGCGTCAGCTCGCGCGTGAACGTCGTCACGGACGGCGCAAGTTCGCCCGTCTCCTCGTCAAGCTGCGCGGCGGGCAGCGTCGCTTTCCACGCGGTTTCCTCCGCGGCGCGCAGGCGCTCCGGGAGATCCAGCGTGATGGCAACGTCCACCTCTCTGGCCAGCGGGTTGCCCGCGGTCACGGTGAGCACAACCGTCTTGCCCTCCTCCACCCGCGCGCTGTCCGTGGCAAGAGAAAGCGTCAGCTCCTCGCCAAGGCTCTGTGCAGCCAGCGCGGCGCCCTGCACAAGCCCCTCGCCGATGCTCTCATATACGTCCCCAAACAGCTCCGGCAAGTCCTGTGCGGAGCCCGTCACCGGCGCCAGCGCCAGCAGCAGCGCCAGCAGCAGCATGTTCCTCTTTTTCACTGGGATCAACCTCCTTGTGCGCCTTACTTTGGCCTGATTGCGCGGCGTTTATACCGCTGCCTGCGCACATTTCAGCGCTTGACAAACGCACAGCGATACGATACGATGAACGCAAGCAACGCCGCTTTCGGAGGTTTTTTATGCAGGAAGACACATGCAGCGCCTGTCTGCCCGTCGAGCAGGAGGTTCAAAAGAATATGCCCGCCGAGGAGGATATCGCCGCGCTGGCGGAGTTTTTCCGCGTCATCGGTTCAGACACGCGTCTGAAGATCCTGCTGGCGCTGGACGGCCGCGAGCTGTGCGCCGGTCATCTGGCCGAGGCCGTCGGCATGGCGCCCAGCGCGGTGTCCAATCAGCTCAAGGCGCTGCGGCAGGCGCGCCTGATCACCGTGCGCCGAGAGGGCAAGATGCTCTATTACAGCCTGGCCGACTGCCACCCGCGCGAGATCATTCACCTGGCGATGAGCCATGTCAAAGAGGAAAACTGAAAAGCATATAAAAGGAGCCCCGGCACGCGCCGAAGCTCCTTGATGTTTTTTGGTGGATTATTCCTCTTCGCCGGAAAAGCCCTCGAGCGCCTCCTCGACAGCCTCCCAGACCTCCTCGTTCTCCTCGATGGTCTCCTCTTCGACCTCGAAGACGTCCTCTTCGCCCTCCAGCACGAGCACGTCGTCCTCGACGGCGGTCTTCGCCTGGATGATCAGTTCCATGGTGTCCACGTCCACCGCGAAGATGGTCTCCGGGGAACCGGAGTGCTCCTTGATATAGCGGGCGACGTTCGCCGCCTGCTTGCGGTTCATCTTAAACACGATCGCGCGATGCTCGCTCCTGGTGATCTCTTCCATATTCTTCTCTCCTCATGATAGATTCAACAGGAGCAGGATACCACGCGCGTGCAGTTCTGTCAAGCGCGTTCAGCGCATGGCGCGCATCGCGTTGAGCACGCAGATCAGCGCCACGCCCACGTCGGCAAACACCGCCGCCCACATGCCGGCCAGACCGAACGCAGCCAGCACGAGCACCGCGATCTTGATGCCCAGCGCGATGACCACGTTCTGACGCGCCAGCTGGCGCACCCGACTGGCGACGGACAGCACCCGCGGCAGACGGTCCATCTCATCGGTCATCAGCACGATGTCCGCCGCCTCGATCGCTGCGTCGCTGCCCAGCGCGCCCATGGCGATGCCCACGTCCGCGCGCATGAGCGCCGGCGCGTCGTTGATGCCGTCGCCGACAAACGCCGCGCCGCCCGCGCTGCAGATCTCCTCCAGCCGGGCGAGCTTGTCCTGCGGCAGCAGCTGCGCGTGCACTTCGCTGACGCCCAGCTCCTTCGCCACGGCCTGCGCCGGGGCCTCTCGGTCGCCGGTGAGCATGACCGTGCGCGCAATGCCCTGTGCCTGAAGCTGCGCAAGCGCCTCCTTCGCGCCGGGCTTGACAACATCCTCCAGGCAGATGAAGCCGACGGCTTTGCCGTCCCTGGCGACGTAGATGCGCGCGCTGTCGCGCTCACAGTCAAGGCCATGCAGCGCCACGCCGCTTTCCTGCATCAAGGCTGCGTTGCCCGCCAGTACGACAGCCCCGTCCTTCGCGCGTCCCTGCACGCCGCGCCCGGCCAGCTCGCGCTCCAGCGCCACGTCCAGCGCCGCGATGCCGCGCGCCTGCGCCTCCTTGATCGCCGCCTGCGCCAGCGGATGGCTGCTGTCCCGCTCTGCGCCGGCAATCAGCGCGAGCACGTCCTCCTCCGTAAAGCCCTGCGCCGGATGCGCATGGCAGACATTGAACTCGCCCGTGGTCAGCGTGCCGGTCTTGTCCAGCACGAACGCCTTCACGCGGCACAGCGCGTCCAGGCTGTCGCCGCCCTTGATCAGGATGCCGCGGCGCGCCGCCGAGCCGATGCCCGCAAAATAGCACAGCGGCACGGAGATCACCAGCGCGCACGGGCAGGAGGCTACCAGGAACGTCAGCGCCCTGTACACCCAGACGCGCCAGCCGCCCAGAAGCACGGACGGCACGACCGCCAGCACCGCCGCCAGACCGACGACAATCGGCGTATATACGCGGGCAAACACGGTGATGAAGCGCTCGACAGGCGCCTTGCGCTCCTGCGCTTCCTCCACCATCGAGAGAATCCGGCTGACGGAGGATTCGGCAAGCGGCTTGGTCACGCGCGCGGTGATCAGGCCGCTGCCGCAGACGAAGCCCGCCAGCACGGTGTCGCCCGGCTCAGCGGTCCGCGCGACGCTCTCGCCCGTCAGTGCGGAGGTGTCCATCTCGCTCATGCCGGTAAGCACCACCGCGTCCAGCGGAACGCGCTCGCCGGGGCGGATGCGGATTTCCTCGCCGACCTGCACCTGCGCGGGATCGACCGCCGTGTATTCGCCGCCGCGCAGCACGAACGCCTCCTCCGGCCTGATCGCCAGCAGCGCCTTGATCTGCTTGCGCGAGCGGCCCACGGCATAGTCCTGGAAGCACTCGCCCACCTGATAAAACAGCATGACGGCGCAGCCCTCGGTGATATTGCCGATCGCGATCGCCGCCAGGGAGGCGACGGCCATCAGGAAGTTTTCGTCCAGCATATGGCCTTTGCTCAGGGACCGCACCGCGGCCCGCAGCACGCCGAAGCCGGAGACGGCATAGCAGGCCAGCAGCAGAACCATTTTTGCCGCCTGCGGAACCGGCAGCAGCATGCCCGCCGCAAAGAGCGCCAGCGCCAGCAGCAGGCGCGGCATCTCCTCCTTCGCTTCCTCGTCATTGCCATGGTCGTGACCGCAGCCGCAGCCACAGCTGTCATGCTCGTGCTCGTAGCCGCAGCCGCAGCCGTCATGATCATGGTGATGCTCGTGACCGTGATGATGCTCGTGACCGCAGGTGCAGTTCTGCTCGTGCTCTTCGTGATGCTCGTGACCGCAGGTACAGTTCTGCTCGTGCTCTTCGTGATGCTCGTGACCGCAGGTGCAGTTCTGCTCGTGCTCTTCGTGATGATGCTCGCTCATCTGTCTTCCTCCTTTGAGAAACACCGTTCATCATTTCATTGAATGATGAAATGATACCACGAAGTGAGCGTCCTGTCAAGCAGGACGCCCAATTTTTCTTATTGTTCCTTCATCCTCGCGGCGATCTCGCGCAGCTTGGCCCGGATCGGAATCTGCTGCGGGCATGCGGTTTCGCACTTGCCGCAGGCGCGGCACTGGTCGGCGCGCTCAGCGTCCTCCATGTCCTTCCAGTCAAAGCGCAGCTGGCCCTCGTTGGAGTACTTGGCATAGGTGTTCATCATCCGGAAATTCTCCGGGATATCCACGCCGAACGGGCAGGGCATGCAGTATTTGCAGTTCGTGCAGCCAACAAACGTGCGCTCCTCGATCATGGCGCGCACCTCAGAGATAACCTGCAGCTCCTCCTGCGTGAGCTTCTGCGGCTTATCAAAGGTCGCCAGGTTGTCCGCCACCTGCGCCTCATCGGACATGCCGGAGAGGATGATCCTGCAATTGTCCAGGCTCTTGACCCAGCGCATCGCCCAGGAGGCGACGGACCAGTCCGGACGCGCCTGCTGAAAGCGCCGGCAGATGTCCTCGCTCAGCGTCGCCAGGCTGCCGCCCTTGACCGGCTCCATGACGATCACCGGAATGCCGCGCTGCGCAGCCAGCTCATAGCCCTTCATGCCCGCCTGAATATCGGTGTCCATGTAGTTGAGCTGGATCTGGCAGAAGTCCCAGTCGCGGCAGGTGAGCACCTCTTCAAAGAGCGCATAGCTGTCGTGGAAGGAGAAGCCCAGATGGCGGATGCGGCCCTGACGCTTCTGCTCGAGCAGATAGTCAATCAGGCCGTTATCCAGTGTGGTCTTCCAGTTCTTCTGGTTGATGCAGTGCAGCAGATAGAAGTCGAAGTACTCCACCTGCATCGACTGAAGCTGCCCCTCGAAGATCTCTTTTGCCTCCTCCAGCGAGCTGATGAGCGACAGCGGCAGCTTCGTCGCCAGATAGAAGCTCTCGCGCGGATAGCGCATAAGCGCCCGGCCCACGAATTCCTCGCTGGTCTTGTTGTGGTAGAAATACGCGGTATCGAAATAATTTACGCCGGCCCGATACGCCGTGTCGAGCATCGCCAGGGCGCGGTTTTCGTCGATCTTCCCCTCCGGCGTGGTCGGGAAACGCATGCAGCCAAAGCCCAGTCGGGACACCCTCACGCCCAGCTTTTCAAGATTCACATACTCCATCGATTTTTCCCCCTGTGTTCTTGCTTGTGTCTGTATCATAGCATGCGGCAGGCGGCGCCGCAAGCTTCCTGCAAAATTTCCGTGCAGCAAAAAACGGCCTGCCGAAGCAGACCGTTCTTAAGCGGATCAGTAGTTCTCGCCGCGGACCTCGAAGTAGCTCTGCGGATGCGCGCAGACCGGGCAGACCGCCGGGGCCTTGGTGCCCATGACGAGGTGACCGCAGTTGCGGCACTCCCACATGGTCATCTCGCCCTTCTCAAAGACCTTCTGCATCTCCACGTTGTTAAGCAGCGCGCGGTAGCGTTCCTCGTGCGCCTTCTCGATGGCCGCCACGCCGCGGAACTGATCCGCCAGCTTGGTGAAGCCCTCCTCCTCCGCTTCCTTGGCGAAGGTGGCGTACATGTCGGTCCACTCGTAATTCTCGCCCTCGGCGGCGTGCAGCAGGTTCTCGGCCGTGCTGCCCAGCTCGCCCAGCGCCTTGAACCACATCTTGGCGTGCTCCTTCTCGTTGTCCGCGGTCTTCAGGAAGATCGCCGCGATCTGCTCATAGCCTTCCTTCTTGGCAACGGACGCGAAATACGTATACTTGTTGCGGGCCTGAGATTCGCCGGCGAAGGCGGTCATCAGGTTCTTTTCAGTCTTGCTGCCCTTGAGTTCCATGTCGTGTTCCTCCAATTCTCTCCCGGCCGTCTGCGCGGCCGATCGCTTTTTTAAATTGTACCACGAATTTTTCCGCCGCGCAATCGCGAATTCGGGAATCGCTGCCAGGTCAATCCTGCCGCACGACGCCCTCAGCTTTCTCATTCGCCGGAAAACCAGCCGCATGGAGGAGGATGCAATTCCGCGCGGTATGTGCTATACTGTTCCTATCATCTGCACGGAGGAAATCGCCATGGCTTCACCGATCATCCTGTCCGTCTGCCCCGGCGACGGACAAGCCGCCCTTCAAAGCGCCATCGACCGCCTGCCCGGCGACGGCACGCCCGCCGTCATCCGCCTTGCGCCGGGCGTATACCGCGAAAAGATCGTCCTCGCGCGCAGCCATACGACGATCGAGGGCACATCCGCCGAAAGCACGCGCATCGTCTGGGGCGACGGCGCGCGCGAAATTCTGGAGGACGGCATGAAGCGCGGCACCTTCCGCACGGCCACGCTGCGCACGGACGGCGCGCACATCACTCTGCGCCGTCTGACCATCCAGAATGACGCTGCGCCCCGCGAGCAGGCCGGTCAGGCCATCGCGCTCTACGCCGACGGCGATCACTTTCTGGCGGAGGACTGCGTGCTCAGGAGCTTCCAGGACACGCTGTTCACCGCGCCGCTGCCGCCCAGGGAGATCGAAAAGAACGGCTTCATCGGTCCCAAGCAGTTTGCGCCGCGCGTGCCGCAGCGCCACACCTACCGCCGCTGCCGCATCGAGGGCGATGTGGACTTCATCTTCGGCGGCGCCGCCGCGTGGTTTGAAGCCTGCGACATCGTGGCCGTTGACGGGCGCGGGGACCTCTCGCAGCCCTTTGCCGCGTTCTGCACGGCGCCCTCCACGCCGGAGGGGCAGGCCTTTGGCTATGTGTTCAAGGATTGCCGCTTTTTTGGCGGCGGCTGCCCCGCAGGCAGCGTGTACCTCGGCCGTCCGTGGCGCGAGTGGGCGAAGACCGTGCTGCTTGACTGCGAGCTGGGCAATCACATCGCGCCGTCCGGCTTTGACGACTGGGGCAAGACGCACGCGCACGGCACGGTCTTCTTCGCGGAATACGGCTCCCGCGGGCCGGGGGCTGCGGGCGAGCGCGCCGCGTTTGTCCGGGCGCTGACCGCTGCGGAGGCCTCCAGCATCACCTACGAGGATTTCCTTGCATCCATGCCCGAATGAGCAGCTGAAATGAGAACGCCGCAAGCGGTTTCCGCTTAATACTAATTCGCAGTTAAAATGCCTAATAGAGTGCATCAGATTTTTCGCTCTG
>CAMFCQ010000004.1 GCA_945948915.1 uncultured Clostridia bacterium | reverse complement strand
CCGCCCTGAACATAAAGGAGGATGATTTGGATGGATGCCAACCGTTTCACCCAAAAATCCATGGAGGCGCTGCAAGGCGCGCAGCAGTTCGCACAGAGCTACGGCAATGCGCAGGTTGAGCAGATTCACCTGCTCTGTGCTTTGGTCAACCAGGAAAACGGCCTCATCGGCCAGCTGATGGGCAAGCTGGGCCTTAATCTTCGCCAGGTACAGAGCATCTGCGAAACCGCTGTTTCCCGCCTGCCGAAGATTTCCGGCAGCAACCAGCAGCCTTATGTCTCCAACAGTCTCGCTGCCGTGCTGTCACAGGCCGAGGCTGAGATGAAGCAGATGCGGGACGAATACGTCTCCGTCGAGCATCTCTTCCTTGCGCTGATGGAGAAGGCCGATTCGACCGTAAAGCCGATCCTCTCTTCCCTGAATCTGAACAAGGCGGATTTCCTCAAGGCGCTGCAGGCGGTGCGCGGCAGCGCCCGCGTGACCAGCGAGGACCCGGAGGCTACCTACGACGCACTCAAGAAGTATGGTCAGGATCTGGTCGAACTGGCCCGGCAGAACAAGCTCGACCCGGTGATTGGCCGCGACAGTGAGATCCGCAACGCGATCCGCATTCTCTCCCGCAAATCCAAGAATAACCCCGTGCTCATCGGTGAGCCAGGCGTCGGCAAGACGGCCATCGCGGAGGGGCTGGCGCAGCGCATTGTGCGCGGCGACGTGCCGGACAGCCTCAAGAACCGCACCATCTTCTCACTGGACATGGGCGCGTTGATCGCCGGTGCAAAATTCCGCGGCGAATTTGAAGAGCGCCTCAAAGCGGTTCTGAGCGACATCAAGGCGAGCGAAGGACGTATCATTCTGTTCATCGACGAGCTGCACACGATCGTCGGTGCCGGCAAGACCGAGGGCTCGATGGACGCAGGCAACCTGCTCAAGCCCATGCTGGCCCGCGGCGAGCTGCACTGCATTGGCGCGACGACGCTCAACGAATACCGCAAGTACATCGAAAAGGACGCTGCGCTGGAACGCCGTTTCCAGCCGGTGATGGTCGCTGAGCCGACTGTCGAGGACACGATTTCCATTCTGCGCGGTCTCAAGGAGCGCTATGAGGTCTTCCATGGTGTGAAAATTCAGGATCAGGCGCTGATCGCTGCCGCCACCCTCTCCAACCGGTACATCTCCGACCGATTCCTGCCGGACAAGGCCATCGATCTGGTGGATGAGGCCTGCGCGACGATCCGCACGGAAATGGACTCCATGCCGCAGGAGCTCGATGATGTTCGCCGCCGTATCATGCAGCACGAGATTGAGGAGGCTGCGCTCAAAAAGGAAGACGATGCGCTTTCCCGTGAGCGTCTGTCTGTGATCCAGAAGGAACTGGCGGACATGCGCGAGAGCTTCTCCTCCATGCAGGCACGCTGGGAAAACGAAAAGAACAGCATCGGCAAGGTGCAGAAACTCCGCGAGGAGATCGAGCATTTGGGCGGCGAAATTGCCGAGGCCGAGCGCAATTACAACCTCAACCGCGCAGCCGAGCTGAAATACGGCAGGCTGCCGCAGCTGCAGAAGGAACTGGCCGAGCAGGAGAAGCTCGCCGAGGAAGCCAAGTCCGACAGCACGCTGCTGCGCGACAAGGTGACCGAGGAGGAAATCGCCCGCATCGTCGCCCGCTGGACCGGCATCCCAGTGTCCAAGCTCATGGAGGGCGAGCGCGAAAAGCTGCTGCACCTGGATGATACGTTGCATGAACGCGTGATCGGTCAGGATGAAGCGGTCGAGAAGGTCTGCGAAGCCATCCTGCGCAGCCGCGCCGGCATCCAGAATCCGAACCGTCCGATCGGTTCCTTCCTCTTCCTCGGCCCGACCGGCGTGGGCAAGACCGAGTTGGCCAAGACTTTGGCTCAGGCGCTGTTTGACGACGAAAAGAACATGGTTCGCATCGACATGAGTGAATACATGGAAAAACACAGCGTCTCCCGCCTCATCGGCGCACCTCCGGGATACGTCGGCTATGACGAGGGCGGCCAGCTGACCGAAGCCGTGCGCCGCAGACCGTATGCGGTCATCCTCTTTGACGAGGTTGAGAAAGCGCATCCGGACGTGTTCAACGTGCTGCTGCAGGTGCTCGACGACGGCCGCATCACAGACTCTCAGGGACGCACGGTGGACTTCAAGAACACCATCATCATCCTGACCAGCAACCTCGGTTCCTCCGCAATTCTCGAAGGCATCGACGAAGGCGGCCAGATCACCGAGGGCGCGCGCAAGCAGGTTGACGCGATGCTCAAGACACACTTCCGCCCCGAGTTCCTCAACCGACTGGATGAGATCGTGTTCTACAAGCCGCTCACCCGAGGTGAGATTGACCGCATCGTCGATCTCCAGGTGGCCGATCTCAACCGCCGCCTGAAAGACAAGCAGCTGACCATGACGCTCACCTCTGCAGCGAGGAGCTATATCGTCGCACAGGGCTATGACCCGGTATACGGCGCCCGTCCGCTCAAGCGCTTTATGCAGCGCGCCGTGGAAACGCTCATCGCGCGCAAGCTGATTGCCGAAGATGTGCAGCCGCGCACGCAGCTGACGGTCGATTACGACGGCGACAAGCTGGTCATCGACGCAGAACCTGAATACACCGTGTCCTAACGATGCAAAAGAGGATACAGACCGTCGGTCTGTATCCTCTTTATCTATGCTTGTCAGCTGCGAATGAGGCGCACGTTCTGCTCAAACATTGCCTTGGGAAGCATTTGCCGGTACAGGGTGAGCATCGTCTCTGCCCAGTCCAGCTCAGGGACTCTTTCGCTGCACGGCAGCACAAGGATGCTGTATTCCACATCAAACAGCCAGATGCGGACGTTGGTCAGCCGGGCGCCGGCCTGCGTGTAGAAGCGAATCCGGTCGCGTGCCTGCATTTCATTCGGCGCAGCCTTTGGCCTCTCGCACTCGATGAGCAGCACGTCGGCTGCGTCGGCGCAGTGCGCCCGCAGCTGCGCGAGCAGCATGCTGCCTACGCCCGCATGCCGAAACGCTGGCTCCACAGCCAGGTAATCCAGCAGGGCGAAGCGCCCGCCTGTGGGATGGTACAGCAGCGCATACGCGGCAAGCGTGCCGTCCGTCTGGTAGGCGCCCAGCACGTTATACACACCCATGTGTTTCATTTTCAGGATCGCAGAAAGCGACTTGAGCTCGCTGGGCGGGAAATCCCGCCGCATGCGGGTCTCGTACAGCACGCCGACCTGCACGTCGTCCATGGTCTTGAGGATCAGCACGCCCTTCCCTCCGCTCAGGATTTACTCGATGATGTTGCGCACCCAGACGCCCTTGTGCACCAGAATGACGCCGATGATAACCTTGAGCAGTTCCAGGGACTGCACCGCCAGATACATCGGCACGACGGGCAGTTGGGTCAGGTTTGCCAGCACATAGGCCACCGGCACGCACACGGCCCAGGTAAAGCCGCTGTCAAAGAAGAACGTGATGATGGTCCTGCCGCCGGAGCGGAGCGTGAAATAGCAGCAATGCGCCATGGAGTACATCGGCATCATGCCGGCGACAACCCAGAGCATCTTCATGGCGAGCTCACGGACGTGCGGCTCGGTGTTGTAGATCTGCGGAATAATCGGAGAAAGCACGAGCAGCAGCGTACTCATCACCAGATTGGATGCCACCGCAGCGGCCATGAGCTTCCAGGCGGTATCCTTCGCCTCATCGATCCGGTTGGCGCCCAGCGCCTGCCCGACCATGATCGCCACAGCGTTGCCCATGGACAGGAAGACGACCTTGAACAGGTTGCTGATGGTCGAGGTGATGTTGTACGCTGCCACGGCGTCCAGGCCGCGCACGGAGATGCACTGCAGCAGCACCGCCATGCCCGAGGGCCAGAAGAACTCGTTGACCAGCAGCGGCATGCCGCGCTTCAGGACGCGGAGCATCAGTCTGGACGGCACATATACGCTGCGGTATGCGCTGCGGATAAACGGAAACGCGCTGCTGCGAAGATGCGTGTAAACCATGATGATCGCCATCTCGACGTAGCGTGAGAAAACCGTCGCAATCGCTGCGCCGGTGACGCCGAGCTTCGGGAAGCCGAACTTGCCGAAGATCAGCAGATAGTTGAACACCAGGTTGACCAGAATCGCCGCAATGCTGGCAAGCATCGGCAGGCGCGTTTCCCCCACCTCGCGCAGCGTGCTGGCGTAAACCTGAGAAACCGCAAACGGCAGAAGGCCAAGGAGCATGACCATCAGATAATTCTTGCCCAGACGCAGCGTGTGCGCCATATCCGCAGGATCGGTTCCCTCCGCCAGATACAGGCCGATCAGACGATCGGGCAGCAGCAGGAACACTGCAAACGCAAACAGTAGCATCATCATGGCGATCAGCCACTTGATGCGGAAGCAGTGCCTCACGCCTTCGTCATCCTTTGCGCCGGCAAACTGCGTGGCAAAGATGCCTGCGCCCGCCAGACCGCCGAAGATGCAAAGATTAAAGATGAAGAGAAGCTGGTTGACGATGGCCACCGCAGACATCTCAAGCGTGCCGACGCGGCCTACCATGACGTTGTCCAGCAGGCTGACCACGTTGGAAACGGTATTCTGGATGATAATGGGCACGACAATGGCGATCATCATGCTGTAAAATGCACGATCGCCGATCAGCGTGCGCCGCAGACGTGTGCTGAGTTTCTCCCGAGACATCTTTGCCCCTCCTCTTATATGGAAATATGCATGGAAGTTAATATAGCACATCTCAAATGGTTTGTAAATCATAGAATGTTTGTGATATACTGTTTCTGCATCGCCTTCCCCGATTGTCCGTCTATATAGGCTGAAAGGAGCAAAAACTATGAATTTCACCATGATCCACGAAAACTACAACGTCAGCGATCTGGATGC
The DNA here is from genome assembly GCA_945948915.1 of uncultured Clostridia bacterium. Taxonomy (GTDB): domain Bacteria; phylum Bacillota; class Clostridia; order Christensenellales; family Aristaeellaceae; genus Ventricola. The sequence goes on along the minus strand of CAMFCQ010000004.1, from coordinate 66,826 downwards.
GTCGATTGCCTTTTACGGCAAGGCGCTGGGCCTTACGGAGGTGCGCCGTAAGACCGCCGAAGACGGTTCCTTTATCATCGCTTTCCTCAAAAGCGAAACCTCCGATTTCGAGCTGGAGCTGACCTGGCTGCGCGACCATCCCCAGAAGTACAACCTCGGCGAGTGCGAGTTCCACCTTGCCTTCCGCGCCAGCGACTTTGAAGCCGCGCACGCGCTGCACAAGGAGATGGGCTGCATCTGCTATGAAAACGAAGCGATGGGCATCTATTTTATCGCCGATCCGGATGGTTATTGGCTGGAGATCATTCCGGTTCGCTGACGGTTATTCCGCATAAACCATCAAGATTCCGAACGTTTCTGTGAGGATTCTTTGTGAAGTTCGCAGATTCGTACTTTTTTCACGTTTTTACCCTTTACAAGGTCATCCGTTTGTTGTATGATGATCACTGTCTTCTTTGTAACTGCGTTGTTCATCATAAGGAGGAAAAAACCAATGAAGAAGCTTATCGCTCTGGTGCTGGCCTGCGTGCTGTGCCTGTTTGCCTGCTGTGCGCTGGCTGCTGACCTGAAGGTTGGCGTCATCCTGGTTGGCGACGAAACCGAGGGCTACACCCTCGCCCACATGAACGGTATCAAGGCCGCCGCGGCGAACCTCGGTTTGGCCGACAACCAGATCATCTGGAAGTACAAGACGCCGGAAGATCAGACCTGCTACGACGCTGCGCTTGACTGCATCGGCCAGGGCTGCAACGTGATCATCTCCAACTCCTACGGCCATCAGACCTATATGGTGCTCGCCGCCGAGGAGTATCCGGATGTCACCTTCGTGTCCATGACCGGCGACTTCGCTGCGCTGACTGGTCTTGACAACTTCAAGAACGCGTTCACCAAGGTGTATGAGGCCCGCTATGTGTCCGGCGTCGTGGCCGGCATGAAGCTTGCCGAGCTGCTTGAGTCCGGCGAGCTCTCCGCTGAGAAGCAGCCCAACTCCTTCGATGCGGACGGCAACGTGAAGATCGGCTACGTCGGCGCGTTTGACTATGCCGAGGTCGTTTCCGGCTACACCGCCTTCTTCCTGGGCCTGCGCTCCGTCGTGCCGAACGTTGCGATGGAAGTCAACTACACCAACTCCTGGTTCGATATCGACAAGGAAGCCGCTGCCGCCGAGGCGCTCATCGCCAAGGGCTGCGTCATCATCGGCCAGCACGCCGATTCCACCGGTGCCCCGGCTGCGACCCAGAAGCTGCTGGATGCGGGCAACGTCTGCTACTCCGTCGGCTACAATGTCGATATGCTGCCGACCGCGCCGACCGCTGCGCTGACCTCCCCGACCAACGAGTGGTCCGTCTTCTACACCGAGCTGTTCACCATGATCAAGAACGACGAAGCGGTTCCGGCTGACTGGGCGAAGGGCTTTGACGCTGACGCCGTGGCCATCACCGATCTGGGCGTCTCCTGCGCCGCCGGCACTGCCGAGAAGGTCGCTGAGGTCATCGCTGCGATCAAGGACGGCAGCCTGAAGGTCTTCGATACCGCCACCTTCACCGTGGGCGGCGCGGCTGTCACCTCCGCTCCGTGCGACATGTCCTTCATGGATTGGTCCACCATGACCGCCATCTATGAGGGCGAGACCGTCGAGGCGATCGTGGACGGCGCTTTCGCCGAGTCCGAGTTCCGCAGCGCGCCGTACTTCGCCCTGCGCATCGACGGCATCACCGAGATCAAGTAATTCGCAAAATGACAATTCGAAAAGGGAAGCATCATCCGCTTCCCTTTTCCCTGTTTTCTGTCAAATCAGAATGACGGGAAAACCCGTACAATCAGCACCAAACAACCTGTTTCTGAAGAGTTGTTCGGACATGGAAGCGGGCGCAGACCGCTTTCTTGAGAGAAGGAGTGACCGGTCTCACATGGAATACGCCATTGAACTGCGGCACATCACCAAGACTTTCGGCAGCGTGATTGCAAACAACGACGTTTCGCTTGACGTGCGCAAGGGCGAGATCCTTTCCCTGCTCGGCGAAAACGGCAGCGGCAAGACGACGCTGATGAACATGATCGCCGGCATCTATTACCCGGACAGCGGCGAGATTCTCGTCGAAGGAAAGCCTGTCGAAATCCGCAGCCCGAAGGATGCCTATGCGCACGGCATCGGCATGGTGCATCAGCATTTCAAGCTCATCGACGTGTTCACCGCGGCGGAGAATATCGCGCTGGTGCTGGATAAACACGAGAAATATGATATCAAAGCGATCAAGGCGAAGGCGCGCGAAATCTGCGATCGATACAATTTTGAGATCGACCTGGATCAGAAGGTCTATGAGATGAGCGTCAGCCAGAAGCAGACGCTTGAGATCATCAAAATGCTCTATCACGGCGCGCAGCTCCTGATTCTGGACGAGCCGACGGCTGTTCTCACGCCGCAGGAGACGGAGAAGCTCTTTGCCGTCATGCGCAACATGCGCGAGGACGGCAAGTCCATCATCATCATCACGCACAAGCTGCACGAGGTGCTGGCCATTTCCGACCGCGTGGCAATCCTGCGCAAGGGTGAATACGCCGGCACAGTGGAAACTGCCCATGCGACGGAGTCCTCCCTCACCGAGATGATGGTCGGCAAAAAGGTCGAGCTGAACATTGAGCGCCCTGATCCTGTCAATCCGCATCTGCGTCTGACCGTGCATAATCTGACCGTGCAAAACGCTGAGGGCGTCAAGATTCTCGATCACGTCTCCTTCGACGCATTCAGCGGAGAGATTCTGGGCATCGCAGGCATCTCCGGCAATGGCCAGAAGGAGCTTCTGGAGGCCATCGCCGGTCTTCAGAACCCGGACAAGGATTCCAGCATCGTCTACTATCCGGACGATGACCGCGACTCCACCGCTGAACAGCTCATCGGCAAGACGCCCAAGAGCATCCGTGAGCTGGGCATTCACCTCTCCTTTGTCCCTGAGGATCGTCTGGGCATGGGTTTGGTCGGCTCCATGGGCATGGTGGATAACATGATGCTCAAGAGCTATACCGAAGGCAGCTCCTTTATCGCAGACCGAAGCCGTCCCCGTCATCTCGCCGAATCGATCAAGGATGAGCTCGGCGTGGTCACGCCGTCGATCAACACGCCGGTTTCCCGCCTGTCTGGCGGCAACGTGCAGAAGGTGCTCGTCGGTCGTGAGATTGCCGCTGCCCCGTCCGTGCTGATGACGGCCTACGCCGTGCGCGGCCTGGACATCAACACCAGCTATACCATCTACCATCTGCTCAACGAACAGAAGCAGAAGGGCGTGTCCATCATCTACGTCGGCGAGGATCTGGACGTGCTCATTGACCTGTGCGACAGGATTCTGGTGCTGTGCGGCGGCAAGTGCAACGGCATTGTCGACGGACGCAAAGCCACCAAGGAAGAGATTGGCCTGTTGATGACCCGTCTGAAGGAAGATCAGGAAGGAGGCGTCGCCTGATGACTGTCAGCCATGAACCGCTTATGCGCATTGTCAAGCGCGGCGAATCCCCGTTCAAGCTCAAGCTGCTCGTGCGTCTGGCCGCTGTGCTGCTGGCGCTGATTGTCGATGCGCTGTTTATCTATTTCGTCACCGGCCTTGATCCGCTTGCCGTTTACACGACGATGTTCCAGGGCACGTTCTCTACTCCGATGCGCTTTTCCTGGGCGATGCGCGATCTCGCTTCCCTGCTGCTGATCGGCATCGCGCTGGCGCCTGCGTTCAAGATGCGTTTCTGGAACATCGGTGCGGAGGGTCAGGTGCTCATGGGCGCGCTGGCGACAGCGGCTGTCATGGTTTTCTATGGCGGCAAGGTGCCCAACGCTATCCTCTACGCAGCCATGCTCGTGGCCGCCGTGTTTGCCGGCGCGCTGTGGGGCTTTATCCCCGGCTGGTTCAAGGCGCGGCTGGGTACGAACGAGACGCTGTTCACCCTGATGATGAATTACGTCGCCATTCAGCTTGTTGCCTGCTGCGTCAATATCTGGCGCGGTCAGGCGTCCGGCCTGGGCAAGCTGAACATGAAGACCAAAGCAGGTTGGTTCCCGCAGCTGTTTGGCCAGCGCTATAACATCAACCTCATGATCACGGTGCTGCTGGTCGTGCTCATGTACTGCTATCTGCGCTATTCCAAGCAGGGCTATGAGATTGCCGTCGTCGGCGAGAGCGAGAATACCGCCCGCTACGCCGGTATCAACGTGGGCAAGGTCATCATCCGCACGATGATCCTCTCCGGCGCACTGTGCGGCCTGACGGGCTTTTTGATCGTCGGCGGCCGCGACCAGACGATTTCCACCACAACCGCAGGCGGCAACGGCTTCACGGCCATCATCGTCGCCTGGCTGGCCAAGTTCAACACGTTCTACATGGCGCTCATTTCCTTCCTGCTCATCTTCCTGGAGAAGGGCGCGGGCGAAATCGCTTCTGCGTATAACCTGAACGACTTTGCCTCCGACATCATCGCCGGCATCATCCTCTTCTTTATCCTGGGCAGCGAATTCTTCATCAACTACAAGCCGATTTTCCGCACCGGCAGGCATGAGACGATCAACAAGGAGGTGGCCTGATGGATACGTTAATCGCATGGATCCTTCGCGCGATCCCCTTCGGCACGATCATCATGTACGGCGCGCTGGGCGAAATTATCACCGAGAAGTCCGGCAACCTGAACCTGGGCGTTCCGGGCATCATGTACCTGGGCGGCTTTGCGGGCTTTGCCAGCGCGTATCTGTATGAAAACAGCGTTGCTGAACCGAACATGGTCTTCTGTGTGGTGCTCGCGCTCTTCTGCGCGTTTGTCGCCGCGATGTTCGGCGGCTTGATTTACAGCTTCCTGACCATCAGCCTGCGCGCTAATCAGAACGTCACCGGCCTTGCGCTCACGACATTCGGCATGGGCGTAGCCAATTTCTTCGGCGTGTTCATTCTGGATGGCCGTACGGCGACGCAGAGTCTGGTCTACAAGACCTTCCAGACGAAGATTCCGGTACTCTCCGGGATGGGCGTGATCGGCCAGACGGTCTTTGGATACGGCTTTATGGTGTATGCAGCCATCGTTCTGGCAATCATCCTGCACCATGTTCTGAGCCATACGCGCACCGGCCTCAACCTACGCGCAATTGGTGAAAACCCGGCGACGGCTGACGCCGCAGGCATCAGCGTCACGCGCTACAAGTACCTGGCGACCTGCCTGGGCGCGGGCATTTCCGGCCTCGGAGGACTGTACTATGTGCTGGATTACAACCAGGGCATCTGGGCGACCACGGGACAGATCGAGGCGCTGGGCTGGCTGGCCGTCGCGCTGGTGATCTTCACGACCTGGAAGCCGCTCAACGCCATCTGGGGCTCCTACCTCTTTGGCATGCTCTACTGGCTGTATCAGTTCCTGCCGACGCTGATTGGTTTCAGCGTGCCGGGCTACATCACTGACCTCATTCAGATGGTGCCCTACCTCGTCACCATCGCCGTTCTGATCATCACGTCCCTGCGCAAAAAGCGCGAGGATCAGCCGCCTGCCAGCCTTGGCCTGGCGTATTTCCGCGAAGAGCGCTGATCTCCCCCATCCCGTCCGTGCTCTGCGGGCGGGATGCTTTTTTCTGAACAGAATTGAGTTATCATTGACAAACTTATCCTTCGTCCCTTATACTCAGATTGTTCAAATTAGGGAGTAGTCAGCGAAGGAAACGGCGTCGTTTTCTTTCGTGATAGGGCCAACATACTGGGGCTTTCCCCTGGCTTTATATGAAATGACGAGACTAATCTGCGCTACCGTTTTATGGGGCAGATTAGGTCTCGTTTTCTATTCTGCCGCCTATCATTCAAGGGAGGATTTCTTCAATGGGTCTTTGGGAATTGTTCGTCATCGCTTTGGGCCTGTCAATGGATGCATTCGCCGTCTCCATCTGCAAGGGTCTGTCCGTTCGCCGCTGCACGGGAAAGCACATGCTGATCTGTGGCCTGTACTTTGGCCTATTCCAGGGCGGCATGCCGCTGATTGGCTATCTCCTCGGTTCGCAGTTTGAATCGCTGGTAACGGCCATCGCGCCGTACATTGCCTTTGTTTTGCTGGCCATCATCGGCTTCAATATGATTCACGAATCCAGGGATGGCGACGAGGAGTCCGTAGATGACGACTTTTCCGCTAAAGCAATGGTTCCGTTGGCCATTGCAACGAGCATTGACGCGCTGGTCATCGGCATCAGCTTCGCATTCCTGCAGGTCAGCATTGTCCCGGCTGTTTCGTTTATCGCCCTGACGACGTTCGTCTGCTGCGTCATCGGCGTGAAGGTCGGCAGCATCTTCGGCAGCAAGTACAAGAGCAGTGCTGAATTCTTCGGCGGTCTTGTGCTGATCCTGATGGGCTTCAAGATCCTGATGGAGCATCTGCTGGGTTAAACCGGCAGGCTGCCGTCGGTATCACCGACAAAGCATTCTGCATTCCGCTGTGATGCGCCCGAAACCGGAGCCTCACGGAGCATCTGCATAGCAAAACGGAGATCGTCTTCAGCAGGACGATCTCCGTTTTATGTTGCTTATTTGATGCGGTAGAAACGCTTGCCATTCTCGCGTGTCACATCACACAGCTCCTGGGCGTCCATGCCGCGCAGATTGGCGATAAACCGACAGACATGGGCAACGTTGCAGGGATCATTGCGTCGGCCCCTGACGGGCTCCGGCGCAAGATACGGGCTGTCCGTTTCGATCATCATACGGTCAAGCGGCATGTTCACTGCGACCTCGTGCAGATGCACAGAGCGCTTGAGCGTCACCGGCCCGGCAAAGGAGATCATGCAGTCCATGTTCATGTAGACCTTCGCACTCTCCCAGCTGGCCGAGCAGCAGTGCACCACGCACTTGGGCAGGCGATTCCTATGCGCGCGCAGGATATCGATCACATCGCCGTGAGCGTCACGGATGTGCAGGATCACAGGCTTGTCAAGTTCATAGGCCAGATCAAGCTGACGGGCAAATACGTCCTTCTGCACATCTCTTGGCGAGAGATCGTAGTAGTAATCCAGGCCGATCTCACCAAGTGCAACAACCTTCTCCTCCGTCGTCAGCCAACGCGTGAGCACCGGAATGTCTGCGTCTGTAAAGTCCTTTGCATCGTGCGGATGCACACCTACGGACGCGTAGTACATCGGCTCGCGCCTGGCCAGCTCGACGGATTCTGCGCTTGATGCCATGTCCGCGCCGACGCAGACGGAGATCATCTCCGTCTGCCGCATGCGGGCAAATACTTCTTCGCGATCCGCATCAAACCGGTTGTCGTTGGGATGCGAGTGCGTATCAAACAAACCGATCAGCGGCGGGTATTCCGCCAGTACCTGCTTGCTCATCTCAGCCGATCTCGCAGCCGTCCTCGATGTCGGAATCGACCGTCAGCAGGCTGAGCTTGCTCTCGTCAGCATTGGCAGCGCACAGCAGCATGCCGTGGGATTCCACACCGCGGATCTTGCGCGGTGCGAGGTTCGCGAGCAGGACAACCTTTTTGCCGACCATCTCTTCAGGCGTGTAGAACTTCGCAATGCCGGAAACGACGACGCGCTCGGTATCGCCTACCTTGAGGGTGGACATGAGCAGCTTGTCGGCCTTGGGCACCTTTTCGCACTTGAGCACCTTGGCCACGACGAGCTGAATCTTCTCAAAGTCGTCAAACTGGCACAGATCCTTCTGGGTGAAGACGGTCTTTTCCTCATCCTTCGGCGCGGGCAGCTCTTCCTTACCGGCAGCCTTCTTTTCCGCTTCAGCGACTGCAGCCAGGCGCTCCGCTTCAAGCAGCTCCAGCTCCTTGGCCATGTCAATGCGCGGGAACAGTGCTTCGCCCTTCTTGACCAGGCTGCCCGGCTTCAGGCCGCCAAAGGTCTTCGTGGATTCCCAAGTCTTCTGCTCCGCATCCGTCACGCCAATCTGCGCAAAGATGCGCTCCGGGGTACGCGGCATGGTCGGCGCGATGAGCACGGCAACGATGCGTGCGCACTCAAGCAGCACATACAGCACCGTGCCAAGACGCGGACGATCCGCTTCGTTCTTGGCCAGCACCCAGGGCATCGTCAGATCGATGTACTTGTTGCACTCGCCAATCAGCTTCCAGATCTCCACAAGCGCGCCGGAGAACTGCAGCGCGTTCATGCTCTTCTCGACCTTCTCCCAGAGACCGGTCGCCAGGTCGATCAGCTTCTGATCCAGCTCGTTGTATTCCGCCGGCGCCTGAACCAAGCCGCCGAAGTATTTCTCGTTCATGGCGACGCTGCGGCTGACGAGGTTGCCCAGGTCATTGGCCAGGTCGGAATTGATGCGGCGGATGAGCGCCTCGTTGGAGAACTCACCGTCGGAGCCGAACGGCATCTCGCGCATGAGGAAGTAGCGCACCGCGTCGGAGGAATAGCGCTCACACAGCTTCACCGGATCGACGACGTTGCCCTTGGACTTGCTCATCTTGCCGCCACCCATAACCAGCCAGCCATGACCAAAGACCTGCTTGGGCAGCGGGAGTCCCAGCGCATGGAGCATGATCGGCCAGATGATGGTGTGGAAGCGGACGATCTCCTTGCCGACCAGATGGATGTCCGCCGGCCAGTACTTCTGGTAGAGGCTGTCGTCGTCGGAACCGTAACCCAGCGCGTTGATGTAGTTGGTCAGCGCGTCGATCCACACATACACGGTGTGCTTCGGATCAAAGTCAACCGGGATGCCCCACTTGATCGTCGTGCGGGAAACACACAGATCCTGCAGACCAGGAATCAGGAAGTTGTTGAGCATCTCCGTCGCGCGGGAGGCCGGCTGAATAAAGTCCGGATGCTCCTTGATGTAGTTGATCATCCAATCCTGATACTTGGAAAGGCGGAAGAAATAGCTCTCTTCACGGGTCTTCTCCACCGGGCGGCCGCAGTCCGGGCAGCAGCCATCCTTGAGCTGCAGCTCCGTCCAGAAGGATTCGCAGGGCGTGCAGTACAGGCCCTCGTATTCACTCTTGTAGATGTCGCCCTGGTCGTGCAGCTTCCTGAAGATCTTCTGCACGGACTTGACGTGACGCTCATCCGTAGTACGGATGAAATCGTCGTATTCCACATCCATCAGCTTCCATAGGTCCTTGATGCCCGCGACGATCTTGTCAACATAGGCCTGCGGGGTCACGCCTGCTTCGGCAGCCTTGCGCTCGATCTTTTGGCCGTGCTCGTCTGTGCCGGTCAGGAAGAAGACGTCATAGCCGGTCTGCTTCTTGAAGCGTGCCATGGTATCAGCAGCTGTCGAGCAGTAGCTGTGGCCGATATGCAGATTATCACTGGGATAATAGATCGGCGTCGTAATGTAGAACTTTGGTTTTTCGCTCATGTTTCCCTCTCCTTAAAAAACGTCCCCCGCTGCATAGCGAGGGACGAAATTATCGTGGTACCACCCTGATTCACGGATCAGCCTCATGGCCGTCCGCCTCCATGCTCTGTAACGGGAACGCCCGCCGCGCTTGATTCATCGCGGATGCTCCAAAGCCATACCAGATGTCCCGCTGCCGCCGGCTTTCACCTTGCCCGGCTCTCTTTAGGCGCGTTCTTCATCTGCTCTCTTCTTCATCGCAGTCAATATTCCTAACCATTATAGGGTTTTCTTGCAGTTTTGTCAAGCACAACCACTCAGCCTCCGGCATTTGCCGTGATTTCAGAGAGATAGCGCTGCCACACAACGCGCGCCACTGCCCCATTCTCATCAAGGTAATACGACAGCTCCACAAAGATCTCCTTGTCGTCGCCGATCGGATAGTAATAATGGATGGCGTAAAGACCGCTCGCTTCCTTTCGGTACGTACCGAACTGCGTGTTGGCCGAGTTGTAATTATACAGCAAACGGTTCCCGTCCTCGTCCAGCGCAGCCTGTCCAAGATCCCGGAACTTTGCCAGCACTTCGTCGGCATTCATGCCCACGCGGGTCGTGCGCGGCGCGGTCATCTTGCTGTTTGTCGTATCCAGCGCGTACAGCACAGGGCTGCCGCCTGTCGTCTTGATGCAGAACCTCGCTGTACCCCAGCTGTACACAGCTTCATAGCTCTCCATGTCCGGGCCGTACCATTCCTCCATCGGCAGCACCTCGTAGCTCTCCGGTGTGCCCCAGGTCTTGGTAAACGTCTTGTACCCGGTCTTATAGAGTTCCATGTTCTTGAACGTATCGTTCGAGTTGAACATGTTCTTGAGGTTGCCCTCCACCTTGTAGGTAACGTTCATCTCATAACTGATCTTTCCATTGCTTGCTACGGCAATGGCGCGCAGCCGTGAATCGCCGATCGGAAGCTGAATCGGCTCAGTGTACAGCGTGGAATCCGTCGTCGCCTGACGGCCGTCGAGCGTGTAATAGATCGCGACGATCTTCTCGTTCTCCTTCTTGTCCTCGGAGCCTGGGCGCAGCGTGACCTTGGGGGCCTTCTTGTACACGCCGGAGGCATAGTTGGCCTTCGGCGCAGCAGGCGTCGGAATAATAACGGTATAATCCGCCGTAATCTGTTCGCTGGGGGTTCCGTTTTCCGTGAAGCCGATGGCCTTAATGGTCATCTTGCCTTCAGGGATGTGAATCTGCATGCCATCTGTATAGACCAGACCGGATTCAGACGGATCGGTGCCGTCGGTGGAATAGTAAACAGTCTGCCCATCCGGAATGGAAATGGTCACATCGATCTCTTCGTTGTATCGCCCCTCCGGATGGGAGAGCGTCGGTGCCGTCGGCGTGTACTCGCGCAGCATCACCGTGAATTCCTGCGTGGTATTGGCATTTTCCGCCGCGGTTTTCATCAGTGCCAGCGCTTCTGCGTTGTATCCCTGCTGCTGATAAATCTTGATCAGGTTCCGATAGGCGCTTGGGTGCGCCGGTGCGATCTCCTGAATCAGCGATTCGTAGATGGCGATGGCCTCGTCCGTTTGGCCCAATTCCGTATAGGCCTGCCCCATCAGTACCAGCGCATCGACATTATCCGGCTCGCGTTCAACAGCGACATTCAGCATCTCCAGTGCCCGTGTGAAATACGCTTGATCCAGCAGTTCTCTGCCCAGGGTCACATAGGCGTCCGTATTGGCCACCGACCAGCCCCATGTCGCCATCAGGCGCTGGCCATCCTCCGTGCGAAAGAGCATGTAACCGCCCGCAGAACCGATAAACAGCGTGAGGAGCAGGATGACAAATACCACGCGCATCAGCCGTTTGTGCGATTTCCGATAGATCGGCGGATCCAGCAGTGCAGGGCGGGCATCCACTTTTCGCCGAATGCGATTCGGCGCCCGGCGCACATAGCGTACCTGTGTCCGGGCTGCCTGCTTATTCAGCCCCACAGGCACGCGGCTGGCGCTGTCCGGTCTTTTGTCCGAAGGGGCCTTTCGCTTTGGCGTGGAGACGCGGCCTCCTGCTTGATCTCTTTTGTGTTTGACCTCATCTGTATTCGGGGCAACCCGCCGCGAAACGCGCACGGGTTCGCCCGGTTCCGGCAGATCAGCGTCAGCATGTCTGCGCCTGAACACCCGCTGCACGGCCGAGCAGCCCGGACAAACACGAACGGTATCGGGCAGCTCCCGACCGCAGTTTGGACAAATCACGAAGGCATTTCCTCCTTGTAGCTCAAAAATGCATCTTTCCTATGCGCAGAACAGCTTATACTAATTCGCAGTTAAAATGCCTAATAGAGTGCATCAGATTTTTCGCTCTGACGAAGCCGAGTGAAGTGAGGCGTTACTCACGGTACGTTGAACGGAACAAGGCAAAGTCAGAGCGGAAAGATGGTGTGCGGATTAGGCTATTTTAACAAGAATTAGTATTAGATCCGCTTAAGAGACTCGTAATACGGATCGCCGTCAAAGCTGCGCTCCGGCGGCCTTTCCCCGCCCAGCGCATCGATTGCACTGACAATCTCGACATAATCAAGATAGTTGGTGTTGTCGTCAAGCGCTGCTGCAAGCAGAACCGGCAGCGCACGGGCGTCGCCAAACTTGGCCAGATAGGACGCGAACAGCGCATGGCGATCCTCGCAGTGCTCAAAGCGTTCTATGAGCAGCATAAAAATGCGGTCATCGCCCGGAAAGTTGCTCAGGATATCCGCAAAGATATCGCGTGCCGTCTGCCGGGCATGATCAAGCACTGCCAGGATCGGCTCGACCACCGCGTATCCCATGGACAGCAGGGACTCCGCGCACATGTCGCCCTTTTCATCCGGCTCTTCGAGCGTACTGATAAAGTCGATATACGCCTGCATCGGCGCGCTGCTTTCCAGCTCGCGCAGCAGGGAAATGGCCGTCAGCGCGGCTTCGTGCGGAACATTGTCGCCAAAGGGCAAGGCAAGAAGCTTCTCTTCCGCATCGCTGCCCAGCGCCGTAATGCGCTCCAGCAGCAGATCGGGCACCGGTACTTCCTGCTCATAGTAGGCGCACATCCAGTCAATCAGCATGCCTGCGTCGTCAAACTGCTCGAAATACGCTTCCGGGGACATGCCGTCCAGCCACGACGCCGGTTTGCTCATGAATTCCATGTAGATTTCAGGCATCATGGCTTCAATGGCATCCATGTCGTTGTTGTACTTCTCCGCATTTTTCGTCATCCACTCGCGCGTATAGCGCTCAAATTGCTTGTCAAAATCGATGCACTTCATGTGAATCTCCCTCGCTTGCTTCATGTTTTGAAGTATTATTCCTCTGGTTTCGCCTGCATGCATCGCTCAAAGCGACGCAATATCCTGTGCAGAAGCCTCGCTGTAATGCCGTTTCTTTCTGCAAACTTTTGTTCATCGACATGCCGGCCGGCCTGACGATGATACATCAGTTCAAGCGCGGCGGCACACGCATCTTTCTCTCGTCCCTTTGGCTGCGGATAGGTTTTAAGATATCGAAGGAACATGGTCAGAATCGCCTGCGGCGCGTCCGGATAAGCACCGGAAAGCGCATCGGAGGCGCGCTGGACAATCTGTGAATTGGCTTTGCTGCTTTGAGCCGGCTGCGTGCTGACGCCGCCTGCAGCCAGGTGAACCAATCTGCCGCCGATATCGACGCAGTATGGCTTGAAGCCCTCCTTGGCCGTCAGCACCTGAAGTGCGTTCAGCTTGAAAGCGTCTGCAAGCAGCGGATCGGTCAGCGCATCCAGCAGCACCTGACGCGCTTCGTCTGCGGACATTGCAGTCAGCAGAATCAGCGCAACCGTCTTGGTATGCGAGCCGGCCATCGGCGAATGGAATGCCCAATCGCACAGCCTGCAAACTCTATGGAGGGTCTCCTGTTCTGAACAGATCGCATCCGGTGAGACATAGAGCATGGATATAAGCTCTGATGCACGACTTACGCCCTCCTCATGCGTCACGTCGATGCCCAGCAAAAAACGCTCTGTGTGCGTCCTGCTGTCACGCGACAGCTTGTAGAAAAACTCGCAGACCGTATCCTCCGGGAGCAGCCCACACAGACGGCCGAACAGTCGGCTCGCCTCCTTCATCCGGCCCAGATTGACCAGCGCACAAGCGCGCAGCTTCATGCCATGCGTGTGATAAGGCTCACGGGCGAGTAGCTTTTTCGTCATGCGCAGCGTCAGCTCGTCATCACCGTGCTTCGCGCTCTCCATGGCCACCGAGAACAGATCGTCCGGTTCTCTGGCCCGTATGGCAGCCAGAATCATCGCCCGGCGCGAAAACTCCGTCTCGCCCATCGCCGCATAGGCGTCGGAGAGCACACAGAGCGTCTGCACTCTGCCGGGCGACATCTGATGCGCGCGATTTGCTGCATTCACTGCCTCAGGCAGCTTCATGCGCATCAACAAGCAGCAGGCCAGCATGGTATATCCCCGTGCCGTTTCGCGCAGTCGCAGGGAGTGCTCCATCAAATGCTGTGCAGCAGCAGTCTTTCCTTCCTGCAATCGCGCGGCAGCTCTTTGCTCCAGCATCCGCGCCCGGGCTCTTCGGCTGCGCATGGACGGCTGATCGAGCTCCTCGAGCAGCTGTCGGCCGAGCTCAGCGGCCATCTCATCAGGAATATCCGCCCGTGTTTTGCAGGCGAGAAAGTGCTCGTAATACGATGCTGATCGGCTGAAATCACCCCTCTGTGCGCTGGCCAGTGACAGATCAAACAGCGCAGCTGCCTTGTGTGGGCCATCCAGACGAACCACGCGCAGATAGGCTCGAGCAGCTTCTTCCTCGCAGCCCATTTCCGTATACACGCGGGCTGCTTCTATCTCAATGTCTTCCTGAATGCCGAATTGATTCCTGGCTTTCCCAAGGAGCGCCATCGCCTCGTCATACCGCCCTGCACGCCGATGCTTTTCGGCACGGCTGACCAGATAATCGCGCGTGCGGCTGATCGTGATTACGTTGCTCACGGCCAACCTCCTGTTCATTTCTGTTATCGAGGTTACACGTCTTCCTCGTCGTTTCTGGCCTTCTGAAGCAGCCTCTCAAGCTCTTCACCGGTAAACGCATAGTGGCTGCGGCAGAAATGACAGGAGACCTCGCAGCCGTTCTGTGTGCGGATGAGATCGCGGATCTCCTTTTCACCCATGGACAGCAGCACGCGTTCGATATACTCGCGCGAACAGTCGCACCTGAGCTCAAGCGGGATTTCCTCAAGAACCTCAGGCTCCAGATCGCGGAAACAGGCATAGGCCAGCTCCTCCAGCGTCATCTCCTGCAGCAGCTGAGAGATGGATCCAAAGAGCTCTGCCCGAACCTCCAAGGCGTTAAGCAGCGCATCCGAGCAGCCAGGCATCGCCTGAATCAGAATACCGCCGGCAGATAGCACCGTCTCACCCACAAGCGTGCCCAGCGCACAGAGAGACGGCGTCTGCTCGGATTCCAGATAGTACATCGCAAAGTCTTCGGCAATTTCGCCGGAAACCAGCTGGACACGACCGACGTACGGCTCACCATAGCTGAACGAGCGCATGATCGTCAGCTGGCCGTCCTTGCCCAGTGCGCCGCCGACATCCAGCTTTCCGTTCGGCTTGAGCGGAAGCTCCACCTGCGGATTCTCGATGGTAACCTTGACCACGCCGTCCGGGCCTGCAACGCCGCAGATCGGACCGGCAGGACCGCCGCCGTTGATCGTCGCCGTGATCCTGTCGCCTTCGCTCTTGAGACCGGCGCCCATGATGGACACCGCCGCCAGCATGCGGCCCATGGCCGCTGTACAGGTATTGCTTGCGTTGTGCATATCGCGCGCCTGCTGCGCCATCTCCGTTGTATCGCACAAAAATACACGCGCCTCGCCGCCTTTGAGCGTCATGCGAAGCAGCCTGGATTTTTTCTGCTCCATGTTCTTTCCTCCTGCTGCGCGTTTGCTTACAGCTCAAATCCATGCTGCTGGGGCTTGCGCGCTATATAGTGAATTCGTGTATCCTTTTCCTCCGGCGCATCCCGGCGCATCTCTCCGTATGCGCGGATCTCCTCAAAGCCTGCCTCGGCAAGCCATGCGAGGATCTCCTTCTGGCTGTGCGCGCGCTGGCGGTGCTGTTCCCGGAAACGCCGGTAGCGCCCGTCAGCCTCACGCACAAAGAAGGTTACATCCATCGTCAGAATGTGGTTCTCACGGTTGAGCGTGTTCTGCCAGAGGGTCGTCAGTCCATCCCGTTCCTCGCCAAAGAATGCATCGCCCATCTCGTCTTCCAGCTTATGTCGGCTGGAGCAGTCAAAGCACAGCACGCCGCCCGGCAGCAGCTGTGCATATGCGGCGCCGAAAAACGTCATGACATCCTGCGGTGTGGTCAGGTAGTTGACGCCATCGCAGGTTGCAAGCACCGCTCCAACGCGGCGCGGCAGCGCGAGCCGCCGCATGTCCTGACGAACAAACGCGGCTTCTACGCCCCAGGTGCGCGCCTTTTCCTCCGCGCGTCTGAGCATCGAGGCGGAGAGATCAATGCCGACAACGCTCAGACCTTTCCGGGCAAAGCGAACCGTCAGGCTGCCCGTTCCGCAGGCGCATTCTGCCATGCGCACAGGCAGCCCGCCCAGCGCGTCCCGGATGAGCGAAAGATAGTACTCGCTCCAGGCGTCGTAGTCGAAATCGTCCATCAGCGTATCGTATACGCCTGCAAAATCATCGTACATTGTCCGTCGTTTTCTCCTGATCCATATGCGCAAGAATCCCGCCGATCCGCCCGCTTTCCTTGGCGGACAGGCCGGCCCAGCCAACCTCCATCACCCGATCAAGCAGTCCCGCAGCCTCAGCCGCACGGTATTTTCTGCGCTCCCGGCTGGTTGGTTTTCTGTATCGTACAGACATTGCCTCACCCCCGGGAGCATTTTCCCCGGGATGTCAGGCTTTCATGCCGCCTGCGGATCAGTCTTCGCCGTTATCCTCGTCTTCATCCTCTTCATCTTCTTCGTCATCCAGCAGCTCATCGTCATCCGTGTGCGGACGCAGGCCCATGCCCACC
Organism: uncultured Clostridia bacterium; assembly: GCA_945948915.1. Classification (GTDB taxonomy): domain Bacteria; phylum Bacillota; class Clostridia; order Christensenellales; family Aristaeellaceae; genus Ventricola. Next base: position 50,453 of record CAMFCQ010000004.1, on the reverse strand, counting down.
TGTGCGCCTTCAATGTGAGGATTCAGGAACTTGTCAAACACGCTGTTGGCCACGGACGCGTAAACCAGACGGGAGAACGCAAAGCCAAACAGCATATAATACAGCGAAACCACCAGAATCACAACGCCATTACCGGTGTAGAACCCAACGAACAGCGCCGCAATCGGAAGAAACGTGATCAGGCGCGCCAGCACCATCTGCGGCAGACGCGCAGCCGCCATGAGGAACGCGTTCTTCAACAGCGCGGAGAACTTGAGCTCATAGCCGATCATCATCGGATAGAGCAGCGGCAGCATCAGCGTCCACATCAGCGTGGCAGAGAGCACCAGCACCAACGGGAGCAGCATCATAACATTGCTGGATGCCAGCGCGCCGTAATACCTGACCGCCGTATACGCCAGTACCGGCACAAGCGCAGTGATGATGGAAACCGGCAGCGCCTGCTTCCAGTTGCTCTTGAACGCGTCCTTGTAATCCGAAAACAGGAACGCATGCTGGTCACGCGCCCAGTTGCGCATGACATATGCCGCACCGGCAGACGACGGACCAGTAATCAGCGTGCACGGAATCAGGCCGATGAGCCACATGATCACATAGCCGCTCACCATGCCCATGAACTGCTGCATTCCATTCTCCGCCTCAAGCAGAGTCTGCGTGTCGATGGACTGGATCGCCATCATGTTGATATACGTCCAGATCAGGAACGGCAGCCAGAACACGAGCTGCAGGATATTGACCTTGATCAGATCAAAGAAATGATCCTTAAACACAAGGAAGAACAGAGAGACGCGGTTCTTGGGCATGTCCATTTCGCTGTAATCACGCTTGCCCGCCTTGCCGTAGTAGTACCTGTCAAAGAAGCCCATTTGTATTCCTCCTCTATTACGACGCGATGCTGACCAGGCTGGCAAACAGCGCCAGGCCAGGAAGCAGCGATTCCTCGTCAAAGTCAAACGTTGAAGCATGCAGCGGCGCGGTATGCGTGTCATCCATGCACCCGCAGAAGACGAACACACCCGGCACGCTCAACTGATAATACGAAAAGTCCTCCGCCGTCATACGGGGCTTGGCCTGAAGGAATCGATCTCCCAGCAGCGCTTTGACGTGTTCAAACTCCTTTTCATCGTTCTCCACACATGGGTAGAACACGCGTTTGATGAATTCCGTCTTGACGCCGAACGCCGCCTCGATGCCCTTCAGATCATCACGTATGCGCGCTTCCAGTCCGTCATAGACTCTATTGGAGAACGTTCTGACGATGCCCTGCAGCTCCGCCCGGTCTGCGAGGATATTGCGCTGCTCGCCTGCGCGAACCTTGCCGATGGTAATGAGCGCCTGCTGGCAGGGATCCACGCTGCGCGCGACGGTCGTCTGGAAAAGCGTGAGCAGATGGCCCATCGCCGTGATCGCGTCCGCGCCCAGGTGTGGTGTCGCACCGTGTGCGCTTTGACCGTGGATGACAAAATCCATTTCGCAGGTCTGCGCCATGATCGGCCCTGCGCAGGAGGCAATCCTGCCCTTCGGGATATCGGGCATCATGTGCATGCCGTAGATCACGTCGACATGCGGATTCTCCAGCGCTCCTTCATCGATCATGCGCTTTGCGCCGCCGATCGTCTCCTCCGCAGGCTGAAACAGAAGCACAACATCATCAATCAGCTGACTGCGGTGATCGCACAGCCACTGCGCAAAGGTGAGCAGATTGGCCATGTGTCCATCGTGACCGCAGGCGTGCATCACGCCCTCATGCCCGGAAGCGTAGCTGCACCCCGTCTGCTCGCGCACCGGCAGCGCGTCGATGTCCGATCGAAATGCCACAACGCGCCCTTGTCCATTGCCCTTGAATACAGCGCGCACACCCGTATCGGCAAACACGCGCAGGTCATCCGGTAAAAGAAGCCTCAGATGCTCAATGAGATACGCCTGCGTCTTGTATTCCGCCTCGCCGATTTCGGGAATCCGGTGCAGCGCGCGCCTGTGGGTGCGCAGCTGGTCGAGATAGCCTCCCGCCTCGATGTCAAGCTGTTTCATGTCCATACAGTTTGCTCCATTTCACTGATGTCGCCTCGCAAGACCTCATCCTTCGCGGCTCAATTGCTTCTTATTTTACCACACATGCGCGAAATTGAAAAGTCGGGGTGCACATTTCATCAGGCAGGGGCGTATTTTTTATCATACAGGTCAATGCCCTTGACATTTCACACACCAAATGCTATGATGGACGCATTATCGCCCACTTTATCATGATAAAGCAGGCCTTTGAAAGGATGGATTTACATGGATCGTAAATGGCGCGTAGCAATCGTTGGCGCAACCGGCATGGTGGGTCAGCGCTTTATTACCCTGCTTGCAGATCATCCCTGGTTTGAAATCGCGGCGGTTGCCGCTTCTGCGCGCAGCGCGGGAAAGACCTACGAGGAAGCCGTTTCGGGCCGCTGGGCATTCAGCTGGCCGATTCCTGATCATATCAAGAACATGACCGTGCTCGATGCCGCCGACGTCGAGCTCGTAACCGGTCAGGTTGACTTCGTCTTCTGTGCCGTGGATATGAAGAAGGACGAAATCCGTGCGCTGGAGGACGCTTACGCGAAGACCGAGACGCCGGTCGTCTCCAACAATTCTGCGCACCGCGGCACGCCGGATGTTCCGATGATCATCCCGGAACTGAATCCCGAGCATGCGGATGTCATTGAGTATCAGCGCAGGCGTCTGGGCACGAAGACGGGCTTTGTCACTGTCAAGCCGAACTGCTCCATTCAGTCCTACGTTCCGGCGCTGACCGCGCTCAGGGATCTCAAGCCCACCCGTGTCGTCGTCTCCACCTATCAGGCGATCTCGGGCGCGGGCAAGACGTTTGCGCGCTGGCCGGAGATGATCGACAACGTCATTCCGTACATCGGCGGCGAAGAAGAAAAGAGCGAGCAGGAGCCGCTCAAGATCTGGGGCAAGGTCGAAGGCGGCGTGATCGTTCCGGCAAAGGCCCCGATCATCAGTGCGCACTGCATCCGCGTCGCCGTGGCCGACGGCCACATGGCTGCCTGCTGGGCGAGCTTTGAAAAGCCGGCAACCAAGGAAGAGATCATCGAGCGCTGGCGCACCTTCGAAGGCATGCCGCAGAAGCTGAATCTGCCCAGCGCCCCACATCCGTTCATCCAGTACTGCGAGGAGAATAACCGTCCGCAGACGAAGCTTGACCGCGACTTCGAGCATGGCATGGGCGTTTCGATGGGCCGCCTGCGCGGCGATTCGCTGTTTGACTGGCGCTTTGTCGGCCTGTCCCACAACACGCTGCGCGGCGCTGCCGGCGGCGCTGTGCTGATTGCCGAGCAGCTCTGCGCGCAGGGCTACATCCCCAAGAAGTAATTCCCACGCTTTTAAGCACATATTGCCTGCCGCATGACGGAAACACTTGAGACATCTGTTTCCTCCTGCGGCGGTTTTTGTTATGTCATACTCTTTTCTGATAGAAACGAGCAATAAATGCGAAGCGAAGAAGGGAGTCTGAGGGATGAAATCCCTCAGGCAGGTTTGGGCGGCAGCCCAACGTATCCCCACGTGGCGAAGCCATTCGGTCAAAGCAGTCAGGGAGCGAAGCGTTACCTGACGGGGCTTAGCACTTGGCTGTTTCTATTTGAAAACAGTATCAATCTTTCCGCTTGGATCCGCCCTCGAGCACAAAGCAGCAAATACACACCTTTTTGGGAATGTACCGGTGCCATGCCGGTTTTGATGCCACGCTTTAGGTCACCCATCGAAGCTGACGGACCTATATCTGTCATGCCTGCAGGCTGTTATGTATGCTGACGACCGAGGAGGAATGCTTCGTGTTTTCAAATTCATCCCCCATCTTTACAGGATGCGCGACCGCGCTCGTCACCCCGTTCCTGCCGGACGGTTCCCTGGATACCGATGCACTCAGACGACTGATTCTTCTGCAGCTGGACGCAGGCATCGACGCGCTGGTGTTTCTGGGCACCACAGGCGAGCCCTGCACGCTCAGCATGGATGAGCGGGAACACGTCATCACCATCGGCCTTGAGACGGTTGACGGGCGCATCCCGGTTTTGATCGGCACCGGCTCCAACGATACCCGCCGCGCGATCGAATACGCCAGACAGGCCAGAAAACTCGGTGCGCAGGGCCAGCTCAGCGTCACGCCCTATTACAACAAGACGACGCAGGCTGGCCTCATTCGTCATTACAGCGCCATTCTGGACAGCTGCGATCTGCCGATGATCCTTTACAATGTGCCCAGCCGAACAGGAATGAGCATCAAGCCGGACACCCTCGCGCAGCTGGCCGTCCATCCCCACGTCGCAGGTTTGAAGGAGGCCAGCGGAGACCTGTCGCTTGCTGCTGATTTCCTTTCGTGTACACATGGAGATTTGCCCATATACAGCGGCAATGATGACCTGATTGTGCCGCTGATGGCCCTGGGCGCATGCGGGGTGATCAGCGTTTGCAGCAACGTTCTCCCCCTGCAGACGCGGCTCATCACCTTTGCCTGCGAAAACGGCTGTTTTGATGAGGCGAATGATGCGCAGCAGGCACTGCTGCCCCTGATGCGCGCGTTGTTTTCGCAGGTCAATCCTATTCCCGTCAAAGCAGCGCTCGCGATGATGGGGCTCATTCACGATGCGGTTCGCCTTCCGCTTGTGCCGATGGAGGAACCTGAAAGAAGCCGTCTGCAGCGCATCCTGGTTGACTGTGGCCTGATCAAATACGAATAAGGGATCGATACGCTCCTGAATCATTGAAAAAGCAAACGCCCGAATCAGCAGGCGTTTGCTTTTTGCAGTTATCTCAGCTTTTCCAGCGTCGCCTCAAACTTTTCAGGCAGCGGTGCGCACAGCGTCATGCGCTCGCCTGTTGTCGGATGTGTGAAGGCCAGGCTGTATGCGTGGAGCATCAGGCGCGGAATATGCACGCTTGTCTTGAGGTTCGGCGCATAAATCCTGTCGCCCAGGAGCGGATGGCCGATGGAATGCATGTGTACGCGGATCTGGTGCGTTCTGCCGGTAAGCAGATGCACGTCCAGATAGGTTGTGCTCTTAAGCTGCTCCAGAGTCTTCCATTCCGTCTGGGAAGGCTTGCCGTCAGGTACAACCGCCATCTTCTTGCGGTCAACCGGGTGGCGCGCAATCGGTGCGTCAATCAGCCCGGACTCTTCCGGAAAATGACCAAATGCCACCGCGCGATAGTGCTTCTCCATCGAACGCTCTTTAAACTGTTCGCTGAGCGCAGCGTGCGCTCTGTCGTTTTTCGCAATCAGAATCAAGCCGGATGTATCCTTGTCCAGGCGATGCACGATGCCGGGGCGCATCTCACCTCCGATGCCGGACAGATCGCGCACATGATACAGCAGCGCGTTGACCAGCGTCCTATCCTCGTTTCCGGCTGCCGGATGCACCACCATGCCGCACGGTTTGTTGACGATGACCACGTCCGCATCCTGGTACAAGATATCCAGCGGAATGTCCTGCGGGACGATGTCCACGGGGCGCACCTGCGGCACAGCAAGCGCAATGCACTGCCCCGTCGTCACCTTGAAGGAGGGCTTGATCTGAACCTCGCCGTTGACGGTCACAGACCCTTCGAGCATCAGCGCGGATACGCGTGAGCGCGACAACTCTGTATGCGCGCGCAGATACGCGTCAATGCGCGTACCGTCGTCCGCCTGTTCAACCGACAATTCAATGATTTGATCCATGTTCTTCTCCCGTAGTTTTTTCCAGCATTCCCGTAAACAACAGCATGAGCAGCGCTGCGACGGAACCCGTGACCGCGATATCGGCCAGATTGAAAATTGGAAAATCAATCGGCAGCAGACGAATATAGTCCGTCACGCCGCCATAGACGATCCGATCGATCAGGTTGCCGACACCGCCGCCGATCAAGAAGCACAGCGACGTCTGTGCTGCGCGCGACAGATGGAGCGCTCTGTTTACGTAGACGCACAGCACAAGCAGCAGCACGGCCGAAAGCACTGCCAGAAAAGCAGTTTGCCCGGACAGCAGACTGAACGCTGCGCCCGTGTTGAAACTTGGCGTAATGGCAGCGATGCCTGGAATTTCAAACAGCGTTTTTCCCTGAGGCTTGCACCGGATATACGCTTTGATCAACTGGTCCGCCGCAGCAACCGGCACACCGATATACATTATCTTTTTGATCATGATCCCAGATTGTTCTCCACGATCTGCACCAGCTCTGCCAGGAACTTGCCAATCACCGGAAGATTGCTCAGTGCAATGTTTCTCAGTATATACAGCAGCAGCGCGCCCAGCACGGAGAAGCCGAGCGAAAAGCCCACGCCGCGCGCGATACCGCTCAGAAAATCAAAAAACAGCCGCTTTCGCCAGTCGTGCACATAGCGGAGGTAAGCTTCCAGGTGCATCAGCTCAAGGCGCTGCGTCAAATGCTCCAGCCTGCGCAGGATAAAATCAAGATCAAAAGGATTCATCTGCATTCCTCCCAAGCCTAGCATGCTTGAGAAACGGCAAAAATATCCTGCTGACCACCATACGCGCTGATGTGCAGCAAACGCCGGTGCGCATTCAAAAAAGCGCATCAACGGAAAATAAATAAAAGGCAGGGCTGTGCCCTGCCCAAGTCTACGCTTACAGCAGCTTCTTGATCTGGTCCATGGAGGCGTTCTGTGCATCCACAACCTTCTTGAGGGAAGCATAGTAATCGGCAGTCTGCTTGCGCAGCGCGGTCAGCTTGTCCGTCAGATCGGTAATCTGGCTCTCTGCGTTGCTGCGGATATCCGCCGCTTCCTGATTGGCTTTGTCCACGATTTCCGCTGCACGGGCGTCAGCAGCAGCAACAATCTCGTCGTACACGCCCTGCGCCTTAGAGAGCACAAGCTCGAAGCTCTCGCTGTGGCGGGCCGTGGCAGCCTGTACCGGCGCAGCCTGCACCGGAGCGGCCTGAACTTCCGTCGGACGGGCGGCAAGTTCAGCCTTCGCCTGCTCAAGCTCGCGATTCAGGGCAGCAACCTGCTCCTTCAGCTTTTCGGTTTCAGCCTCACGGTTCTCCATTTCCTCGAGAATTTCATCGAGGAAAGACTCGACCTCGTTGTTGTCGTAACCATTCTTGACGACCTTGAACACCTTGTTGACGATTGTATCCAGCGTGATAGCCATGAGAAGAGCTCCTTTCAAAGCAAATGTTCATATCATTATTCGTACCGGAAAAATGTGATTCCGATACGTTGTTTCCTCGTCATTCCGTCGACAGACAGAAGACGCACGCGCCCCTTGCCGCGCATGGAGAGCAGCGTGCCCTCCTTGAGCTGCACATCCACCCGATCGCACGGAAGGTGATTTACCTTCACCAAACCGGCTCGAATGCACTCCGCGGCATCGCTGCGCGAAAGCCTGTACGCCGCGGCGAGCACACCGTCAAGCCTGAGCGAACTGACAACGGCCGAAAACCGCGTTCCTTCAGGCTCAGGCATTTCAGGTGTCTCGGCAAGCCTTTGAAACTCAAGCGGAGCTTTACCTGCGCTTGTCATCGACTGTACAATAAAATCTGCCGTCTGCTCATGGGCAAACAGATAAATATCTGCTCCTGAAATGATCATATCGCCTGCGCATGATCTTGTCAAGCCCAAAGCCATAAATGCTCCCAGAAGATCGCGATGGGAAACCGAACAGAACTTGGCGGAATACCGGCTGTGCAGGCATACGACCGGGAATTGAGCCCTGTCGATCTCCTCATTCGCCGGGCTGAAGCAGCCCACTGCGCGTTCCGCCTGGTCATATCCGCCCCAGACGGAAAGCTTTGCGCCATATTGCCTGGCCAGACGCTCAGCCAGCGCAGCTTCCGCCGGATCAAGGAACCGCGTAAACCGGATCAGATCCTTTTCGCCCGCAAGCTTTGCAGCGTTCTCCAACGCTTTTTGTATCTCTTCCATGGCTTTGGATCGATCACCTGTATCGTGCGCGGTTGGCAGCGTAAATATCCTCTTCGATGATCTCCACATTTTCCGGCGCAAGCAGATAGGACAGATGCGCCACCTTGATCATCCTGCCCTGAAGGGCAAAGGCCGCACCGCTGAGCAGATCCACCACGCGGCCGCAGTCCTTGGGATCGATATTCTCGAGGTTGAGCAAAATACTCTCGCCGCGCAGCAGATGCTTGATGATCTCTCGGCTTTCCTCAATCTGGCGAACGTTGACGATGCGCTCGCAGTGGGTATACTGCGGCTCCTGCGCTGCCCGGGGATCCATGCGCGCATCGTGAATCACGTTGCCGCGGCGGGAAGAAGAAGCACGGCTCTGCGGCTCCGTTCTGCGGGGCTGCGGAGCAGGTTCTTCTTCGTCATCCTCGTCATCGCGCACAGACTGCTGTCTGTTGCGCATTGCGCTGCCAAAGGGAAACCGGAATGAGAATCCGGCGTTCTCCTCTTCCTCGTCTTCTTCCGCCTCATCATCCAGCTCGTTTTCTTCGAGCTCCTCGTCGCGTTCGTCCTCGTCTCCGCCCGTAAAACCGAGCTTTCTGGAAAGCGAGCTCAAAAAATTCATGAATGCGTATCCCCCTTGAGCGTAACCTCTGCCTGGCCTGCGGGCGCTGCATATGCGCGTGAGCCAAAGATCGCAGAGCCAATCCGAACGTGCGTCGCACCCTCCTGCGCCGCCAGCAGGTAATCGCCGGACATGCCCATGGACAGCTCCTCAATTCGTGTACCGGCGATATTCTCTTCTTGCAGTGCATCAAACAGGCTGCGCATCCGCGTAAAATACGGGCGCAGCGCTTCTTCATCATCAAGGTTTGGCATGACTGCCATCAGGCCCCGAATTTCAAGACCCGGCAGCGCGGCAGCCGTTCTCGCGAAGGTCAGCGTCTCTGACACAGGAACGCCGCCCTTCTGCGGCTCGTCGCCGATATTCACCTGAATGAGCACCGGCATGCGCAGACCATGCTGCTGCGCCCTCCGGTCGATTTCCTGCGCAAGGCTTATTCGGTCAAGAGACTGAATCATGCCGACTTTATCTATTATATATTTAACCTTGTTGTTTTGCAACCGTCCGATGAGATCAATTTGAAAAGATGCGTCGAGATACGGCAGCTTTTCCATGATTTCCTGCACGCGGTTTTCGCCCAGGCGCGTAATGCCTGCCTCGCGCACGGCATTAACCTTCGCTGCCTCAACGGTTTTGCTCACCGCAATGATCTGCGGAGCGCGGCCCCAGCGTTCCAGCGCGGCCGATTCAAGCTCCGCGCGGATTTTCGCAACCCGCAAAAGCACTTCCTGTTCCATCATTTCTTCCTCTGCTTAAAAGAGCATAACGGTCTTTCCCTCTTCCAGCGGCGAACCGGTGAGCGTCGGACGGACAAAGGCCGTCTTGTCATCCGGATACGTGATCACTGTGACAGGAACAAACGTCTGCATGCCGCCTTCCAGCACCACCACGCCAATCATGTTGTCCAGCGTGTACAGCGCGTTGATGGGCACGTATACACCGGAGATGAAGTCGCCCACCGTTGCGCCGCAGGTGCGGATATTGAGCACAGGTTCCACACTCGTGCGCACGCGCATGCGCAGCAGCAGGTCACTGCCAATGCGCGTGAAGGACTCCACCTGCGCAGAGAGCACATAGTTGTCAAAGCCGGTCAGCTGCATCTGATACGCCTCACCGACGACCGGGTTCCAATCCCTGTCCGTGCACAGGAACAGCGCGTACCATTCGTCTTCGATGACCGTTCTGAAGATCGAATCGCTGCCGCGTTCCGCCGCCGTAGCGCCCTGCGGCGCAACACCGCGGATCACGGAGCGAACCTCGCTCGGCGTCAGCTTGTCGTATGTATTGGCGTTGACCATGTTTTCATAGCCATCCGTGTAAAAGCTGACAATGCAGTCTTCGTTGGCCGTGTGGGTTGTCGTCCAGCTTTCGATCTTCTTGAGCTGGTCATTTTCCACCTTGTACAGCTCAGACAGCGTCTGATCGTCCGGGTATTTCTGGCGCAGATAATTCTTGCGCGCTGCCAATGCGCTTTGCAGCTGCGTCTCCAGATTGCCCAGACTGCCTACGCCCCTGCCCTGCACGAGCGTTCGAACCTGCTGCGCCAGCGAGGAAATCTCGTTGTTGTCCGCATCCAGCGCCGCATCGACGTAGGTGCTAAGCACCTGGTTCACGTGGTAATTCTGGATTTCCTCGCGATACGTCTGTAATCGGTTGATTTCCGTCTGGTTATAGCCGGATGAATACACCCTGCAGATGACCTCCGAACGAGAAACTCTGCTGCCCTCGCTGGCTACGAAATCGATGCTCGATTTGTTTTCCGTCTCATAGAGCGTCTCGTTGCGCGCAATGACCACCGTTCCCTGATACTCGTCGCCCAGCACGCCGCTGCGCGCGATGGCTGTCGTCGCATTGCCGCCGACAAGCCCACTGATCTGCCAGATGGCAACGGCCAGCAGCACCAGCACAAGCATCAGAATCAGCACGCGGCTGACGAGCGAAGCGCCCTTCTTTTTCTTTTTTCTCTTTTTCTTCGCGCTCATTGCTCGATCAGGCCTTCTTCAATGTCCGTGGGTTTTGCCGTCATCACCCAGATGGCGCTCTTCTGCCCGCTGAGCGTCAGGTCATAACGGGCCAGCATGCGCACGCCCTGCGTCTTGCGCAGCGTGCTTTCCGCATGCGCAAGCGATGCAACGACGATCAGCCGCCCGTCATCGCTAAGGATGCGACGGGCTTCGAACATCACATTGCGCAGATCCGATTCAAGCCGCGCCGTCTTTTCCGCCTTGACCGGCAGATGCAGCACGACGGCCTGCTGGCTGCCGTCCGCCAGATCGGTATAACCGCTGGAGCCCTCGCACACGCGAACGCCCCGCAGCTTCCCTTCGATCATTTTTGCACTGGCACGATCCGGGCATACGCACGTCAGCGCACGCGCGCCGCCGTTCTTGAGCGCCGCGGGCAGGGATACATTGGTACATCCAAGCACAGCCGCGTTCTTTGCGCCGCAGCTGGAGAGGAAGGAAACCACAGCGCAGACATCTGTGCGCAGCTGTCCTTCCTGACGGGTTGCCGATTGCTTGCCCAGCCGCCAAAGGAAATACGACGCCTCCGGACGGCAGAGCACCCAAAGCTCCACATCCGGGCGTTCGCGATAGGTACGCATGCCGGTGTTCTCGCAGATGACCTTTTCGAGCATGTCCACATAGCGCATGTTCGCCGAGACGAGCTTGTCGCCCATCGCCGTCACAATGCGGAAGCGCTTGCCCTGCGTCTCCTCATACGGGAATCGATCCAGCCAGCCGCCGGAAGACAGCAGACGCTTCACGGCATCGTCGGCGTTTGCAACCGGCTTCATTTGAAAGAGCACGCTGAACGTCTGATGCACAAACGGCATCGCCGGCTCCCTGACGCTGCGGTACAGCGCCGCACCTGGCACCATGCGCTCCACTGCAACGCCGCCTTCCTTGCGAAGCATGGCCTCAACAGGCTTTTCAAGGCCCTGAACAAACGTGGAAAAATACAGTTTCTTCATAACGCTTTAATCCTCTATATCCTCTCTCAGGCTGCTTCACCGATGCGCCCGCTGGTACTGAAGCAGCATCCTGAAATAGGCGTCGCCATAATTGTAGAATCCATTATCCGCAACCATGCGCATCAGACGATCTGCATCGCACCAGCGCACCGCGCAGACCTCTTCCTTCTGAAGCACAAAATCCTCCGCAGCCCGGTCGGTTCTAAGCACAAAGACATTGCAGAAGGAATTCGTCCTGCGCAGACAAGCAATACGCGAGAGCTCATCCTCCCGCGCGTCATAGCCAAGCTCCTCGCGAAGCTCGCGCCGAGCCGCTGTCCAGGCATCTTCGCCGGCCATGGCCGAGCCTCCGGTTACCGCCCAAATCCCAGGCTTCCACTGCACAGTCAGCGAGCGCTTCTGGATGAGAAACTCCCCCTGGCTGTTCATCGGCCAGATGTGTACGCCCAAATGGTAGAGCCCTGCGGGTACTTCCTCGCCTCGCACCATCGTGCGGCCGGTCTTCTGTCCGTTTCCGTCATACAGGTCCCAGATCTCAGATGCCATACACCGCTCCGTTCATCGTCTCCACGTGCCGGACAATCGCTTCCACCGTTTGCTCGATTTCAAGACCGGAAGCATCAATCACGATATCCGCTTCCTTTTCGTACAGCGGAATGCGCTCGTCATACAGATCGGAAAGCGTCTGGCCTTCCCGCAGCGTCACGCCGCGCGTAGCCAGGTTGGACAGCCTGCGCTTGATCTCCTCATACGGTAGACGGATATAGACCACCACGCCACACTCGTGCAGATGCTTCATCGCGCGTTGACCGTAGACCACGCTGCCGCCGGTGGCAATCACCGTTTTATCGCAGCGAAGGCCGAGAATCGCTTCCTCCTCGCGTGCCAGAAATGCGTCGATTCCGATCTCCTCGATGATCCTTTGAAGCTTTCTGCCCTCCTTGGCCTGAAACACTACGTCCGTATCCACAAACGCCATGCCCAGCGCCTTGGCCAGCAGAACGCCCGCAGTGCTCTTACCGCAGCCCGGCATGCCGATCAAAACGATATTGCCCAATGCCTATCCTTCTCTCTACAAAAAATCCCTGTTTATTTTATCCTGAAAACGTCTGCTTTTCAAGGTCTTTTCGTTTGAATCCTGCATTTTCATAAAATAGCGGCAGAAACAAAAAGTTCTCTCATGAAATCTGACGAGAGGCTTGCATATTATAAAATTGTGTTGTATAATTATGCGCACTTGATTCACTTGAGGAGGTTTATTCCTATGGATTTGCTGAACTATCAGGCGAAAACGCCTTTCACGCAGAAGCATCTTCTGACCCTGCAGGACTGGAGCGAGGATGAAATCTATCAGTGTCTTTCCCATGCGCTCAAGCTCAAGGCCATGCAGAAGAGCGGCCAGAAGCAGAGATGTCTCTCCGGCAAGACGCTGGCGATGATCTTCGCCAAGTCCTCCACCCGCACGCGAGTCTCCTTTGAGGTCGGTACCTCGCAGCTGGGCGGCAGTGCGCTGTTCCTCTCCACAGCGGATATTCAGCTGGGCCGCGGCGAGCCCATCAGCGATACCGCACAGGTGCTCTCCCGCATGGTTGACGGCATCATGATCCGCACGTTCAAGCAGAGCGATCTGGAAGCGCTGGCCAAGTACGGCAGCATTCCGATCATCAACGGTCTGACGGATGAATTCCACCCCTGCCAGGTGCTGGCCGACCTGATGACCATCTACGAGAAGAAGGGCACGCTCAAGGGCCTCAAGCTCGCGTTCGTCGGCGACGGCAACAACATGGCCCATTCCCTGATGATCGGCTGCTCCAAGCTCGGCATCGATGTTGCGATCGCCAGCCCTGACGGCTACAAGCCGAACCCGGTCTACACCGCCTGGTCCGTCGCCAATGCCGAAAAGCACGGCAGCAAGGTCACTGTCTGCACCGATCCGCTGGAAGCCTGCAAGGATGCGGATGTGCTCTACACCGACGTTTGGGCCAGCATGGGCCAAGAGGGCGAGACTGCCGTGCGCCAGAAGGCGTTTGCCGGCTATCAGATCAACACAGACTGCCTCGCCGTGGCCAGGAAGGACTGCATCTTCCTGCACTGCCTGCCGGCACACCGCGGCGAAGAAGTGACCGCCGAGGTCATCGACGGCCCGCACAGCGTGATCTTCGATGAAGCGGAGAACCGCCTGCATGCGCAGAAGGGCGTCATGGCGCTGCTGATGGGCAACGGCGGATTCTAAAATTTCGATTGACAAAGCGCGACGGCGCGTCTATAATGTGTTCACAATTCAATGACCGCTGGGGGCGCGTGACTGCTGAGATGGCCATTTGGCCAGTCCCTTTGAACCTGAGTAGGTAATCCTACCGTAGGGAAGCGACGTATCTTGCTTGACAAGGCCGCAGCTTTTCCGAAAGCTGCGGCTTTTTCTTGAGAAGGCGGCCTGCGAATTGACATTTACGAAAGGGGTATTTCCCATGCTCGAATTTGCAGAAATCAGCCTCACAACCTGGGCCATTCTCGCCGGTCTCGTCATTCTGGGCATTGTGCTCTACATCATGACGCGCGATCAGAAGAAGTGGTCCACGCGCATGATGGCCAATGCGTCCCTTTGCATTGCGCTCGCATTCATCCTCTCCTATGTCAAGCTCTATGAGATGCCGCAGGGCGGCAGCGTGACGCTCGCCTCCATGCTCCCCATCTTCATGTTCGCCTATGCTTACGGTGTGGGCCCGGGCATGGCTGTCGGCTTTGCTTACGGTCTGCTACAGTTTGTGCAGGGCGGCTGGTTCGTCCATCCGATCCAGTTCATGCTGGATTACCCGCTCGCGTTCGCGATGCTGGGCTTTGCGGGCATCGCGCGCAAGCTGCCGGACAAGTGGGGCCTGGCCGCCGGCATTCTGCTGGGCACCTTCATGCGTTTCCTGTGCGCGTTCCTGACCGGTGTGTTCTACTGGGGCGAAGGCGCAGGCGAGCAGAACGTGCTGATCTACTCTGCGGTGTACAACGGCACCTACCTCATCCCGGAGACGATCATCTGTCTGGTCATCGCAATGATCCCACAGATCCGTCGTCTGGCCCGTCAGCTCTCGCTGAGCAAGTAAGCATATTTCACATCAAAGCAGCGGTTTGCCGCTGCTTTTGTTTTGTTCTATGCGCCTGCGCACTTTGGCCTGGTCAATTGTCTGTCAGACACACCTGTGCTATAATAGAACAAACGCTTGTTTGGGGAGAGAATTGTCATGGCCAACAATCGAAGCCGCAGCCGCCGGCAAAGCGGCAAGATCGCGTTCTGCGGCCTCATGGTCGCCTTATCCGTCGCTTTGATGCTCACCGGCGGCCTCATCCCGATCGCCACCTATTGCGCGCCGATGGCTGCCGCCATCCTGCTGCTGCCCATTCTGCTGGAATACGGCAAGAAAGCCGCCTGGACGGCCTATGCTGCCGTATCGCTGATTGTGCTGATGCTGGGCTTTGACAAGGAAGCCGCCTTCTTTTACGTATTCCTGGGATACTACCCTATTCTGAAGTGGGAGATCGACCGCATCAAAAACAGACGTCTGCACCTGCCCTGCAAGCTGCTCGTGTTCAACGGCGCCATCGTTCTGATGTATGTTATGCTCGGCCTGCTGATGAACATGACAGCCATCATCGAGGAGTTTACTCAGATGGGCACGGTGCTTTTGATCGTCTTCATTCTCACGCTCAACGCTTGTCTGCTCCTTTATGACCGCCTGCTGTTCCCGATGGTCTTTCTCTATGTCAACAAGATCAAGCCGCGCCTGAAATTCATTCACTAAATACAAAAATGCTCCGCCTGCCGCAGCATCGCTGCCTGACAAACGGAGCGTTTTTGATTGCTTTATTACTCCTCGAAGTCGAACTCGTCGCCGGCCTGCTCCTTGAAGATCTCGAACACGGCCTGCAGGACGTCCTCGTCGTCAACGCCGACATAGGTCGCCTCGTCATCCTCATCCGCATTCTCATCTTCCATGACCTGCAGAATCACAACTTCGCCGTCGTCATCCTCGGTCGGAAGCAGGACGACATACTCGTTGCCTTCATACTCAACAGAAGCGCAGAACTCGAACTCAACGTCCACACCGTCTTCATCAGTGAGCACGATGATGTTGTCGTTCTCCATCATTTCCATATCATCCATGACTAATATCCTCGCTTTCGTCAAACGATACAAATGTTTCTTTGTATCTGCTCATAGCATAACATAAAAGAAACTGATTCGCAATCCTTTTTCGTTGAATTTCTTCGTTTAGGGAGGAATCTGCTTGACTTTCTGCACGCTTCTCACGCTTTTTGGCCAAACGGATACCCTGGAAAGAGCCAGGGGCATCCTTGAAAACCTGCCCCAGGTAAAACGCCTGAGCTGCACAGCGGACTTGTCGCACATGAAGCTGGTTTCAGGCGAGCCGCTCGATGAAAGCAGCCTGATCCCGCTGCTCGCACAAAGCGGCATCAGCGGTTTCAGGCTGAATGATGCTCAGAAATTCTCAAGGAACGGATCGCCGCTCTCCTTATAGCACAGCGTTCCGAATTCGTCGAAGATCAGCTGGATCGGCTCCACACGCGTATACTTGCGGATTTCGTCCATGCGGATGCTGTCCCTGAAGCTGACAAACGAGAAGCTCACGCCGGCACGCTTGGCGCGGCCCGTGCGGCCGATGCGGTGCACATAATACTCCTGCTTGTCCGGCAGATCGTAATTGAACACCGCCTCCACGTCATCCACGTCGATGCCGCGGGCAGCCACGTCGGTTGCGACCAGGATTTCAAACTGGCCCTTTCGGAAACCGGCCATCACCTTGTCGCGCTGGGACTGACGCACATCGCCGTGCAGGCATTCTGCGCTGTACCCGGCCTTCTTGAGGCGTTCGCACAGGCGCGCGGTCATGTCCTTCGTATTGCAGAAGATCATCATGCGCTTGTACTGATCGGAATCCAGCAGGTAGAGCAGATGCTCATACTTCTGCTTCTGATCGGATTCGATGACATACTGCGTGATGTCCGGCTTGTTCTCGGCTTCGGCCTGCACGACGATCTCAATGGGATCGTGCTGGTATTTCCAGGAGACCGTCAGCACGTCCTGATTGGTCGTCGCGCTGAACATCACAAGCTGACGGTTTGGATCGGCGCTCTCGATGACCTTCTCCACGTCCTGAATGAAGCCCATCTTGAGCATCTCGTCCGCCTCATCGAGCACCATCGTGTGCACGGCGCCAAGGCGGATGTTGCCGCGCTCCATATGGTCAAGCAGACGGCCCGGCGTTGCGACCAGAATCTGCGGCTTGCGGGAAAGCGCGTTCATCTGCTTGCCAAACGGCTGGCCTCCGTAGATCACGGCAATTTTCGCACCCTTGATATAATGCGCAAGGTTTGTCAGCTCGTCGGCAATCTGCTGAGCGAGCTCGCGTGTCGGCGCCAGCACGACCTCCTGCACGCTGGGATCGTCGAGGTTGACGTATTCCAGCATCGGAATGCCGAAGCCCAGCGTCTTGCCGGTGCCGGTCGGTGCAATCGCGATGATGTCGTGTCCGTCCATCATCAGCGGAATGCACTTCTCCTGAATGCTGGTCAGATTGGTAAAGCCCATCCAGTCAAAGGCCCTGACCACTTCATCGCTGATGCCCAACTGCACGAGCGGATGATTCTTTTGTATTGGCTGTGTATCGCTCACAACTGTATCCTCACTGTCTGTTTTTTACCTTTCTATTGTATATCACCTCAGGCGATGTTTCAAGGAGAAAGCGCGCCGATTCAAGTTTTTTTCTGCGCTTCTTCGCCGGCCCTGCGCTTCCTGGCAAGCGCCTGCGAAAGCGTAAGCGACGGCGTCTCCAGCAGAAACCGGCAGACGTCCTTTTCTGAGACGACATGGACGCCCTGCGCATTCTTGAAGACAAATGCCGCACAGGGTGTACGCTCCATCGGCTCCAGCAGGGCCTGCACGCGGATGTCCTGCGGTACACAGTACACCCGAAGCGTGCGGATTTCCTCAGTGCTTTCCAGCCGTTCCTGCACGACGGCATACAGGTTCTGCGCCAACACCTCTGCCCTGCTGCGTCCGGCAAAGAGCATCAGATATCCTCCGATCATCAGCAGCGAACAGTTCAGTGTCTCCAGGATGATGAAGCCGTAGATCGCCAGCAGTACAAGAGCCAGCCCTGTCAGCATGCCGCACGCGGTCAGCAGCGAGATGAGGCGCGCTGCCGGGAAGAGATAGTATCCGATGCTGAACACGATGCGTCCGCCGTCCAGAGGCAGCACCGGCAGCAGATTGAGGCACATCATGGCAAGATTCGCCATGGCAAACGCCTGTGCCCCCGTATCGCCCAGCAGCTGCTGTCCATGTGCTGAAGCTGCAGCCAGCAGGGCCAGCCAGTTCGCCGCCGGCCCGGCTGCCGCCACGCAGATGCCCCGGATCCCTTTGCTCGGGCTGCTTGACGGCGAATAGGTCATCACGCCGCCAAATGGCGTCAGCTCCACCCTGTCAATTCTCTCGCCAAGCAGCCTGCTGACCGCATAATGCCCTGTCTCATGCACAAGCAGCGCGCACGCTGCGCACAGCGTCATCTGCCAGGATGAAAACGCGGCCATGCTCAGCAGGTACAGCACAAAGGCAGGATGAATGCGGATTTTCACGCTAGATGCCCGCAAACACGGGCAGAACGGACAGACCATCCTTTCTCAGCTCAAACGCGGCAAATCCCGTCGCCGTGCCGATCTGCTGTCCGGAAGAAACCGTATCCTGCTCCTTGAGATGAACGGCGCTTAAGCCGCTGTAAATGGATTCATAGCCATCCTTGTGCAGCACGCGGACGGTGTACTCATCCTGACGGTTCTTCACGATCGTCATGATCTCCCCATCCTGACAGGCACGTACATCACCGATGCAGGCATATTCGAGCCACGGCTCCTCCTGCGTCCAGTCATGGGAAATCTTTGCGCTGGTCGGCACGGTGAGCTGCTGCATTTCCTCTCCGCCTGACAAGAACACCATGGCGCTCTCAGGCAGAAGATTGCTGACAAATTGCAGCCTGCCGAGCGTGTCATCATATTCAAATCCGGCTGTTACATGGCTCATGACGGACTGCACCTTGTCCGGATGGCGCTGTGCAAACACGGCGCCTGTCCCCAGGCATAAGAAAGCGGCTGCAAAGATCGACGTGTTTCTCAGCAGCCGTTTGTTTGTTTTCTTTTTCTTCCTGACAGGCGTCCAAGTCCCGGGCTCACGGGATTTCATCTGCGCAACAACAACCTTGTTTGTCGGCTGATTCATGCTGCTTCCTCCCCTTTGCTTGTCTGCACAAGCCTATGCGCAAGAGGTTAGCAGAAGAACCGTAAGTCACGATCACTGGTTTTCGTGCAGATTGATCGAGCTCTTGTAGGCCGTCACGTTCAGCACCAGACCGATGCCCGCCATGTTCACGACCAGGTTGGTTCCTCCATAGCTGATGAACGGCAGCGGAATGCCGGTGATGGGCATGACGCCGATGCACATGCCGATGTTTTCAAACACATGGAAGAGCAGCATGGCCATCACGCCGATGATAATCAGCTGGCCAAAGCGATCCTTCGTATGATATGCCAGCAGCAGCATGCGATAAATCACGAAGGCATACAGCCCCAGCAGGATGAGCGATCCGACAAAGCCGAGCGTCTCGCCGACGACGGAGAAGATAAAGTCTGTATGGTTTTCAGGCACATAGTTCAAATGCGTCAGCGTGCCCTCTGCCCAGGCGCCCTTGCCATACAGTCCGCCGGAGCCAACGGTCACCTTTGAATTGATGATCTGATAACTGCTGCCCGTGGGATCGGATTCCGGATTGATGAACGCCACCAGGCGCAGCCAGCGGAAGTTGTTGGTCGATGCCAGATAGAAGACGACCGGGGTGACTGCCGCAATCGCAAGGCCGCCCAGCAGAAACATCCAGCGCAGCTCAAAGCCGGACAGGAACAGCAGCGCAATGAAGATGACGCAGAAGACCATCAGCGTACCGATGTCCGGCTGCAGAAGAATCAAAAGCGCTGGAATGCCGAAATGCAGGCAGATATAGACGAAGTACCGAAAGTTGGGAATCGGCCTGTCCGGATAGCGCGTCAGTGCCTTGGACAGCGTGATGATCAGCGCCAGCTTGGCCAGCTCAGAAGGCTGAAACGTGCGGTCCAGAAACTGGAACCAGCCCGCAACGCCGTTGATCTTGGAGGTTGTCAGAACCAGGCCAAGCAGAAGCACATCGACGAAATAGATAACCGGCCACAGGCGGCCGATGATGTCATACTTAATCGTCATCATCATCGCCACAACCACCATGCTGACAACCACCCACATCAGCTGAAGGCGGCCGTTGTTGGCGTCCATGACCAGTTCCTGCAGGGAGCGGTCCGCGCCAAGGTTGGGGTTATAATTGGCGATGGTGATCGCCAGCACGCCGTAGAGCGCCAGCAGATAGCTGGCGACCAGAAGCGGCCAGTCAAAATGCGGCTTGGAAAGCCGGTTGTTGTCCGAATTGCGCATGATATCTCCTCGTTATGTTGATGCGCCGGCCAGCAGCGTCTTCACCATGCCGCTCAGCGCTGTCCACGCCGGACCGTCGCATTCAATCGCAGCCCTGCCGCGCATCTCACCCGCCGGTATGCTCGGGTCCTCAGGAATGCAGGCAAGCGCTGCGCGGTCCAGCAGATTCTCGACCGTGCTCTGCGCATACTGCGTCTTCTTCCTGACGCGCTCTGCGCTGGCGCGATTGATCACCAGGCTGAGCGCAGCAGGCTCGCCAGTGCAGCACATCATCATCCTCTCTGCAGCGCGAATGGATGCGTCGTCCGGGCGGGTGACCAGCAGCCGTTCATCCCCCGCGCGCATCACGCCTCGTCCCAGACTTGCCTGGCCTGTCGGCAGATCGACCACCAGGACGTCGCATAGCGCGTTCAGCGACAGCGTCATGCCGGACAGCTCCGAAACGGCGACATCGTCATAGAGCGAAGCGCAGGCCAGATGCAGGCCCGGATACTGTGGAACCGCATACAGCGCAGATTCCATGCTCACCTGATTGCGGAGCACGTCCAGCATGTCCAGCGTCACGATGCTTTCAAGCCTTAAAATGAGGTCGCAGCATCGAGCTGCGCCGGAGGTATCCAGCAGAATGACCTTCCTTCCCGCTTTGGCTGCGCCTGCTGCAAGCGACAGCGCGATCATCGATTTGCCCACGCCGCCGCTGCCGGAACACACAGCCCAAATCTTTCCCATCGTAATCCTCTCCGTTTGAGATTGTCAGTATGCCAGCGAGTTGGAGGGCGCCATAAAGTCCTCGTTGTCCAGCAGCCTGTGTTCAAGGTGATAATTGACGATATCGCGCACGGTCAGCGAGCACATGGAACCGCTGTATCCATGCGGGATATACACGCAGATGGCGATCTCCGGTTCGATATCCGGATCGTCGGGATCATACGGCGCAAAGGCCACCATCCACGCGTTGTTTTCCAGGTCGATCGTGGTTTTTTCAGCCGTACCTGTTTTCGCGGCAATGTACTTCTGAACTTCTGCGTATTCGCTGGAGCTGAAGAATCTCGTTGCCGTGCCGTCGCCTTCCGCAACGCCGGCCATGCCCTCGCGGATATAGGCTAGATACTCCTCCACATTGTCTCCCTCGATTTGGGAGGCGAGGATCGGCGTGCTCTGGCTGAGCACTTCTCCGTCCGGCGAAATGATCGAATCGATCAGGCGCAGGTCGTAGACATAGCCGCCGTTGGCAACAGCTGCGACGTAGCGCGCCAGCGCAACCGGCGTGACGGAGGTGATCGACTGGCCGACCGCGGCCATGATCGCCTCCGAACCGCCCCATTTGATTTCGTTCAGCTTGATGTAGGTATCGCCGGCGACGATCTGCAGGTAGACCATCTCGCGCGGCATGTCCAGCTCCTCCATCAGGATCGTACGGATCTCGGGCAGCCAGTCACTCTGGTTGTAGTCCACCGCCATGTCCATCAGGCGCTTAACGCACTTGTTGAGCTTCTCTTCCTCGAAGGTCATGTTGTAGTCTTCGCCGACACCGATCAGGTGCTGCTTGATCTGATTGAACACGATCGATGGCCGCCAGGTAGCCTGCTCCGCCGCGCTGATTGCCTTGTTCTTGTCGTAGAGCGTTGTCTGGCTGGCCACATAGCCCTGCAGCTCGCCCGGCAGGTCGATGCCCGTCTTGGTCGTCAGGCCATAGAGCGCGGCTGTTTTGTAGAGCTGGTCGTCCGTATTCTCATAGAGTCTGGAACCGACCGTGTAGAAGAAATAGTTGCACGAGTGCGTGATGGCCTCCCTGACGGTCTGATCGGCGTGCAGATACAAGCGCTTCTGGTTGACCCAGCACTGCGGCGGATTGCTCTTGTCATACACCTTGAACTTGCCTTCGTCGCTGATCATCTCCGTCATCGACAGCTGTCCGTTGATCAGGCCGGCTGTCGCCGTCACCAGCTTGAAAATGGAGCCCGGCGTATCGCGGGAGCCAATGGCGTAGTTAACCAGTGGATTGCGGGAATCCAGCAGGATGTTCGCGGCCGCTTCGCCGCCCACGATGAACGCATTGGGGTCATATGGCGGATAGCTGGCCAGCGCCAGTACGCGCCCTTCCATATCGACCACAACGACCGCGCCCTTTTCCGCCAGAGAGATCGGATTGGAGTCAAAGTCACGCGTCGTTCCCTGAAGCTCTTTCTTGTTCTCATCCAGCCAGGAGTCGCTCTTGAGGAGCACCTCCTGCGCATCGCGGATGTAGTTGATGTTGTTTTCCAGCGCTTCCTCCGCCACGCGCTGCAGGTTGGAATCGATCGTCAGCTTGATGTTGTTGCCGTCGGTCGCCTCCGTCGTGGAAAGCGTCCGGCTGATCGCGCCATAACGGTCAATTTCCACCACGCGCTTGCCGACGCGCTGCGTTGTGCAGGCCGTCAGCCATTCCTCCATGGTCTTTTCCACGCCGTCCAGACCAATCAAATCCGACAGCGCATAGCCCTTATCCTTGTAATTGGCGTAATACGTGTCGTAATTCTGAATTTTGCCGATGTAGCCGATGACGTGACAGGCCATTGTGCCGTTCGGATACACGCGCTGGCTGCTGACGGAGACGGTAATGCCTTCCAGTGTCAGTGCCTTTGCTTCGATCTCGATGACCGTCTCCCAGCTGACGTTGGAAGCAATGGTGATCGGCTGCGAGAGAAACGCATTGTTCTGCATGGTTTCCCAGACGCCGAGCACCTGAATCTTCTGCTCCGTCGTCATGCTGTCCGGGATCCTGTACTTCTTGCACAGCGTTTCAAAGAGCTTCTGCTGCTCGACGTTCTGCACATAGAAATTGCTGCGCCACATGCTCTCACGGGCAGCCTGCTGGGAGGCGGTATAGTCGTTGTTGTTCCAGGTAAAGACCCACATGCCCGTCATCTCGTCCTGCTTGAGCGAGCACGAGGTGTTCATCTTGCCGCCGTTTCGCTCCACGATCTCGATCACGTCGATGATCGAATTCGTGTACACCTGGTTGGAAGAAAGGGTTTTGCCCGTCTCATCCGTCGAAGTGGAGACAAAGTTCGGATCGCGATAAAACTGAACGTTGTAGATCTGCTTATCGTAGGCCAGCGTCATGGAATTGACATCCATGATGGTGCCGCGCGAGCCCTGGCTCGTGATGACCTTTGTCTTCTTGCTCTCGGCTTTCTCCAGGTTGTCCTCATACCCGACAACCTGAAGATTGAACAGCTGCGCGATGAGCACGCCAAAGAGCAGCGCAACCACCAGCGCAACAAACCGATAGCGATTCAGATATGTATTCACGAAAAACGAAACCTCCGATAACCTCTTGCCTTAAGATTCTGTAACGTCAGATTCTTCATTCAGATCCGTGCTTCTGTGTCTGTTCGGCAAATGCCAGCGCATGATTTTTGCGGTCACGAAGGAACCCGGCAGGATCATCAGCGCACTGTATCCGCTGCACAGCAGCGCGCGCACCAGCGTCATCATGCTCTGCTCGGAACCGATCAGGAACAGATAGCCGATATAGAGCACCTCGCGCATCAGCGTCAGAAAGAAGCAGATGAGCATCATGACCAGAATGCTTTTGTGTTTCAGCTTCCTCAGCTTCGTATCCAGAAAGCCGCGCATCATCGGCGCGGCCCATCCGATAAATGTATAGGCCACCAGATTGATCGCCAGAACGTAGCCGACGCTCGCGTCATAGAGCATCGCCGTCAGCGAGCCCGTGCAGAAACCGCCGTACGCGCCCGTATAAGACGTGATCAGCACCAGAATGACGATCAGCATGTCCGGCGCAACGCCTGCGATACGGATGTACTGTGAGAGATTCGTCTGGCACACACAGGCCAGGATCGCCATCAAGCATAGCTTGAGGATCCTTGACAACGTCATTCACCTCGCCTTTCGTTACCAGTCCTCCGGGAACTCATCGTCATCAAACATCTCGTCCTCGTCGATGAGCGGGGCAGGTGTCGGAGAGGGCGTCGCCTCGACAAACTGATCCGCCAGATCGCCCATGGCCTCTTCATCGATGACAAAGTCAACGACTTCAGGAGCAGGCGTGGGCGTTACCCTGCCCGGCGCATCCGGCAGCGGAACCGGCGTGGACGCGAGAAGCTTTTCCTCCTCGACTACCGCCTGCGGTCTTGCTGTTGCCACCGGCGCGATGATGATTTCCGTGTTGTCGTAGTTCTCCGGCATCTCTTCCACGTCTGCATAGTAGCGCAGCACGAGCACGTTCTCGATGTGCTCAAAGTCAGCCGCCGGTTCAACGACGATGTAATGCTTGTTGTCCTCAATGGCGCGCGTGCTCTCGCGCACATAGCCGATGAGCAGACCCTTCGGGAAGGACACGCCGACGCCGGAGGTGATCACCCGGTCGCCGGGACGCGGCACGCTGTCCGCAGACAGGTAATACATGCGGCAGAGCGGCTCGCCGGTGCTGCCGAGCGTACCCTTGATGGCGCCCTGGTCGCGGCTGCTCTCAATCAGCGCCGCCAGGCTGGCCTGATCGTCGATGATCGTAATGACCTTGGATGTGGAGTCAAACACCTCGTAGACATAGCCGACCAGGCCCTCCGAGGTGATGACTGCCATCTGTCCGTCGATGCCGTCCTTCCTTCCCTTGTTGATGGTGAAGGTGGAGAAATAATTGCCCGATTCGCTGGCAATCACGCGGGCCAGAACAGGATTCATGGCGGCGCGCTCCTCGTATTCACCCAGCAGCGCGCGCAGCTGAGCGTTTTCCTCTTCCAGCTCCTCATACAGAAGGCTTCTCAGGATCAGCTCATCATTCTGCGCCTTCAGCTGATTGTACTCATATTCGATGTTGCTTCGCAGCTTCACGCGATACAGATATGCCGAAAACACCTGCTCCACCTTGGAAACAGCGCTCTGAACCGGCGTAATGATGCCGGCAAACAATCCCTCCGGGGAAACCAGCTGACCGGAGGACTGATGATATGCGGTCAGGATCATCAAAAGAAGCAGAATCAGAACAATGGCTCTGCGCAGAACCATATAGAGAAAGGGATGTTTCTTTTTCATCGATTGTCATTCCTTCAGGCAGTCAACCGTTGTCTTTTCCGGCGCCGCCGAGCATATCAAAGTGATCCGTCATATATCCAGCGCCGAGCGTCGTGCACTCGCCTGCGTCCCTGGCCACGGAAACCGGAACGCCAAACTCCGACGCAATCATGGAATCGAGGTTGGGCAGCGCTGCGGAACCGCCGGTCAGAAAAATGCCGTTCTGCAGGATATCCGCGGCAAATTCCGGCGGGATGCGCCCCAGCACCCACTTGATCGCCGCAACGATCTCCTTGAGCGGCTCACGAATCGCTTCGCTCACCTTGGCCATGTTGACATCGACCGTCAGCGGCATGCCGGTGGCAATGTCGCGCCCGCGAACCACGGCGATGTGCTCCGGGCTTTCGATTGTCCTGACGTCGGCCAGATCGAGCTTGAGCTGCTCGGCCACGCGATCAGTTACCAGAATGGCGTGCTGCTTTTTGAGATAGCCGGATATCGCATCGTCAATCTTGTTGCCTGCTACACGGACGGAATGGGACAGAACGATACCGCCCATGGACACCAGCGCGACCTCCGTTGTGCCGCCGCCGATGTCCACGACAAAGCTGCCCTGCGGATCATAAACCGGCAATCCGGTGCCCAGCGCGGCGGCAAACGCCTGTTCCACGACAAAGATCTGCCGGGCGCCGATGCGCTCCATCGCGTTGATGACCGCGCGGCGCTCCACCTTGCTGACCTCGCCGGGCATCGTCACCACCATGCGCGGGCGCATGAAGTGCCTGTTGCCGATGGCCTTGCTCACAAAATAGTGAAGCATGACCTGCGCCATCTCATAATCGACGATGACGCCGTCGCGCAGCGGATGCACGATGCGAACATTGCCGGCGGAGCGGCCGATCAATTCCTCCGCGCTGTCGCCGACGGCAATGATGTTCTTTGAATTATCCCCGCGGACGATGACCACGGACGGCTCGTTGACCACGATACCCTTGTCCTTGACATACACCCGCGTGTTGTTGGTGCCGATATCCACCGCGATATCCGGCGTCACAAGCTGAAACAATGCCATGCTGTTCTCCTGAAATCACTGATGATCCAATCTGCGCTTACTCTGCCGCTTCATCAAGCTCGAGCAGCATGCTGCGCACGAGCGTCATGGGCAGACCGACGACGTTGGAATACGAGCCTTCGATTCTGTCGATAAACATACCGCCGCGGCCCTGAATGGCGTACGCGCCGGCCTTGTCAAGCGGTTCGCCGGTCGCCACATACGCATCGATATCATTCTGCGTCATCTCGATAAAATGCACACGCGTGACGTCTGCCCGGCTGATCGTTCTGCCGCTGCGCGTATCCATCATCGTCACGCCGGTATATACGCTGTGCCATCTGCCGGAAAGCTCAGCCAGCATGTGCCTGGCCTCTTCGGCATCGTGCGGCTTGCCCAGCACCTCGTCGCCATAGACGAGCGTATCTGCGGCGAGAATGAGCGCCTCGCTGTGCCTCGGTGCGACCGCCTGCGCCTTGCGCCGGGAAAGCTCCAGCACCATAGCTTCCGGCATCCCCACAAACGATTCGTCCGCATCGGACACATCCACACAGTAGGAAAGCCCCATGGTGTCAAGAATTTCTTTTCTCCGCGGCGAACCGGAAGCCAGAATCAGCGGGCACTTCTGCGTATTCACAAATCATTCCCCCGGAATTTTCTTCATTTGGTTTTATTATATCACATTCTCTTGGTTTTTGCACCCGTTCACAAAGATTTGGTCAAAGCGACGAGAATCCAAAGCCGACGGATAGAGGAATCGTCCGAATGACAAAAGTGCGGCCGGCGTTTCAAGCCGACCGCAGAATATGTGCAGGTTGTTGACATCAATCGACGAATTCAATGTGATTCTCAGACATGGACTTGACGCGGGCAAGCGAATACACGTCGATGCCCTCTTCGATCAGGCGCTGATGTCCCGCCTGAAACGCCTTTTCGATGACGATGCCGATGCCTGCCACCTCGATGTTCGCTTCCTTCGCCAGACGCAGCATGCCAAACGCCGCCTCGCCGCTGGCCAGGAAGTCATCGATCAGAAGCACCTTCTCACCGGGAACGAGGAATTCGCGCTTGATCGTCAGCTCATAGCTGGTGCCCTTGGTGAAGGAACGAACCGTGGTCTGCAGGATATCGCCCGTCATAATCCTGGAGGTCTGCTTTTTCATAATCACAAGCGGAAGCCCCATGGCGAGCGCCGTGAACGATGCAGGCGCAATACCGGAGCTTTCGATGGTGATGACGCGAGAAATGCCGCGGTCCTTAAAGTATTCCGCAAACGCTTCGCCGACCTGCTGCATCAGCTTCACGTCAACCTGATGATTCAAAAAGGAATCGACAAGCAGAACATCCTGATTGATTGCTTTTCCCTTTTCAAGGATCGCATCCTTCAACTTTTGCATAGCTGTTTCTGACCCTTTCCTCTTGAGAATAAATTGATCTATATTCTACCCTATTTTCTGCCTTTCTTCAAGCTTTTTGCGAATTTTCGAGCGCCGAATTCAGAAATAATCCGTATTTTTTCCTCTTCCGGCACAGGCAGGCGCAGGATACAGCGGCGGGAACAGGCATTTGGGCGCGCAGGGCTGTTGTCTGAGCATCCGTCCGGCGCCGGTGATCACCATCGTCAAACAGACATCTGCGCACACCGCAAAGCCTGACGGCGCGCAGAATCGCGCCTCCTGCACGTCAATCTCCGCGCCCAGATGCAGGTTTCCATCGCAGCAGTCGGGCACATGCCCAGGCGCGACGCTCATAAAGGCTTCACCATTCGCGCGGCACCCACGGCAGTCAGCGACTTCGCAGCGCAGCGTTAAGCAAAATGTACGGCAGTCCCCTGCGCATTGCGGGGAAATGCACACCACATCGACACTGCACAGCGTCAACGGCAGAACAAGACGGGCCGGCAGCCCGCAGATTTCCAACATACCTCGAAAGCAGCAGCGCTCCTGCTGATGGCTGTGTATCTCCTCGAGAATATATCCGCAGCACGGCTTACGGCAGCCGTGCCCATCCGGCTGCTGCCGACGAAAGCCGCAGCCTGCGTGAAGCGAACCATGCTGCATGCTGAGCCTCCTTTCCTTCCTCATCATTCATGAGTCCGGTTCATTCTATGTCGCCTGACAAACAGATGTTCAGTGCCGACAAGGCAAAACCGACGGTTTGCCACATTGCGCAAACCGCCGGTCTGTTCTATGGATTTCGAATATCCTCGCGGATCTGACAAAGCAGATCGTCAATCAGCGCGGACTCACTTTCGTATGCCGTCCAATCAAACCACTTTGTCCTCGGATCGTGCCTAAACCACGTCCATTGGCGTTTGGCGTATCGGCGCGATCCCTGCTTGATCAGGTCAATCGCCCGTTCCATCGTCATTTCTCCGCGCAGCGCGCTGACAATCTCCTTGTAGCCGATCGCCTGCATCGCGCCGCCTTCCGGCTTTGGCTCAATGCCGTGCTCAAGCAGCCCCTTGACCTCTTCGATCAGACCGCTTTTAACCATCTCATCCACGCGCGCGTTGATTCTGTCGTACATCTGCTCCCGCGGAAGCGAAAGCCCATACACCAGCACATGATACGGCCCTTCCTTGTGCTGCTTATCCGCCTGCTCGCTCTTCGCCCTGCCCGAGGTCTCGTAGATCTCCAGCGCGCGGATCACGCGGCGTATATCGTTGGGATGCAGCTTTTCAGCGCTGGCCGGATCAACCTGCGCAAGCCGCTCATGCAGCCGCTGCGGTCCGTCCTTTTCTCCGGCGATTCGCTGAAGCGATTCGCGCAGCGCATTGTTCGCTCCGTTTTCGCCCAAGCTCATCTCATAGCTGATCGCCTGAAGATACAGACCTGTTCCGCCGACCATCAGCGGCACCTTTCCCCGCGCCACGATATCGTCAATCGCCTTGCAGGCCATCTCCCTGTACATCGAAACCGTGAACATCTGATCCGGCTCCACGACGTCGATCATATGATGCAGCGCAGCGGATTGTTCTTCCTTCGTGGGCTTCGCAGTGCCGATGTCCATGCCCCGGTACACCTGCATGGAATCCATGGAGACGATTTCCGCGTCAAGCGCCTGACAGATACGGATTGCCGTCTTGGTCTTGCCCGATCCCGTGGGACCAACGAGCGCCAGTACAACCGGTTTCACCCTGTACCTCCCACTCAATCAGTTGTTGATGCGCCTGAAGCGCTTTTCAATCTCGCTCCTGCTCAGCGCGACAACCAGAGGCCTGCCGTGCGGGCAGGTCGGCGGCGCGCTGCTGGCGAGCATATCCGCGAGCAGCGGACGAATCTCGTCCATCGTGAGCTTATCTCCGCCCTTGATCGCCTTTTTGCAGGCCATCTGCAGAATTGCGTCGCGGCGCTTCTGCTGCGTGGAGAGCACGCGAAGCTCGCCCAGGTGATCGACCATCTCCAGAAAAGCACTCCGGCTCTGCGGCATGCCCAGCACATTGGGCACCGCGCGAATCTGATACGCGTTGTCGCCGAACGGCTCAATCTCAAAGCCTGCTGCCTTGATTTCCTCCGCATAGGTTTCAATCTTGGCCGCGTCCTGCGGCGTCACCTGGACCACCTGGGCTACCATCAGCATCTGTGAGCCGACGCCCGCGTCGATCTCGCGCATCAGCTTCTCATACAGAATGCGCTCATGGGCCGCGTGCTGATCGATCAAAAGCAGCTGTTTGTCGTTCTGCAGGATGATGTAGGTGTCAAATGCAACGCCCACCATGCTGTATCCTTCAAGCGCCGGGCCAAGATCCTGCTGCGGCGGATCCGGCAGCAGATTCTCCTGCACAGGCTCCGTCTTTTCCTCCGGAATACGCGTCTTCATCTCGGGCAAAGGCTCCGGCTTCGGCGCGCTCTGCTGCGGTGCCGGGTCGGCAGATTGGCTTTGCACCGCATCGGACTGTACAGGCTGTCTGACCGAAATCTCCTCTGTCCGGCCTGTGATGACCGATTCATGCAGTGTGCTCGTGCGCTGCGCCGCGCCGCCGAAGTACTGCGTCACAAAGGAAGAAAACGCCGCCTGCTGGTTCGGTGTCGGACGCGAAGCCGACTTCTCAACAGCGCTGTATTCTACGGACTCCGGAATCTTTTTTTCCGGCGTAACGCTGATCACGTGAACCTTGACCTCAGGCTTTTTGGAATCTGCGGCATTTGGGTCTTCTGTGCGGCTCTCCCGCTTCGCCTGCTCGATGCCGCCCTCAGTCTCCGTATCGATGACGCGCACCGTGCCCGTCACAGCTCGCTCCGGCTCGCTGACCAGCGTCATTCTCGGCGCGCTCTCCAGCGGAGAGACGGTGAAGCTGTCCACGATCGCCCCTTTGACAGCCTGATACATCAGGTTCTCGTCGCTGAAGCGAACCTCCAGCTTGTTGGGGTGTACGTTGACATCCACCATGCCAACCGGCATCTGCACGTTCAGCACGCAGATGGGATAGTGTCCGACCGTCACGCGCTCGCGGCAGCCGTCCTCAAGCGCCTGCGTCAGCAGCGCGCTGCGGATAGTGCGGCCATTGACGATAAACGTCTGCCTTGTGCGGTTGGCGCGCGCCTGCGGGCCCACGCCAACCAGGCCCGTCACCGATACGGCGCCCTCCGAGTGAACCGGCGTCATGGCATTGGCTGTCTCGCGCCCGTACAGGCAGAAGACTGCGCTGCGCAGATCCCCGTTGCCGGAGCTGGTGTAGACCTGCTTGCCGTTATGGATGAGCCTGAAGGAAATCTCCGGGTGCGCCAGAATCATGCGCGCGATGACCTCCGCCACGCGCGCTGCTTCTGTCACCGGCTTTTTGAGAAACTTGAGCCGCACCGGCGTATTGTAAAACAGCTCCCGCGCGACAATCGTCGTGCCCTGCGGGCTGGCCGCTTCGCCGATGCTCCTGATCACGCCGCCCTCGTTGACGGCGCGCGTGCCGGTTTCCTCACCCGCGTGGCGCGTCGTGAGCACCAGCTTGCTGACCGCAGCAATCGATGCCAGCGCCTCACCCCGGAAGCCAAGCGTGTGCAAATCAAACAAATCCTCGGATTTGCGGATTTTGCTCGTCGCATGGCGCTCAAACGCCAGACGGACGTCGCGGCTGGGAATGCCCCGACCATTGTCGGTCACACGCAGATAGGAAATGCCGCCGTCGCGGATTTCCACCGTCACGCATGTCGCGCCCGCGTCAAGGCTGTTTTCCACCAGCTCCTTGATCGCGGAAGCCGGGCTCTCGACAACCTCGCCGGCTGCGATCTTGCCGATGATCTCCTCGTTCAGGCGAATAATCGGTCTGTCTTCCACTGTGGCATCTCCTTTCCCGTTTATTGGTTTATTCATGCGCGTCGCGCCTTTTCGCGCAGCGTAAAGAGCGTGTTGAGCGCCTCAATCGGCGTCATCGCCATGACGTCAAGCGCCCTGATTTCTTCCACCAGATCCATGGCGGGCGCTTCAAAGAGATTGACCTGCTTGGGCTTCTTCTCCAGTTCATCGCCCAGAATGTTCTGTCCAATGCTCGTCTGGTTCACGTCGTTGGTTTCAAGGCGTGCCAGAATCTCGTGCGCGCGCATGATGACGGGCCTGGGCAGTCCGGCCAGATGCGCCACGTGGATGCCGAAGCTCTTGTCCGCGCCGCCGCGCTCGATCTTGCGCAGGAAGATGACATCCTCGCCGTGCTCCTTGACGCTGATGCGGTAGTTGACCACGCCGGGCAGACGGCCCTCCAGCTCGCTGAGCTCGTGATAATGCGTGGCAAAGAGCGTCTTCGCGCCGATTTTTTGTTGATCCACCAGATACTCGACCACAGCCCAGGCGATGCTCAGGCCGTCAAACGTGCTCGTGCCGCGTCCAATTTCATCGAGAATGATGAGCGAGTGCGCCGTCGCGCTGCGCAGAATGTGCGCCATCTCGTTCATTTCCACCATGAACGTCGATTGTCCGCTTGCCAGATCATCCGACGCGCCCACACGCGTAAAGATGCGGTCAACAATGCCGATTCTTGCGCTGTCCGCCGGGACAAAGCTGCCCATGTGCGCCATCAGCGTGATGAGCGCCACCTGCCGCATGTAGGTGCTCTTGCCGGCCATGTTCGGGCCGGTGACAATCAGCATGCGGTTGTCGTTTTCATCCATCAGCGTGCTGTTGGGCACAAACAGCTCGTCGCCATGCATACCCGCTTCCACGACCGGATGACGGCCGTTTTCAATGTCAATCACGCCATCCGTCGTGATTTCCGGGCGGACGTAATGGTTGCGGACGGCAGCAATCGCCAGGGACAGCAGCGCGTCAAGCGTCTTGAGGCCCACGGCTGTCCGCTGAATGCGCGGAATCTGCGCGGACAGGAAGTCACGAATCTCGATAAAGAGCCCCTGCTCCAGACGAACAGATTTCTCCTGCGCGCCCAGAACGGTCTCCTCAATCTCGTGCAGCTCAGGGGTCATGTAGCGCTCGCAGTTGGCCAGCGTCTGCTTGCGGGTATAGCGGTACGGCACCTGATCGTAATTCGACTTGGTGACCTCGATGTAGTAGCCGAAGACCTTGTTGTACTGAATCTTCAGGTTTTTGATCTTGGTCAGCTCGCGTTCCTTCGCCTCCAGGTCAGCAATCCACTGCTTGCCGTGCGCAGAGGCCTCGCGCAGCTTGTCCAGCTCAGCATTGTAGCCGTCGCGAATGAAGTGACCATCGCTCATGAGCATCGGCGCGTCCGGATTGATCGCCCTGGTAAGCAGATCCACCACATCGTCAAGCGGCGTCAGCTGGTCAAGCAGCTCGCCGAGCATGCCCGTGGGATCCAGACTCCTGACCGCTTCATGGATCGCCGGCACATGCGACAGCGAGTCGCGCAGCGCCAGACAATCCTTGGCGTTGATGCTCCGATAGGAAATGCGGCTGAGCAGGCGCTCCACGTCATAGACCTGCGTCAGCTCCTCGCGAAGCAAATCGGCGGTCATGTCCGATCTTTGCAGCATCTCCACCGCATCAAGTCTGCGGTCGATGTCCTCTTTTACCGCCAGCGGCTGCTCGATAAAGCTGCGCAGCATGCGGCCGCCCATCGCCGTGCAGGTGTAATCCAGTACGCCGAGCAGCGTCCCCTGCTTAGACCGCGAGCGCATGGTTTCCGTCAGCTCCAGGTTGCGCCGCGCCGTGTGGTCGAGCATCATGAACCGCTTGTCATGGTACTGGGAGATGCTGGTAATGTGCTCCAGCGCATTCTTCTGCGTCTCCTGCAGGTACTTCATCAGCGCGCCCGCCGCACGAACGCCCAGCTTCAGCCCGTCCAGGCCAAGCGCTTCCAGAGACTGCACCTTGAAATGCTCCATCAGCGCGTTCCTGGCCTTGACAAATTGGAAATTCACGCTGTTTTCGATGCTGTAAAGCAGGGACGTAGCCCCGGCCGGCAGTTCACTGTTGGCGATGATCTCCTTGGGCGTAATGCGCGCCAGCTCGTCCTGCAGGCGAACGCTTGCCTTGTCGATCTCATAGACGCTGAATTCGCCCGTCGAAACGTCGGCAAAGGCCAGTCCTGCCTTGCTGCCGTCCATGCAGACGGACAGCAGGTAGCTGTTGCGGCGGTCCTCGAGCATGGACTGCTCAATGACCGTTCCTGGCGTCACCACACGGATGACGTCCCGCTTGACCAGACCCTTGGTCGTCGCAGGGTCCTCCATCTGTTCGCAGATGGCGACCTTATAGCCCTTCTCGATCAGGCGGTTGATATACGTCTCTGCACTGTGAAACGGCACACCGCACATCGGCGCGCGCTCATCCAGTCCGCAGCTTTTCCCCGTCAGCGTCAGCTCTAGCTCCCGGGAAACGAGCTTGGCGTCCTCAAAGAACATCTCGTAGAAGTCGCCAAGCCGGAAGAACAGAATCATACCCGGGTACTTGTCCTTCATGTCCAGATACTGGCGCATCATGGGGGTCATCTTCGCCATGTTTCAGCCTCCGTGTAGGAAAATGGAAAACCGCTCAGTGGCAGCCGGAGCAGCCGCTGCAGTTGCCGGAGCAGCCGCCTTGCTGCGGCAGCTCGCCGGTGATGATGTACTCCAGCACGCTGTTCACCTGGTTCATCATCTCGGAGAACTTCTGACGGGCTGTGGTCATCGCATCAACAGCCGGCATCGCGGTCAGCTGCTGCTGAATCTCGTCCATCTCCTGACCATACTGGGAAATCAGGTTGGCGTCGGCGTCGGGCTGGCACATGACCTCGCCCAGCGTGTTCTTGACCTCCATGTAACGGGCCATCAGGTCAGCCACGGCCGGATCGCTCATCGCAGCGCTCTCGGTAACCTGCATGTTCTTGTACTCCTCAGAAGCGACAATCGCCTCGCCCAGCGCGCGGGCGCAATCGGTAACCTTGCTCATTGAAAACTCCTCCTGTTTCGTTCTTGTTGCAGTGTCAGCAGTTGCATTTCAATCGATCATTTCGCCGCGCAGCGTGCTTTCGCCCGCGGAGGTGATCTTCACCCGGACAATCCTGCCGATCAGGTCGTTGTTGCCCGGGAAATTGACGGTGATGTTGTACTCATTCTTGCCGGCCATCTGGTTTTCATCCCGCTTGGACGCCTCCTCGACCAGCACGCTGTGCACCTGGCCGATGTAGGCGGCATAGTTTCTGCGGGTGTTCTCCTTCTGGATGGCGATAAGCTTTTGGATTCTGCGCGAGGAAACATCCTCGGGAATCTGATCCGGCATGTCCGCAGCGCGGGTGCCGATGCGCGGAGAATAGATGAACGTGAAGGCGCTGTCGTAGCCCACTTCGTTGACCAGCGAGCAGGTTTCCTCAAATTCCTCCTCCGTCTCGCCCGGATAGCCAACGATCAGATCGGTCGTCAGGCTCATGTCCGGGATCTTTTCGCGGATGGCAGCGACGCGGGCAAGATACTTCTCCCGCGTGTACCTGCGGTTCATGGACGCAAGCACGCGGCTGCTGCCGTGCTGCACGGGCAGGTGCAGCGCATGGCAGATGTGTTTGGACTTCGCGATCACGTCGATCAACTCGTCGGAGATATCCTTGGGATGGGAGGTCATGAAGCGGATGCGCTCGATACCGATTTCATCCAGTCTTTCGAGTAGCTGCGCAAAGCTCAGTTCGCCTTCCACATCAAGGCCGTAGGAATTGACGTTCTGGCCCAGCAGCATGATCTCCTTGACGCCGTCTTCCTTGAGCTGACGTGCCTCCTCGATGATCCTCGCAGACGCACGGGAGCGCTCTCTGCCGCGCACATACGGCACGATACAGTAGGAGCAGAAGTTGTTGCAGCCGTACATGATCGTGATGTACGCGTGATACGGGCTGCTGCGGCGAACCGGCAGATCCTCTGGGATGCTGCCTTCGTCCTCCTGAATGACCTCGACTACGCGGCGGCGATTCTTCACCGCTTGCAGCATCAGCTGCGCAAAGCGATACAAATTATGCGTGCCGAACGCCACGTCCACAAACGGATATTGCCTGAGAATCTGCTCGCCCATGCCCTTCTGCTGCATCATACAGCCGCAGACGGCGACCATCATCTCCGGTTTCGTCTTCTTGAGTTCTTTGAGCCAGGTGACATTACCCAGCGCACGGCGCTGAGCGTTGTCGCGCACACAGCAGGTGTTGAAGATCACGAAATCTGCCGTCTCTCGGCTCTCGGCTTCCGTCATGCCCATTTCCTGCAGCATGCCGGCCAGCTTCTCGCTGTCGTGCGCGTTCATCTGGCATCCGTAGGTGACCACACAGTAGGTATGCGGGCGATGCTCAATCGCCGCAAACTCGCGCATCAGCGCTTTCTGATGCGCGATCTCCTCTGCGGGCAGCTCGATGGCTTCCAGTCTTTTCATCAATCAACCCTCATTTAAGCGGCCGGGCTTCCCGGGGAATCGGAATGCCTGTGCCGATTTGCTCGATTTCAAATCTCTCTGCATGCCTGCCGGGCGAGGCCTGCGCATAAATCTGCACGTCCGGCGCCAAACTCGGCATCGACTCCAGCGCCTGTGCAGCAGACGGCGAACACCTGATGACAAACGGACCGCGCTGCCCGGCAAGCATCATCCTGCGTATCTGCCGCACCGCTCGGCGCGCTACCTCCTCGCCGGAGAGCACCTCCCCGTCGCCTGAGCAGTAGCTGCAGCCTGCGCGCAGCGCCTTGTGCAGCTGCGTATGCGTGCGCTTTCGCGTCATTTCCATCAGGCCCAGACGCGTGATGCCTTCTATCTTTGTCTGCGCACGATCCGAAAGGAGCGCCTCCTTCATGCGTGAAAGCAGCGCCTGCCGTTGTTCCTCCCCGCGCATGTCGATGAAGTCCACCAGCACAATGCCGCCAACGTCGCGCAGCCTGAGCTGCCGGGCAATTTCCTCCGCAGCCTCCAGATTGACACGCAGCGCAGTCTCCTCAAGATCGCGCCCCAGGATCATCTTGCCGGAGTTGACATCAATGACCGTCATCGCCTCGCAGAAATCAAAGATCAGATAACCGCCGCACGGCAGCCAGACGCGCCTGCGAAGCGCCTTGTCGATCTGCGTTTCTATGCTATAGGCGTCAAAGATGAGCTGGCGATCCTCGCGGAACAGCTCAATCCTCGTCTGCTTATCAATCTGCTGCTCCTGCTGCGCGGTAATCAGCGCATCATAGCTCTCCTGGCTGCTGATGACCACCTTGGAGAGCTCCCGCAGATCACGGATCAGGCGCATGTGCAGCGGCAGCCTGCCATGCAGAAGCCCCGGCTTTGTCATGCACGCCGCTTTTCTCTTGATCTCCTGCCAGGTCTCGTGCAGCGAACGCGCTTCTTCCACAAGCAGCTGCTGCGTGACGCCCTCCGATGCCGTTCGGACGATCAGACCGCAGCCTGCCGGGCAGATTCCCTGCGCGATGTCCATAAGAGCCGCCCTCAGGGCCGGATCCTTCACCTTCTTGGAAATGTGCACGCCGCTTTGCCCCGGAACCAGCACAAGCCATTTTCCCGCCAGGTTGATCTTCGTCGTCACGCGCAGGCCCTTTGTCTCCGTTGCTTGCTTGGCCTGTCCCTGCACGATCACCCTATCGCCGCAGCGCAGCGTCATGTCATCCGTGAGCGGGAGAAAGGCGTTGAGCTCTGTGCCGATGTCCACAAATGCCGCCTTGAGCGATGGCTTGATCGCCTGCACCCGGCCGCAAAACACGCTTTCGGTCTCTCCGGCACTGCCTGTCTTCTCTCCGTGGATTTCGCTGAGCTTTCCATCTTCGACGACTGCCGCGCGCAGATATCCCGGCGCGTCGTCAATGATCAATTCTCTGACCATATCACATGTCGATCAGCGCAACGGGCTGACCGCCCACATCGCCCAACAGCTGCGTTCTGCGGATCTCACAGCGGGGCAGCCCGGCCTGCGCATGCGTGCAGAGCGCATCCATCAGCAGATCCGGCTTGAGCGTCGCCTGCTCGACAAACGAAACGCGCGCAGTCAGCACGGCCGTATCCTCCTGCTCACCCGCCTGCGCCGTGAGCTCGTGGATCATCGGACGGATATTGACCATCGTCTCGTTCTTCTTGGTCTTGCGCAGCGCCATGATTTCCTCCTGAGCGAGGAATGCAGGCACGTCATCGACGATTCTCTTCGTCTCGCCGCCGCGCAGCGTGATGCGGTATCTCGCCGTGCGCAGCGACGCGCTGACCTTCGGAAAGCGGTCGTCCACCAGGCGCACACGGGAGGCCTGCAGGGCCGGCGGCAGCACGCGGTTCATCGCTGCCAGGCATTCCTCCTCCGTCGTCTCGCCGCACAGGGATACGTCCAGCAGCTCCGCGTCGCCCGCAATGCCGGAGGACAGCGCCGATGCGAAGGACATTACCATGTGCGGGTTGAAGCCCTTGGAATAAGCAACCGGCAGATTGCTCCTGCGCAGCGCGCGCTGCATGGTGCGCTGAAGGTCAAGCAGGCCCAGATGACGGACGATGTCCCCCTTTTGAAACTGCAGCAGCATTCTCATCGTCCTTCACACGCTCCTTCAAATCGCTTGAGTCCGCAGCCCTGGCAGCCCTTTCGGCAGTCCGGCGTCGTCTGCGCCTGCAGGGCGCGCTCGTGTTCGCGCCAGAGGTACTGCTGCGTCACGCCCGCGTCGATAAACGCCCAGGGCAACAGCTCGTCCTTCTCACGGCGGCGGTTGGCGTAGAACTCGGGATTCACGCCCGTCTGCTCAAAGGCTTCCATCCACTTGTCAAACTTGAACTGATCCGTCCAGCCGTCAAACCGACAGCCCAATCTCCAGGCCGCTTCCAGCGCATCGGCCGTGCGGCGGTCGCCGCGGGCAAACACCGCCTCCAGGAAGGAAACCTGCGGCTCGTGCCAGTTGAACTCAACGCCCTTGATGTGCATGATATGGCACAGATGCTTCTGCTTCTCCTCGAACTGCTCGATCGTGTCCTGCGGCTCCCACTGGAATGGTGTGAACGGCTTGGGCACAAAGCAGGAGGCGCTGCAGTTGACGCGCAAGCCCTTGGCGCGGATGTGCTTTGGCGTCTCAAAGTACTTGCGCACAACCTTATTGGCCAGATCTGCGATGCCGTCCAGATCCTCAAAGGTCTCCGTCGGCAGACCGAACATGAAGTACAGCTTGACGCTGCTCCATCCGCCTGCGAACGCGTCGCTGACGGACGAGATCAGGTTCTCCTCCGTGATGCCCTTGTTGATGACGTCGCGCAGGCGCTGCGTACCGGCCTCCATCGCGTAGGTCAGGCTGGACTTGCGCACCTTCTGAGTCTCCTCGAGCGTCTGCTTGAGGTTGCTGTCCAGACGCAGGCTCGGCAGCGAGAGCGCCACACGCTTTTCAGCAAAACGCTCCATCAGCTCGTGCGCCAGCTGCGGCAGACAGGTGTAATCGCCCGTGGAGAGGGAGGACAGCGTGATCTCCTCGTAGCCCGTTTCATCGACCAGCTTCTTGGCCAAATCGAGAATGCGCTCCATGCTGCGCTCGCGCACCGGGCGGTAGATCATACCTGCCTGGCAGAAGCGGCAGCCGCGCGTGCAGCCGCGCAGCACCTCGATGTTGATGCGGTCGTGAACGATCTCCATGAACGGCACGATGACGCTCTCAGGGTATTCGGCCTTGTCAAGGTCGGCAATCATGTTCTTGACGACCGTGCGCGGCACGCCTTCTTCCGTCGGCTCAAAGGCCTTCAGCGTACCGTCCTCGTTGTAGGACGCCTCGTAGAGGCTGGGCACGTAGACGCCGCGGAGCCTGGAGAGCCTGCGAAGGCATTCCTGACGGGACACGCCCTCTGCCTTGCACGCCTTGACCACGTCGATGGTCTCCAGCGTGCTGATTTCGCCGTCGCCGATAGAGAATGCGTCGATAAAGCGATGCAGCGGTTCGGGATTGAACGCGCACGGGCCGCCGGCGATGACGATCGGGTCATCCCAGGTGCGATCCTCGCTGTGCAGCGGAATGCCGGACAGGTCGAGAATCTCCAGTATGTTGGTATAGCTCATCTCATACTGCAGCGTGATGCCCAGCATGTCAAAGCTACGGATCGGCGAGCGCGTTTCCAGAGAGAACAGCGGGACGTTCTCCTCGCGCATCAGGTCCGCCATATCCACCCACGGCGTAAAGACACGCTCGCAGAGCGCGTCCTCCCGCTTATTGATGATATCATACAGGATGCGGGAGCCCAGATGGGACATGCCCACCTCGTACACGTCCGGGAACGCAAACGCGTAGCGGATCGCTACGCTGTTCGGATCCTTGAGCACAGCGTTCATTTCGCCGCCCATGTACCTGGCCGGCTTCTGCACCCGGTCCAGCAATCCGTCGATTTTTTCCTTCAGCAAAGCAGTTCCTCCCTACGATAAATCCACTACATTTTATCCTGTTTTCACGTTATGGTCAAGCCCCGCCGCCTGCCAATTTGATCTGCTCCATCGCCCAGAGCGCGTGCACGCGCACCGCCTCAAAAGGAGACTGCGCCCACTCGCGCAGAACCGGCAGATAAGCCGCGCTGCCGCTGTTGCCGGCAAGCAGCGATGCCTGCGCGCGCACGCGCTGCGGCCTGGCGGCATTGCGCCCGATCAGCGCGCCCAGGCGCGAAACCGTCTCCGAGAAAGCCGCCGCATCGTCTGTCACCAATTGCGCCAAGCTGAAGCCGGATGCTTCATCCTGCGGCATATCCGGCTGCATCGGGCACACACGCTGACAGATGTCGCACCCCAGCAGCCTCATGCCGATCTTTCGCCGCAGCGGCTCTGGCGTCACATTGCCCTCCATCATGAAATTGCGCAGGCACCGCTCGGGGTGGGTCATGCCATGCGCATCGATCGCACCTGACGGGCAGGCTGCGGCGCAACGCCCGCAGCCGATGCACCCTTCGTTCGTTCTGCATCGCTCCGTCTCCATTGTGCTGGCTTTCAAGTCTGTTGCCATCAAAATGATGACCACGCGCGTGCCGAATTCCGGCGTGATCAGCAGCGAATTGCGGCCAATTCGCCCCAGCCCCGCGCGGACGGCCGCCTCCTTGGCCGGATAAGAGACGTTTGCTCTGGCAAAGCAGCCCTCCGCAGTCAGCCGCTCTTCCAGCCTCCTGGCCGCATGATACGCCGCGTTGGACGCCGGATAATAGCTGTCCACAAACAGCGTCTCTCCCTGCGTCATCGCGGCAGGCAGATAAGGCCAGAGCAGAACTGCCAGGCTTCGGATTCTTGCATCATCCTCTCCGGGATAAAACCGGAGCTGCTTTCTCTCCGCAAGCGGCATCTGCTCACAGACAAGCTGATGTGCCCGCTCAAAACTCTCCGCCGGACAAAGTGCTGCCTTTGCAAAGCCCAGCTCCTGCGCCCATGCGCGCAGTGTCCGTTCATCCATCATCCATGCCATCTCCATAAGCAGAGGGCAGATTTCCATCTGCCCTCCCCTTTTTCCTTTAAGAAGCGGAAGACATCGGCTGCCCGGCTTCCTGCTCGCAAAGCCTGCGGTACTGATCGCTGACCAGCTGAAGCTGGAATTCAAAATCGCGCTTGTCCTTTTCCTGCAGCGTCGAGAGAATCAGGCCCGAGATAAACAACAGCAGTGCTGCCAGCAGCGTCACTGTACAGACAATCAGCGTCGGGAAACGCGGCACCAGACCGGTCGCAAAAAACTCGGACATCACCGGGATCATAAAGCCCGCAGAGAGCAGCGACAGCACAAGAGCGATGGCGCTGAAGAATGCAAACGGGCGATAATTCTTGAACAGGCGCGCAATCGTCAGAAGCACCTTCGCGCCGTCAGAGTACGTGTTCAGCTTGGATACGCTGCCGTCCGGACGATCACGGTAGTCGATGATGACGTTGCGCACCAGCATATTGCGGTTGATCGCATGGATGCTCATGTCTGTCTCAATCTCAAACCCTCTGGAGAGCACCGGGTACGTCTTGACAAAGGCATAGCTGAAGGCGCGGTACCCGGTCATGATGTCCTTGATTTCGCTTCTGAAGAGCATATTGATGCTCGCACGAACCAGGCTGTTGCCGACATTGTGGAACGGACGCTTATTCTCCGTGAAATATGTGCTGGACAAGCGGTCTCCAACCACCATGTCCGCCTGCTCCTCAAGCACCATGCGGACCAGCTCCGGCGCATTCTCCGCCGGATAGGTGTCGTCGCCGTCCACCATCACATAGCAGTCCGCATCGATTTCGCGGAACATGCGGCGGATCACGTTGCCTTTGCCCTGCATGCGCTCCCTGCGCACAATTGCGCCGGCCTGCGCCGCAATCTCCGCCGTTCCATCAGATGAGTTGTTGTCGTATACATAGATTGCAGCGCTGGGCAGCGCACGACGGAAATCCCTGACAACCTTTTCTATCGTCTTGCTCTCATTGTAGCAGGGGATCAGCACGGCCACTTGATCTTTCATCTTGATACACTCCTGTAAAACGGCATTTGCAAATTCAGTTGACATAGCAATTCATTATAGCATATTCTGCCCCAAATGCCTAGCGAAAAACTGCTTTACACCTTTCAGGGCAAACAAAAAAACCTTCTTTCTCCCTTTTAGGAAGAAAGAAGGCGAAAAGTCAAACGACATTTTCAGTGTACGCAAGGATCAGCACAGCGCCTGACCTCGCAAAGCCGATGAATTAGCCGAGCTCCGCGAAGTACTTGATGGTGCGGACCATCTGAGAGGTGTAGCTGTTCTCGTTGTCGTACCAGGACACAACCTGAACCTGCGCGGTCTCGTCGTCGATCTTGGTGACCATGGTCTGGGTCGCGTCGAACAGAGAGCCATAGGTCATGCCGATGACGTCAGAAGAGACGATCGCATCGGTGTTGTAGCCGAAGGACGCAGAGGCCTTAGCCTTCATCGCCTCGTTGATGGAATCAACGGTGACATCCTTGCCCTTGACAACCGCCACGAGGATGGTGGTGGAGCCGGTCGGGACCGGAACGCGCTGAGCAGAGCCGATCAGCTTGCCGTTGAGCTCCGGGATAACCAGGCCGATCGCCTTCGCAGCGCCGGTGCTGTTCGGAACGATGTTCTGCGCGCCAGCGCGGGCACGGCGCAGATCGCCCTTGCGATGCGGGCCGTCGAGGATCATCTGATCGCCGGTGTACGCATGCACGGTGGTCATGATGCCGGACTGGATCGGATACTTGTCGTTCAGAGCCTTCGCCATCGGGGCCAGGCAGTTGGTGGTGCAGGAAGCCGCGGAGATGATCTTGTCCTCAGCGGTCAGCTTGTTCTCGTTGACGGAGAACACGATGGTCGGCAGGTCGTTGCCGGCCGGAGCGGAGATGACGACCTTCTTGGCGCCGGCATCGAGGTGAGCCTGGGCCTTGGCCTTGCTGGTATAGAAGCCGGTGCACTCGAGCACAACGTCAACATCCAGCTCGCCCCACGGCAGCTCGTTCGCCTTCGGCTTCGCATAGATGGTGATCTCCTTGCCGCACACGGTGATGGAGCCCGGAACCTTCACGGTCTTGCCATCCTCTTCGAACACCGGCTCCTTGTAGGAAACGGTATCCTTGTGGACGTACGGACCCTGAGCGGTATCATACTTGAGCAGGTGAGCCAGCATCTTCGGGCTGGTCAGATCGTTGATCGCAACAACCTCATAGCCCTCAGCGTCAAACATCTGACGGAAAGCCAGACGGCCGATACGACCGAAACCATTAATCGCAACCTTAACCATTGGAAATCTCCTCCTAATTCTGTTTGCCAATAGTATAGTCATGGGTCATTCCCTACTATATTGTACTCAAAATCTGGATGGTTTTCAAGTCTTTCCCCATTGTTTTTAGGAATAAAAAGCAATTTGTGAATAATTTACCTAAAACGTGCCGTTCGTCCGGCCATTCCTGCTGCAATCTGACAGCATCCTGTCAGTCTTTGTCACTCTTCCGCCGTCTGGAGGTATTCGCTGCGAACATATCCCTCCACAACATCTGTTTTAACATGCGACCAGCCGTCCTTGCTCGTCTTGAGGACGATCAGCTTCTGATCCTTGTACAGCCTGCGCAGGACATCGGAGGACAGGCTGGGTGACTGGCGCAGGTTCAGGGACGAGTCCTCGCTGATGTTGCTGACCACCGCCACATACGCGCCCTTGGGCAGCTTGTCAGCGGTTACCGGCATCAGCGTCGGTCTGGGCGTAGGACTGGGCGTCGGCGCAGGCGTCGCCATCATCTGCGCGTCCACCGTCGGAAGCGGGTTTCTCTGCACATTCGCCTTCATCACGGTCAGCCCGGGATAGTAGAACGCGAGAATCTGCTGGCAGGTCATGCCGTATTGGGCGGCCATCTGCTGCGCGCCGCGCTGGGACATACCCACGCCATGACCAAACCGCCGCGACTCAAACATGAACGCCGAGCCGATATCATAGACCGTAATCAGTTCGTTCTGATAGACGTTGATGCTCAGCCCCATCGCCTTTTCCGCGTCTGTGAAAATCGGAAGCGTCACCGTCAGCGTGTCCTTGATCTTCCTGTACGGCGAATACGCGGGTGTCGC
Organism: uncultured Clostridia bacterium; assembly: GCA_945948915.1. Classification (GTDB taxonomy): domain Bacteria; phylum Bacillota; class Clostridia; order Christensenellales; family Aristaeellaceae; genus Ventricola. Next base: position 6,453 of record CAMFCQ010000004.1, on the reverse strand, counting down.
CGTCGGTGCAGGCGTCGGACTCGGCGTCGCGTCGGCGTCAGGCTCGGCCGCATAAAGCGCCTGCATTGCTGTATCCTTCGCAGAATCATCACGGAACGTGTACTCCCGCACGGATATCTTCACTTCAAACCGAAGCTGCGTCATCAGCCTGGACGGCTCGTCAAACTTCGGCGCTGCTGTCTCCACACGCACAATTTCATCAAAGCGAATCAGGCTGTCGTCCGCCTCCACCCCCAGTGCGGCAAGCTGCTCCTCCATCGCCGCAACCAGCGCACTGTGCAGCGCCGTACCCACGCCGCTTTCTCCTGGCTTCTTCTTCAGTGTGAACCGCTTGACGACGCTTGCGTCGTTTTCCAGATCGTACGGGTCGTCCCGCATATCCATGTAGCCGTACGCGTCCTGGTCGTCCGTGGGCCAGACGTGCTGACCCAGCTCCGTCTGGCCGCCGTTGCTGGCAGAATAATAGCAGTCCGCGAGCTTGCCCTTGTAGGTGCCGCAGAGTCCCTCCGTCTCGCGAACCGCCTGCTCGGACAGCGGATGGGACGATGACCTGCCTTTATAGGCCTGATCGTTTGTCGTGTCCTCCACGTCGTAATCGCCTGAACTGCCGCTTCTTTGCAGCGCATAGGTGCGCGCCGCGATGGCCTGCGCCTTGAGTGCCTCCAGCGGAAAGGAATCCCCCATCTCATACGGAACGACGCCCAGGAGGTAGTCTTCGATGTAGATGTGCAGAATCGGACGAATCACACCATCGCGAATGTCCAGTGCCAGATCGCCCTCGTACAGCCCGTCGCTGTCATTGAGGCGCAGTGCGCTGGACGCTTCGTCCCCGCAGCGAACCAGCTTCATCTCCGGTCCCATGACGACGGCCATCTGACCTGTGTGCAGCACCAGCTGATTGCCGCGCAGCACCACCGTCATCTGAGCGCCGTCCGAGAACGTCATGCTGCCGTCCGCCAGCATATAGCTGCCCTGCACGGCAATGCGCAGAGAATCTTCCGCCTTCAGCCGTCTCAGCCACACGCGAACGGTCGGCTCGATCTGCGCATCCGCCTGAACGCCCGGGAACGAAACCAGCAGCACGGCGAGCAGCATCCATATCACCATATGTCGAATCGGTCGCTTCATCAGTCTGCGGCCTCCTGTCCTTGAAATTCTGTGTCCATTATAACAAAAACCTTGTGGCAGTTCAACCTCAGGGAAACAATACGAAAATGCGGCGCATTTTGCCTGTTTTCCCTGCCGGACATGCAAAAGCGCCTGCCCCTTGCGGAGCAGACGCATGCTTCCTGATTATGCCTTGTATTCTGCCGCTTTTCCGACAAAATAGGTAAATATCCTTGCGGCAGGATCGCTGAAGCTCTCCAGGCATTCCGGATGAAACTGCACGCCAAGCACCGCCTCGTTGCCTGCCATGCTGACCGCCTCGATGATGCCGTCCATCGTGATGCCCTCGATGATGAGCTTGTCTCCCGCATCCTTGACCGACTGGTGATGCATGCTGTTGGTCAGCATCAGCGTCGTGCCGGTGATGCGCTCAAACAGGCTGCCCTCCTTGAAGCGCACCGCATGCTTGTAATCCTCTATCGGCTCATGCCGATGCTCCGAGTTAGAAATCCCCAGCTGGCTTTCAATGTCCTGAAAAATGGTGCCGCCCAGCGCGATGGCCAGCACCTGAATGCCGCGGCAGATGCCGAGTACCGGCATGCCGCGCTCAATCGCCCTGCGCGTCAGCGTCAGTTCAAACGCGTCGCGCGTCTCATCGATCGCGCCGCATCCGGGCATAATCTCCTCGCCAAAGTTGCGCGGGTGAACATCGATGCCGCCGGACAGCAGCACGCCGTCAACAAGATCGAGCATCTCGTCGATGGCGTCCTCGTCCGTGATGGACGAGGGAAACACCAACGGCATTCCGCCCGCGCGGTTGACCGCATTCAAATAGGTTTCAGACAAAGACAGCCGACGCTGTTCCTCGCTGCGCGAGGCAGAAATCCCGATCACGGGCCATTTCCTCATGATTGACTCCCCTCTTGTATCGTTGTGTGCGCGGTGCGTTACGCCATCTGCGCCAGGAGCTCCAGATAGATCTGCTGCTGCACGCGCTCAGGCAAGAAGTCTTCTGAGCCAAACCAGAACCGCTCCGCTTCCACGGCCTGATAAAACAGCATGCCCAGGCCTTCAATGCACGGAATATGCAGTGTGCCGGCGACATCGAGCAGCTCGGTGACGCGCGGATTATATACCGCATCGAAGACCGCCCGACACCGCGCGATGACCTCGATGTCGACCTGGCGCTCGCAAACATTGGGATACATGCCAACCGGCGTACAGTTCACCAGCAGATCATAAGCGCCGGGAACGCCGTCGAGCGGGTACACGTTCAGGCGCGTCATGCCATCGCGCTGCGTGTCCGCCAGCGACCGGGCAAGCGCCTGGCCCTTTTCAACGCTGCGTACCGCAAATGTCACGCGGCACCCACGCGTCAGGAACTCATAGCCCGCCACGCGCGCTGCGCCGCCTCCGCCCAGTATCAGCACATCGATATCCCGCGTATTCACGCCGCCCTCTTCAATGGCTCGCAGCATGCCCAGTCCGTCCGTGATGTGGCCGATCAGGCGACCGCCGCGGTTCTCCACCGTGTTGACCGCGCCGCATGCGCGAACCGCATCGTCCACCTCGTCCAGCAGCGGAATGATCTGCTCCTTGTACGGGATGGTGACATTAAAACCGGCAAAGCAGCTGCGCAGCACGTCTACAGCGGAAGGCAGCTTGTCCCTGGGTACGGTGATGGGCAGATAAACCGCATCGATCCCCGCCACAGCAAATAGAGAATTGTGAATCTGGGGCGACCAGGTATGCCCAAGCGACTCTCCAAGCACCGCGAAACGCTTTGTCTTTGCGGAAATCCGCTCATCCAACATAACCAATCGCCCCTTTTTCGCATTTTGATTACAGACGCAGCACGGCGCCGTTGTTCTCCTCGCAGCTGGTGAGAATCTTCTTCATCAGCGGATTCACGTCGTCGTCAGAAAGCGTGCGCTCGGCGTTGCGGAACGCCAGAGAGAACGCGACAGACTTCTTGCCCTCGCCCAGTTGTGCGCCGCGGTAGATGTCAAACATCTCCGCGTTCTCCAGCAGCGCGCCGCCCGCCTTGCGGATGCTCGTCAGGATGCTGCCCACAGTCGTCGCCTCATCCATGACCAGCGCGATATCACGGGTCACAGCCGGGAACTTCGGCAACGCGCGCACATGGCCCATCGGCGTGCGCAGCTCGCCCAGCAGCTCCAGGTTGACCTCGGCGATCACCGTGCGCTTGGTGATGTCAAACGCAGCCATCACCTGCGGATGCACCTCGGCAACATTGGCCAGACACTTGCCGCCGGTCATCAGCTTCGCTGCGCGGCCCGGATGATGATACGGCTCCGCGCCCGGCACGATGTCGCAGTTAACACCGAAGCGCTCCAGCAGATCCAGCACGATATCGCGGACGAGATAGAAATCGACGTCCGGGCCGTACGCGCCGATGCACAGCGTCGGCTGCTCGTGCGGCAGCTCGCCCGGCTTGTAGCTCGTCATGTCAAAGACAGGAGAGATCTCATAAAGCATCGCGGTGTCGTTGTTGCGGCTCTGATTGAGGGACACCGTGCCCAGCATGGACGGCACCAGCGTGGAACGCATGACGCTGGTATCCTCGCCCAGCGGGTTGGTCAGCTGCAGCATCGTGCGGCGCGGATCATCCGTGGCCAGGTTCAGCTTGTCAATCAGCTTCGGGCTGATGAAGGAGAAATTGCGGATCTCGTACAGGCCCATGCCCACCAGGATGCGGCTGACCTTGTCGGAGAGCAGCATGTGCGCATTGCGGGTGCCCGGCGCGGTCTCGCCGCGCAGCAGCGTGGACTGGATGTGCTCATAGCCGTAGATGCGCAGCACTTCCTCGGACAGATCCTCTTCTACCTCGATGTCCTCACGGTACTCCGGCGCCACGACCGTCAGCTTGTCACCGTCAAGCGTCACGTCCATGTGCAGGCTCTTCAGGATTTTTGCCATCACCTCACCCGGGATCTCCATGCCGATGCGCCTGTTGATGCGCGCCACGGAGGCCTCCACCACGGTCTGCGGCTTCGGATTCGGATAGCAGTCATACACATCGTCGATGACCTCGCCGCAGCCCAGCATGTTCACCAGCTGGCAGGCGCGGTCCGCCGCCTCGCGGCAGGTCGCCGCGCAGACGCCGCGCTCAAAGCGGCCGGAGGCCTCGGTGCGCATGCCCAGCGCGCGGGTGGTCAGGCGGATGTTGCTGCGGTCAAACGCAGCAATCTCGAACATGACCGTCGTGGTCTCCTCGGTGATCTCGGATTCCTCGCCGCCCATGACGCCGGCAATACCGGTCGCGTTGGTCTGATCCGCGATCATCAGCATATCGGTGGTCAGATCGCGCTCCTTGCCGTCCAGCGTGACGATCTTCTCGCCCTCATACGCGCGGCGCACGATCACGTGCTGCTCCTTGACCTTTGCCAGGTCGAAGGCGTGCATCGGATGACCGGTCTCCAGCATCACATAGTTGGTGATGTCCACGATATTGTTGATGGCGCGCACGCCGGCCGCATTCAGGGCCTTGCGCATCCACATCGGAGACGGGCCGATCTTGATGTTCTTGACCACGCGGGCGCAGTAGCGCGGGCACAGGTCGGTGTCCCTGACCTCGATCTTCACGAAGTCGCTCATCCTGCCGGGGACGGTGTCCACCTTGATCTCCGGCTTGTTGAACGTGGTGCCCAGCGTTGCGGCTGCCTCGCGGGCCACACCCCAGACGCTCAGACAGTCCGGGCGGTTCGCCAGGATCTCGAAATCGACGATCGTGTCGTCCACGCCCAGGATGGAGCGCACGTCGGTGCCCGGCGCGTAATCCTCATGGAAGATCAGCAGGCCCTTGTCGCCCACGGAGGGATACAGGTATTCCGGCACGTTCAGTTCCGGTCCGGAGCAGCACATGCCGTAGGAATCCACGCCGCGCAGCTTGCCCTTCTTGATCTTGATGCCGCCCGGCAGCACGGCACCCACCTTGGCCACCGGCACCAGATCGCCCTCGTTCACATTCGGCGCGCCGGTGACGATCTGCAGCGGCTCCGCCTCGCCCACATCAATGGAGCAGATGACCATGTGGTCGGAGTTTTCGTGCTTGCGCACGGACAGGATCTTGCCCACGACGACGTTCTGCACGTCCTCATTTTGATCCTCCAGGCCCTCGACGCCCGTGCCGTGATTGATCATCGCATCCTGGAAAGCCTGCGCAGAGACCGGCACGTCGGTATACTGCTTCAGCCATTGCATCGGTACTTTCATTGTATTCTTCCTCCACCCTTAATCATCGCGGAACTGGGACAGGAAACGCACGTCGCCTTCGAACAGGGCACGCATGTCCGTGATGCCGTAGCGCAGCATGGCGATGCGCTCCAGGCCCACGCCGAACGCGAAGCCGCTGTACTTCTTGCTGTCAATACCGCACATCTCCAGCACCTTCGGATTGACCATGCCCGCGCCGAGCACCTCGATCCAGCCGGTACCCTTGCAGATGCGGCAGCCCTTGCCGTGGCAGTTTACGCAGGTGAGGTCCACCTCGGCGGAAGGCTCCGTGAACGGGAAGAACGAAGGACGGAAGCGCGTGGTCATGTCCTCGCCGAAGAGCTTCTGCGCGAACGCGTCCAGCGTGCCCTTCAGATCGGCCATCGTGACGTCCTCGCCGACGACCAGACCCTCCATCTGGTGGAACACCGGGGAATGCGTCGCGTCCACCTCGTCCGCGCGGTACACGCGGCCCGGACAGACAATGCGGATCGGCGGCTTGCGGGTGAGCATCGTGCGCGCCTGAACCGGAGAGGTATGCGTGCGCAGCACGACGTTGTCTTCGATATAGAACGTATCCTGCGCATCGCGTGCCGGGTGGTTCTTCGGGATGTTCATCAGCTCGAAGTTGTACAGATCGAACTCAACCTCCGGGCCTTCCACGACATCAAAGCCCATGCTGGTGAACACGCTGAGCATCTGATCCTGCACCAGCGAGATCGGGTGCTGCATGCCGATGGGCCTGTGCTTGCGCGGTTCCGTCACGTCAATCGCCTCGCGGGCGAGCTTCTTTTCCTGCTCGCGCTGCTTGAGCCGGGCGTCCAGCGCGTCCATCTTCTCGGTCAGCGCAGCAACCACATCGTTGATCATCTGGCCGGCCTTGGGGCGATCCTCTGCCGGGAGCTGGCCCATCGAGCGACGAAGCAGCGTCAGCTCGCCCTTCTTGCCCAGCAGCTTGAGCTTCAGCGCGTCAAGACCCGCTTTTTCGCTGATCTGCGCCAGCTGCGCCTGTGCGTCTTCCTGGATTCTTCGCAGTTGTTCTTGCATATCCATGTTGAATTTAGCCCTCCTTCATTCAAAAGAAAAAAGCCTCGTCCGCAAAAGGGACGA